>NZ_VIUM01000002.1:0-447552 GCF_007828315.1 Burkholderia sp. SJZ089 | reverse complement strand
CTGCATCACCGCATCACTGCATCACCGCATCACTGCATCACCGCATCACTGCATCACCGCATCACTGCATCACCGCATCACTGCATCACCGCATCACTGCATCACCGCATCACTGCATCACCGCATCACTGCATCACCGCATCACCGCATCACCGCATCAGAACAAGACCAACAACAAGCAACACCGTGCCCGCAATCAAGGAGACGCACATGAAAGGCAAAACCATCGGCATCGCCCGCCAGGGGCCGGCCGAAGCGGAAGGCCCGCGGCGTATCGCGCTCACGCGCCGCGAGCTGCTCAAGGGAAGCGGCGTGCTGATCGGCACGCTGGCGCTGTCCTCGTCGCTGGCGGCGCTGGCGCCGAGCCGGGTCTGGGCCCTGGAGCTGCAGGGCCTGGACACGCACCAGGGCGCGGTGCTGCTGGCGCTGACGCGGCAGATCTATCCGCACCCGACGCTCGACGATGCCGTCTACGCGCTGGTGGTGAAGGATCTCGACGCCAAGGCGCGCAAGGATGCCGCCACGCGCCGGCAACTCGCCGAGGGCGTCAGGCAACTCGACGCGAAGGCGGCCGACGGCGACTGGACCAAACAGGACGGCGCCGCGCAGGCCAAGGACACCGCCGCGCTCGCCGGCACGCCGTTCTTCGAGACGGTGCGCAGCACGGCGGTGGTCTCGCTCTACAGCAACGGCCTGGCCTACAAGCACTTCGGCTACGGCGCCGCCGAGGGCGACGGGGGTTACCTGTTCAAGGGCTTCGACGACCTGAGCTGGCTGCCCGATCCCGCGCCGCAGGACAGCGGCCCCGTTCCGGCAGCCTGACCCCTGGGAGAACCGACATGGCAACGCAACAAGCTGGCAAGCGCTTTTCGCATGACGACGGCAACGTGGTGGTGATCATCGGCTCCGGCGCGGGCGGCGGCACGCTCGCCAACGAGCTGGCGCAGCAGGGTATCGACGTGGTGGTGCTGGAGGCCGGCTCGCTGAACACCCAGGCCGATTTCAAGACCGAGGAATGGGACGCCTTCCACCTGCTGTCCTGGCTCGACCCGCGCACCACCTCGGGCTCCTGGCGCGTGGCGCGAGACTTCCCCACGCTGCCGGCATGGATCTGCAAGACGGTGGGCGGCACCACCACGCACTGGGCCGGCGCGAGCCTGCGGATCCAGCCGCACGAGTTCAAGGCGCGCACCCACTACGGCGCGATCGAGGGCGCCTCGCTGCTCGACTGGCCGGTCACGCGCGAGGAACTCGATCCCTACTACGACCGCGCCGAGAAGAAGATGGGCGTGACGCGTACAAATGGCTGGCCGGGCCTGCCCGGCAACAACAACTTCAAGGTGATGCACGCCGGCGCGAGCAAGCTCGGCTATCGCGAGTGCAATACCGGTCACATGGCGATCAACAGCACCAATCGCGACGATCGCAGCCACTGCTATCAGCGCGGCTTCTGCTTCCAGGGCTGCCGCTTCGGGGCGAAGTGGTCGACGCTCTATACCGAGATCCCGAGGGCGCAGGCCACCGGCCACATGGAGCTGCGGCCGAACTCGCACGTGGCGCGCATCGAGCACGACGCGCACGGCAAGGCGAGCGCCGTGCTCTACTACGACGCGAAGGGCCGCCTGCAGCGCCAGAAGGCGCGCGTGGTGGCGGTGGCCGGCAACTCGATCGAGACGCCGCGGCTGCTGCTGGCCTCGGCCTCGAGCCGCTACCCGGACGGGCTCGCCAATTCCTCGGGGCAGGTGGGGCGCAACTACATGCGCCATACCACCGGCTCGGTCTACGCGGTGTTCGACAAGAAGGTGGAGATGTACAAGGGCACCACCATGGCCGGCATCATCGAGGACGAGGCGCGGTTCGATACCAAGCGCGGCTTCGCCGGCGGCTATCACATGGAGACCATCTCGCTGGGCCTGCCCTTCTACGCCGCCTTCCTGAACCCGGGCGCCTGGGGCAGCGATTTCACCCAGGCCATGGATGCCTATCCGTACACGGCCGGCATGTGGATCGTCGGCGAGGACATGCCGCGCGCCTCGAACCGCATCACGCTCAATCACGCGGTGAAGGACCAATACGGCCTGCCGGTGGCGAACGTGCATTTCGACGATCACCCCAACGACGAGGCGATGCGCGAGCACGGTTTCCGGCAGGGCAGCGCCGTCTACGAGGCGGCGGGCGCGAAGACGGTCTATCGTGTGCCGCCCTATCCTTCGACGCATAATCTCGGCACGGCCCGCATGAGCGCGCGCGCGGAAGACGGGGTCTGCAACGGTTTCGGGCAGACCCACGACATCGCCAACCTGTTCATCTCGGACGGCAGCCAGTTCACCACCGGCGCGGCGGAGAATCCGACCCTGACCATCGTCACGCTGGCGATCCGCCAGGCCGACCATATCGCCGGGCGCATCAAACGGCGCGAGCTGTGAGCGGCGCGGGCCCCTCTCAAGGAGACTGTTCGCATGTGCAGTGTCTACATCAACGCGGATCCCATCCTCTACGAATCGCGCACGCGCGCGATCCGGATACACGGGGTGGTCACCACGGTGCGCCTGGAGAACCTGTTCTGGGACGTGCTGCAGGAGATCGCCAATCGCGAGGACATGACCACCAGCCAGTTCGCCGCCAAGCTGCATGACGAGCTGGTGGCGCTGCGCGGCGAGGAGCCGCTCAACTTCGCCTCGTTCCTGCGCGTGTGCTGCATGCGCTACCTGTCGGTGAGCAGCGCGCGCAACCAGGCCGCCGGCGACGCGCCGCCCGGCGCGGCCCGGCTGAAGGTGGTGGAGGCCGGGCGATAGGGGCAGCGCCCCGCGGCAGGCCCGGGGGGCTGCGCGATGCGCGGCTCCCGGGATCCTGCCCTTTGCTTCGGGCGTGACCAGCCTGTCTCGCTGCGTTCGCATCCCGGTGACGCACTTCGTGTCGCCGCCGTGACGGCCGCGCCGAATTCCTATAGTGACGGCACTTACAACGCGTCAGCGAGTTCCGTCATGCCTCCGTCTCCCCTGATCAGCGGGCGCACCAGCCCGGTCCCGACAACTGCCGAGCCGTCGTCGCAGCACGGCACCACGCCCGTCATCAACGAGCCGGCCCGGGCCACGCAGCAGCAGAACAACCCGGCCCTGGCCATGCAGCGCCGCCGCCAGCGACCGAGCTCGCTGAATGGTGGCACGCCGGTGCAGACGGGCGCGTCGTCGCTCGCGCGCAGCGCCTCCGACAGCGCGCTGGCCGCGCGTCACGGCATGGTCGAATCGCCGCCGGCGAACCTGTCGCCGCTGCAGGCCAGGATGGCGCAGCACGTCCAGCACGCGGTGGAGGAACAGATCAACGGCTCGGGCGAGTCGAGCCCCACCAGCTCGATCAGCTCGCTCGCGCTCGACGATCCGCACCTCCCGCCGTCGGCCCCGGCAGCCACGCCCGCGCAGGCCGAGGCCCAACTCAACGAAGCAGTGAGGAACGCCGACGAGGCGATCGAGTTCATGGCCTCGCTGGTGGCGGCGCTACAGCCGCATGCCGAGCCGCCTTCGCCGTCGTCCTCGAGCCTGCATGTGCCGCCGTTGCCGGACAGCAGCGACTCCTCGCTGCGCAGCAGCGTGTCGAGCGAGAGCCTGCACGTGCCGCCGTTACCCGACAGCAGCGACTCCTCGCTGCGCAGCAGTGTGTCGAGCGAAAGCCTGCATCTGCCGCTGCAGGGCAACGGCTCGACTTCGAGCCTGCACGTGCCGCCGCTGCCCGACAGTAGCGACTCCTCACTGCGCCGCCCGGCTTCGTCGGCCAGCGGCACCTCGGGGCGGCTGCCGCCGCCGCGCACGCGCCTGACGTCCAGCCAGCGCCCCTCGCTGCAGATCGAGACCGAGGACGTGCCCGAGCGCGAAGGCGATATCCCGCTGCGGACCCGCAACACCACCACCAATGAAGCCGAAGCCTCGCCCTCGAGCGCCAGCACGGAAAGCTCGAGCAGTTCGGAGCTGGGCGGCAACGCGCAACTGGTGGCCAACCTGAAGGGCTGGGCTTCCAATATCGGGCATGTCGCCGGCCACGAGGCGGTGGCGGTCGGCCTGACCACGGCGATCCGCGAGGTGGTGAGCGGTCTGGTGCGGGCGGCGCAGAACAACGCGCCCGGCACCGAGAAGGCGCAGGAGGCGGCGGCCGGCGCGTTGATCGCGCTGATGGGCCTGGGCAACCTGCTGGCGATGGTGTCGCGCCGCGCACGCGGCACCAATTCCAACATTGCCGATATCGGCAACGGCCTGCAGATCGCCGGGCTGATCAGCAGCGCGCTCAGCGCGAAGGAAACCGGCCAGTTGCGCGACCAGTTGCCCGCGCTCGCGCGTACCTTCGTCTATGCCGGATTGCGCGACACCGTGAACGCCGTGAAGCCCTACAAGAGCACCCCCGACGGCGAGGGTAACCCCTTGGTGGCGCAGTTGGCGAACACCGTGCCTTACGGTTTCAACCAGTTCTTCGTGAACTGGGGGCAGGGTGCGCGCGGCATGTCGGGCGCGGGCTTCGCCGACAGGCTCCACGAAATTTCGCAGATGAGCAACAAGACCGAGGCCGACGAAGCTTCGCTGCAGCTCGCCAAGGAGGCGCCGCTGCAGTTGTTCGCCTATGTCGGCGCGAATACCGGCGGCGAGTTCTTCGACAAGATCGCCGGCAGCGTGTTCGAGCAGGCGGTGGGCAAGCTCGGCTGGAGCGGTGCCGCGCAGTTGCAGATCGGTCACGACGAGCTGCACTGGCCGACCGGCTCGGAATGGGGCGATGCCGCCGAGAAGACCATCTCGCGGATGTCGCTGTTCGGCTCGGTGATCGGCACCTCGGCGGCGGCCGGCGCGGCGATTGCGGCCGACGGCTACAGCGACTTCCACGCGTCGATGGCCAACAACGCCGTGGGCGGCGCGTTGGTGACGGCGCTGTGCCTGCCGTTCGTGATGACCTTGATGCGCAAGGCCCGGGCGAGCGGCAGCAGCGCCGGCAGCGCCAACAACGTGTGAGCCGGGCGGGGCGGGCGGCGCGCAAGGCTCGGCTCGCCCCGCATCGAGCGCGCGCCGGTGGATTGCGGCGCGTTCGCTCGCGTGCGCGCTCAGAGCGCGTGGCGATACACCAGGAAGCCCGACTTGCTGGCGAGCTGGTCGTAAAGCTTCATCGCCGTCTGGTTGGTTTCGTGCGTCTGCCAGTAGACGCGTTCGGCGCCGTCCTGCCTCGCCTCGCGATAGACAGCCTCGATCAGCGCGCGTCCGACGCCCTTGCCGCGCGCCGAGGCCAGCGTATAGAGATCCTGCAGGTAGCAGATCGGGCCGGCCAGCGTGGTGTGGCGGTGATAGAGGAAGTGGACCAGCCCGACGATCTCGCCCGCCGATTCCGCCACCATCGCGTGCATCGGCTCGTAGCCGTCGAAGAAGCGGCGCCAGGTCAGCTCGGTGATGTCCCTGGGCAGCGCCGTCTCGCCCACGCGGCCGTAGAACGCGTTGTAGCCGTTCCAGAGCGGCAGCCAGGCGTTGAAATCGGCGGGGGTGACGTAACGGACGACGAGCGTGTCTTTCACGGCAAGGGCTCCTGGGTTCGGCATGAGGGGATTGCGGCCAGTATAGGAGCGCGCGTGGCGCTTGTTGAGCGCCACGCGGTGCCGGAATCATGGAGCCACGAAGCGGCTCAGCCCAGTCGATAGACCTTCGCCGCGGTGCCGCGGAACAGCGCCGCGCGGTGGTCGGCGCCGGCATCCGCGGTCACAAGAGCACGATCCTGCGGCACCTGAGCCAGGATCTGGCCGAGACGGCCTCGTTCTACGTGTGGCAGGACGACAAGCGCCTGGTGCTGTATCGCGTCGAGGAAGGTGCTGCGGGCCTTCACGGAGCACCAGCCGAAGCTGGCCGAGGTTCGCGAGCAGCTTTGGCGGTGTCGCGCGGCGAGCGGGATCCGGAAACGGCTTCGGTGTCGGCGCCGGTGTTCGGGTCCAGCGGCGAGCTGGTGGGCGCGCTGACGATGTCGGGACCGAAGGGGCGCTTCGATCTGCCGCCGATCCTGGCCGAGGCGGTGAGGGCCTTGCTGGCGGGCGCGAAGCGGGCCACGGTGGCCTTGGGCGGGGATGGCGGCAGGTTCGAGGCGAGCCTGGCGGCGGCGGGGGCGGCGGGGTTTCGGGTGGGGTGACGCTTCACTTCGCGGGCGGTGCGCCGGACACGACGTGCTCGATGAAGGTGTGGCCAGGGCCGTATGTCGAGGTCGTGATCGAAGCTGCGTCGTTGGGGGCGATGGGATGGCCGCCTGCATCGGTCGAGACGGTGTCGATCTCGACCACCGGAATGCACCAGGCCGCGGAATCGCGCTTCGCCGGATTGCCGTTCGCGTCCGCGCAGTGGAAGATGAACGACTCGGGCAGCTCGCTTGCCGGCATCAGCGCTTCCGAGTGATTCCAGGCGTATTTCACGGCTATCGTGCCCGGGGGCGGCAGCTTCGGCGCCTGGGCACCAGGTGGAAAGGGCTTGGATGTCGCGATTCCCCCCGATACGTTCGTGGTGCAGCCACACGCCAGGACCGCGGACATCCATGTCGAGATCAACAGGCGATGGTGGATGGGAGTGCTGGTCGAGATATTCATGACGGTCAGGATAGCGTTTTCGTTTTTTACGCTATAGCGCAGTATCGAAGGAGACGCGATGAATCAGCTTCAAACACGCCATGCCGAACTCTCGGATATTCCCTCGATCGAGGCGCTGATCGAATATTCCGTCACCGAGCTGATGATGCGCGAGTATTCCGACGAGCAGCGCAGGCTCTCGATCGGCGCGCTGTTCGGCGTGGACCGGAAACTGATCGAGGATCGGACCTACTTCGTGGTCGAGTCGGACGGCGTGATTGCCGGTTGCGGCGGCTGGAGTTTTCGGCGCAAGGCCTTCGGCGGCGAGGCGGTCGCGAATCGGGAAGCGGGTTGTCTCGACCCGGCTACCGAGGCGGCGCATATTCGGGCGTTTTATGTGCATCCGCAATTCGCCCGGCTGGGCATCGCCACGCTGCTGATGAAGACAAGCGAAACGGCGGCGCGGGAACGTGGCTTCACGCGACTGCAACTGACGGCGACGCTGACTGGGCAGCACTTCTACGCGAAATACGGTTTCCAGGCGCGCGAGCGGCTCGACTTCCTGTTGCCGGGGGATGTCAGGTTTCCGCTGGTCGAGATGGAGTTTGTCTGCGCGGAAGCGGAGCGTGGCGGCGAGCCTGCCTGATTGATGCGATCGGGCCAGGCTGCGGAAAATCAATTCGTATCGAGAAAAGCGAGTCACGCGTTCGCGGACTCGCTTTTCCATTACCGCGTCACGACTGGATGAAGGCGAGCAGGTCGGCGTTGAGCACGTCGGCATTGACCGTCAGCATGCCGTGCGAGAAGCCGGGGTAGGTCTTCAGCGTGCCGTTCTTCAGCAGCTTGATGGACTTCAGCGCGGCGTCGGCGATCGGCACGATCTGGTCGTCCTCGCCGTGCAGCACCAGGGTCGGCACGGAAATCGCCTTGAGGTCCTCGGTCTGGTCGGTTTCCGAGAAGGCCTTGATGCCCTCGTAATGCGCCTTCGCGCTGCCGATCATGCCTTGGCGCCACCAGTTCTGGATCACGCCCTGATGAACCGTCGCGCCCGGGCGATTGAAGCCATAGAACGGGCCGCTCGGCACGTCGAGGAAGAACTGCGCGCGGTTGTCGGCCAGTGCCTTGCGGAAGCCGTCGAACACTTCGATGGGCAGGCCTTCGGGGTTGGCATCGGTCTTCAGCATGAGCGGCGGCACCGCGCTGACCAGCACCGCCTTCGCGACGCGCCCGGCCGGCTCGCCATGCTTGGCGACATAGCGGGCGACTTCACCGCCGCCGGTCGAGTGGCCGATGTGGACGGCGTTCTTCAGGTCGAGCGCCTCGACCACGGCGAAGGCGTCGGCCGCGTAATGGTCCATGTCGTGCCCGTCCGATACCTGCGACGAGCGGCCATGCCCGCGACGATCGTGAGCGATCACGCGATAGCCCTTCTGCACGAAGAACAGCAGTTGCGCGTCCCAGTCGTCCGAGGACAGGGGCCAGCCATGATGGAAGACGATGGGCTGCGCGTCCTTGGGGCCCCAGTCTTTGTAGAAAATCTCGACCTGATCTTTGGTGGTGACGAATGGCATGGTAATCCTCACTCTGAGAAAGATTTGGAGCAGGGGCCGGGCCGAGCGGGGCTCGGCGCGGGGTTGGTGGTGGTGCGGGTGGAACGGGGCGACGGTGCTCGGCTGGGCTGCGTGAGAACTGGGGTTGGTCGCGGAGCGCGTGGGGCTGCGTTACGCGTGCTTCGATGGCCAGCGAATCAGGTCCCGGCGCAGCAGAAGCCAGCATGCCCGCTTACGGTTTCGCGTTTGTGTCCGTCGTCACCCGGATAGAACAGTACACGCTTACGCGCTTTGTTTGCAGGGTTGGTTGGTGATGTCTGTCAGGAGCGCACGATACGGCGGTGACGGGGCGGACGGTTGCGCTGCATGGCGTCGGTAGGCCGAAGGGATAATCCTCAAGGCCTAGCAGATCAACTGGAACCCGAAGGTGTCGCGATGCTGGTTAATAGAGGCCTTCAGGACTTGAAGCGGCGGTCGAACTCCATCTGAGAGAAAATGCGCTCGCCAGTTTGAGAGTTTCGTCGGTCCGGTGCAATTCCTTGGTCTCACGCTCCAAAGTCTTGTAACCGTGCATTGCACAGGAACGACGCGTCGATGGCTTGCTGCGAGGAATCTGTTCAATCCATCTGCAAATCGGCGCGCTTGATCCAGCGTACGAGGTCAGTACCGCTGGCGAAGTAGTCGATTTGCACCCAATCGCCGTTGCGTACGAGCACTGCGGCAACGTCGTCCTTGACTAGATAAGCCTTAGTGATCGCTGAGTCTTCAGGTTTCGAATACAAACGAGCCCGTCGGCTAGTAATGGAGGCAAATCCAATCCAACTGCGCGCTGCACTGAACGTTAACGAATCTCCTGTGGAAATCGTTGGGACATCGCAATTTGGCAGGTCGCCATTCACGCGTACCGACCACACACCTTTCGCGCTTGCTGCCACCGAAATCGGTTCGCCTCGATCTCCGCTGAATTGCGTGGCGAAATCGACTTCGTTTCGAGTCACGGATGTACTCCTCAGCAAGAAGCGGCAAGTCGGATCCCGGTCCGGATTATTGGCAGCCGGTGCGGTGGAAGGGTTGTCGAAGAAACCCGTAACGTTGCCATTGTTGACCACGAGGTAAAGCGTTCGATAATCCAATTGTGCGCCGGGGATGCTACGCAAGGCGTAGACACCTGATCGAAGCTCATCCGCGGATACTGTCGTATGGATCGACGACGTAACTGCAAGCACAGCGACCATTGCCAAACCGATTCGTTTCATTTCGTTCCTTTCTTCGCTGCATCAAATTTTTCGAACTTGTCGAAATTGCTCTTCATCTTGCTGTCGTATTTATTATCTTTGTAGCCCGAGCCGTTGTAGCCTTTGGCAAAAGCTGTGAAATCCTCATCCTTGACCGCTTTTACGAGAGCCGGGCTTGCCTTTACGAACGCGACAAAGGCCTTCAAGTGTGCTCGCTCGGATTTCGACATCTCTCGAACCATCTCCTCGACACTGCCGTAGCCTACCATCGAGTAGTTTGCGCCCATGATCTGAAATGCGCCCCATGAGCATGACTTCAGTGCAGCTGAAGAGTCAAGCCGATAGGCTTTGCGCAGGCGCCGATAGCTAAATGTCCCATACATGTCACGTTCCTTTGTCAGCACACCATCGTCGACCAGTTCTGTCGCGGTTTCAGCCTCATCCTCATGCCCCTTGTCTTTCTTTTTGCTGAAATGCACCCAGACATCGACGTCGTGCTGCTTGCCATCCTCTCCCTTGAGAGACATCTTTTTCTTGATGTACTTGGTCTTAGCTTGATAGTAGCCGACCGGGTAGGAGAGGTCAGGATTCGTATCCCAGTACTTGCCGCCCGTGAGCCTGTAGAAATAGTGACGCTCGTAGAGGATCGTTGGCACCTTGCGTCCATCGACCGTTGTGAAGCTGCCACCTCGAACCTCAGTTTCGTGAACTGCCTTGATCACGTTCACCTTGCAGCCAAGTTGCTTTGCAGCGTCGGCGAAATCAGCCTCAGTGATCGGATCTCCCGTGTACTTGTCGAGGAATTCGTCAAGCGATGCGTCGTCACTCGTGACTTTCGTATTTGTGGCGCCGCCCGCGTCATTGGTTTGCTGTTTTTTTACGCCCTTGCCGGGACCAAACGACGAGTCGGTCTGGTCACCTGCTGCTGGCGCCTTGGGGCGTGGCTGAGGGGGCGCATGCTGAGCCTTGTCGTCTTGTGGGTGGGCTTCGGTTTGCGTTTTGATCTTCAATCGTGGGCTTACGAGCGTCACGAGCTTGTTCACATCCTCAGACACTGTTTCGTAGACCTTCTTCCACTCGCCGCTTAGCTTCTGGAAGAATATTTCTACAGTCTGTCCTGCGAAGTCAGGCACGAATTCGGCCAACTGGCCGGCTTTCGATGTGCGTCCGCAAATTTCCCGTTCTCCGCAGCGGATCTTATAGGCGGCATCAGGCAGCGGGTTATGCTCAGCGTCGAGTGTATTCGCATTGATCTTGCCGCTTTTGGCAGGCATGCGCAGCCGTGTGCCAACGCGTAGCGCACGAGGGTCGTGAATATCGTTGAGTTTCGCGATTTCGGTCCAGGGCACGCCCTTCGTCTTGGCGATTCCACTCAACGTATCGTTCGGTTTTACGGTATATGTCGACGCGTCATCAGTCATGGTGAGAATTCCCTTATTGCATGCTGGTGAGGTATCCCCGCCGAGATTTATTTTGCCGGCGGCGTTCCGGATACTACGTGCTCGATAAACGTGTGGTCGGGACCATACACGGAAGTTGTAATCGAGGCGGCATCTTTAGGGGCGATGGGATGGCCGCTTGCGTCGGTCGAAACGGTCTCGATTTCGACGACGGGGATACACCAGGCAGCGGCACTGCGCTCAGTCGGGTTGCCGTCGGCATCCGAGCAGCGGAATATGAACGACTCGGGCAACCCGCTGGCAGGCATCACTTCCTTCGAATGGTTCCAGGCGTACTTCACGACAATCGTGCCCGGATGCGGTGTGTTGGGGGCCTGAGCTCCCGCTGGAAGTGGTTTGGACATCGCGTTGGCTCCCAATACATTCGTTGTGCAGCCGCACGTCAGTAGTGCGGTCATCAGTGTTGCGGCCAGCAGGTGGCGTTTAATCGGCGATTTGGTCAAAGTATTCATAGCGGGCAGGATAGCGCTTTCGTCCTTCTTGTTCACACGGCGTGCCTTTGCTCGACCAATACATGTTCGCCGATTCAGCAAAGTCTTCGTTAGGGTTGCTACCAGCATAGGCAGATGGTACCTGACCGTCCTTCTTGATCGCATCCAGATAGCCCTTTTTCAGCGCTGGGTCCTTCCAGAGAGTCTCGCTCCACAGATGGCCCGTCTCGTGGATCATCGTGCTGTCGATATATTGCTGTGGAATGGACGTCCAGTCTTTCCACGGGTAGAACGCCACACCTTGCGCGACGCTGGCCGTTGCTGCTGAATAGAAATCAGGCTTGTTGTAGATCTTTTGCCAGACCGCATCCTGCGGATTCGGGCCAGGATTAATTGAGACCTTGCTCAATTGCTCGAGCTGTTGAGGGGGCGCCGATTCTAGCGCCTTGGCAATAGCTTGCTGATCTGGCACGGCGGTACCGGTCGGGGCGCTACTCTTAGGCACATAAATATCCACGGGGTGATCGTTCACCTTCGCGTTGTACAGTGTTGCGTCCTGCTGCCTGCCACCCGGAAAGGTAAACTTTGTGTCGCTACCCTTGGACAACGTCACAGTGTTTTTTTTGCTGTAGAAATCGGCGGGTGCGTCGATACGGCCTTTCGTACCGTCAAGATACGAGCAATCGGGTGTAGTCGACTGAGGCGAGGGAGTCGGCGATTGTATTTCTTCGGTCGCGAGCCATTCATCCTTTTCCATCCAGATATCAACCGGCTCTTGCTCGCGTGTGAAAAAGCGTTCGCCATTACCGAATGCATCGGTCGTGCCGCTCGCTATGATGGTTCCGCTTGCCGTAGCAACGTAATACGGCGCATTGGCCCAAGCGTGCGTGGTTCCGTCCGATGCGGCAATCGCGTCCAGGCCGGACATGTCGAGTCGATTGCTGAAGCGCTTCATGTCGCTTGGAATCGGCAGGGCAGGCAATGGATACGATTGCTGCGCGGGGCCATTGAAAATATGCTGAGCACCTTTAATATCAATCTTTCCTGGTGCATGGATCTCGATGTTGCCGTCCTTGAGGCGTATGTAGGCGCCCCCAGACGTGATCAAAATCTCCTGCTTGCCGGCGACTTCGATGTTTTGTGTTGCCGACAAGACCTTGACCGCTTTCTGGGCCGTCATTTCGATGTTGTCCGCGTGTGCCTGGATTTCAATCTTGCCCTTGGCGGAAAACAGCTTCATTCCTGCATTCTGTACGAACAGGCTCAATTTTTCGCCAATACTGGCGATCAGTGATTTCCCGGCAGCGATGTGCGTGCTCTGCCCGCTTACTAGGTTGATGTGCTCGGTGGCGGCGCTATGGATTGATTGTTGCGAAGACAAGCCAATCGCGGCTGGGCTGCCGAATACCATCACCGGCTGCTGGAACACATTGGCATTACCTGTACCGCCGCCCGCCGTGTTGCCTCCGCCCCCCATAGCTCCGTTCACGCTGTTCTGGGTCGCGTTGGTCAGTGCGCGCATTGTGTCCTGGGCGCCTTGAAGGCTTTCGGCCTGATGTTGCTCGCTGATCTGAGACAACGACTCGACGATACTCTCGGCATTAACGAGTTGCTGCTGCGTTTCTCTCACGTCCAACGGCTGACTGTTGGGCGACTTCGGATGTGTGGTGATGTAGAGGCCCCGGCTGGCGCGCACCGCGCCGTAGTCGTCGGTCCGCAGGTCGAAGCCGTTGCCAAGGTAGGCGCCGCGCGAGTTACCGCTCTGGTCAATCAGGTACCCGAGATGAAGCAGGCTATTTGCGCTACTGCTCATCAGTTGCACGCGATTCTGACCCGTGGCATCGTCCATTACCATCTGGTTGTATCCGTTGCCGCCATATTCCTTTGAGCGGTGGCCCGATAGGATGCCGTTGCTGTGCCACTGGGGCTTCACCGCGCCGTTGTAGATGCGGTGCAATACAATCGGCCGGTCACAATCGCCACCGACGTAACCAACGATTACCTCCTCGCCGACGCGGGGCATATGCACACCGCCGTAACCTCCACCGGTATCGGACTGCGCGACGCGCACCCAGCATGACGCACGCTCATCGCCGTCGTTCAGGCGATCCCAGATGAAGCGTACCTTGACGCGATTGAGTTCATCCGTATAAACCTCCTCGCCGCTCGGGCCAACGACGATGGCCGTCTCCAGATGCATTTCTGGTTTCTTGTGTTCGAACGGGCTGCGGTAAGGCACCGTAATGCGTTGCGCTTCAACTTCTGCAAGATAGAAGCCCGCCGATCCGTCATCGTGATTGATGGCAATGCCCGCATATCCAGACTTGGCGTGCCTCAGCGCCATTTGTAGGCTGTGCGGGAAGTGTGCCTCCTGCTTTGACAACGGCAGGTTGTTCTCGACGTAGCGCCGCACTTTGATCGCCGCAAACTCGCGCTGAGCGGTAGGATCGCGATCGTGCTCCGGGTGACCGTTCAATTCGAACCGCAAACCCGCGTCGATACTGCGTACGCCGCCTGCTGCAAAAAAACGCTTCGCGCGCGACTCCCATTCTTCCAGCCGAATTTTGGAGAGATATTCGCCGCGATCCTGGCGGCCATAGGTGTAGGCGCCCGTGTATTCGTAGATTTCCGCCTGCTCCGGCAGATTGCCCTGTCCCGCCATGGTAGGTAGGGTGGTGCCTTTCGGGTTGGCAGAGGACGATGGGGCCTTGTAGTCAAATGTGCGTGTCGTATGCATTGAGCTCTGCAAGGTGCGCGAACCCATCCACTGCGTGAACGCATCTACTTCACTGCCCGCGCCAGATCTGTAAAACTCAATGGGGTTGATCGATATGTCGTCGAGTGAATGAACGTCGTCGGTCACGACCAATGTATGCGATTTACCATCCTTGCTCTGCCGCCAGAAGCCGAACAGCCCCTCCTCTTCCATCAATCGATGCACGAAGTTCCAGTCGGATTCGCTCTGGCGGCAATACGACCGCGACGGCAATGGCTTCGACAACGCGAACTGGAAATGCCCCTGAGCCTGTGGATGCTGATTGAATACATCGGTGATGATCGCGTCGATTGATTGATTCTGCCAGTACCGCATGTCGCTGCGGAATCGCAGGAAGTGCATCCACGAGGCGAACACCAACTGATAGGCAGTGAAGCTGCCGTCGGCACCGAGTCGGCGCGCGGTATGAATGTAGCCGTTGGTCGGAAGGTAGGATTTGTCTGCCTGCTGAATCCATAGCGTCATCGGCTGGGCGATCACCGCTTTGAGTTCGACGTCGCTTGCCGTCGAGATCATGTCGAGCGTCACGCTGAAGTCGCGCCCGAGTTTCGCATCAGTTAGGACTCGACACGGCACCATCGTGTTGGCTGGCAACGACGGAATGTCAGCTTTGATGAGACGGTCTTGCTGAATCAGGCCGCCCTGGAGGGCTTGAGTCAAATCGGTCAGGTTCATTCGTTACCCATCTTGTTGTCGGCCTTGCCGCGGCCTGATCTCTCGCGAGGACGGCTCCTCGATTCCAACTTGTCAGAGGATTCTAACGGTATCGACGCTTCGTGAGAATTTTGGGGTGAAATGAATTTGAAGGAATTGAGCGATGTCGGCTTGATGGCGGAATCTCGGAAAACTTGCGTCCATCCTCTCATGTGCTGTCGCCGGGATAGCTTCGATGCTCGCGTACTTGACGCAGGAAGCAATCATTCATAATCCATGTGCGTCGCCATATCCGAGTCGTTTTTTTGACTTGTAACTGCCGATACGCCTGCGACAGGGGACACCGTAATGGTGACCCATGGAGTCCGACGGTCGATGCCATTTGTTCCGTCGATCTGGTCAGGGCAGCTCACTGCCCATGTTCCCGCCGCACCATGTCATCGAACTGTTGCTGCTGCTCCAGGGCGCGTCGCTTGATTTCCTCGCTATCGTCCCAGCCTTGCACCGGCGCTCGCGAACGCGCATACGCCCCCGGATCCACGTTCGACATGGGCGGCGCGTTATGCATGGTCTCGATGAGCCTTTGCCGTTGCTCCTGAAGCTGGCGCTGAGCCTGAGGGCGCTGCGCGATATCGAGCGCATTGCGTTTCTTCGTGATGTCATCGATCACCGCCTGCAGCACCTGTGCACGGTGCGTATCGTGAGCGGCGGTAGCCTGCTTCAGGTCTTGCCTGGCTTTTTGTTCCGCCAGGTCATATTGTAGGAACCGTGGATCCAGCATGCCGGCCGATACCGACATCCTGTCCATGTTGATGTTTTGGCAAAGCTGATCGCAGGGGGGCGGCGGCGGTGCGCAACTTGCCAGCAGGGCGATGCTGGACAGCAACGGAAATATCCTGGCGTTGGTTTTCATCGAAATCTTTTGCCGATATGGGAGTTGAGTAAGAGGGCCGGACGCTGATGTCCTGCGTGTGCGATGTCTCGATTCGCGGTCGCTCGACCACTCGAACACCTGTTCCGCGACGTCAAGCACTTGCAGTTAAGACACCTGGGCGATGCTGCCGCGTCTCCACCCGTTGCGGGATCTGCTATCTCGTCGGGTTGCTGACGATCAGCCAAGCTATTTAGGATTTTGTTTCTGCTGCTGGCGAACCGAATACAACGAGCAATCTACTTCTGAAATACCTTGCCGTCACATGATTTTCTCGTGACCTTGTCGCGTCATGGCCACGCGGAGGAGGCACGTTGCCGGCACCTGCGATGCCGGCAACCAACCCCCACTTACCCCCTCACTCCACCGTCACCGACTTCGCCAGATTCCGCGGCTTATCCACATCCGTTCCCCGCGCACAGGCCGTGTGATAAGCCAGCAACTGCAACGGCACCACATGCAGAATCGGCGACAAGGGCCCATAATGCTCCGGCATCCGGATCACATGCAGCCCGTCGTCATTGACGATATGCGTATCCGCATCGGCGAACACATAAAGCTCGCCCCCTCGCGCCCGCACTTCCTGCATGTTCGACTTCAGCTTCTCCAGCAGCGTGTCATTCGGCGCCACCGTCACCACCGGCATCGCCTCCGTCACCAGCGCCAGCGGCCCGTGCTTCAACTCCCCGGCCGGATACGCTTCCGCGTGGATATACGAAATCTCCTTCAGCTTCAGCGCGCCTTCCAGCGCGATCGGGTAATGCAGCCCGCGCCCGAGGAACAGCGCATTCTCCTTGCGCGAGAACTCCTCCGACCACGCGATGATCTGCGGCTCCAGCGCCAGCACGCTGTTCAGCGCCGCCGGCAGGTGCCGCAACTGGCGGATGTAGTCGGCCTCGCGCGTCGCATCCACATGCCCGCGCACCTTGCCCAGCGTCGCGGCCAGCAGGAACAGCGCCACCAGCTGCGTGGTGAAGGCCTTGGTCGAGGCCACCCCGATCTCGGTGCCGGCGCGCGTCAGGAACTGCAGCGCGGTCTGGCGCACCATCGCGCTGGTGGCGACGTTGCACACCGCCAGCGTGTGCTGGTGGCCCAGCGTCTGCGCATGCTTGAGCGCGGCCAGCGTGTCGGCGGTCTCGCCCGATTGCGAGATCACCACCACCAGCGCGCGCGGGTTCGGCACCGAGTCGCGATAGCGATACTCGCTGGCGATCTCCACCTGGGTGGGGATCTTCGCGATCGATTCGAGCCAGTACTTCGCCGTCATGCCCGAGTAGTAGCTCGTGCCGCAGGCGAGGATCAGCAGGCTGTCGATCTCCTTGAAGGTGGCCGCGGCATCGTCGCCGAACAGCGAGGGCTCGAAGGCCTCCACCGGCGGGATGGTGTCGCCGATCGCGCGCGGCTGCTCGAAGATTTCCTTCTGCATGAAGTGGCGATACGGGCCCAGCTCGACCGCGCCGCCATAGGCGCTCACCACGCGGATCTCGCGCTCGGCGCGCGCGCCGTTGCGGTCGACGATCTTCACGCCGTCCAGCGACAGCTCGCAGACGTCGCCTTCCTCGAGGAAGGTGTAGCGATCGGTGCTGCCGGCCAGCGCGAGCGCGTCGGAGGCGAGGAAGTTCTCGCCCTCGCCGAAGCCCACCACCAGCGGCGAACCCTGGCGCGCGCCCACCACCGTGTTCGGCTGGTCCTTGTGGATCACCGCGATCGCGTAGGCGCCGTGCAGTTGCGCGACGGCCTCGCGCACGGCGGCGAACAGGTCGCCGCGATAGAGGCTGTGCACCAGGTGGGCGATCACCTCGGTATCGGTCTGCGTGACGAATTGGTAACCCTTGGCGCGCAGCCCTTCGCGCAGCGCCTCGTAGTTCTCGATGATGCCGTTGTGCACCAGGGCCACCGCGTCCGAGGAGAAGATCGGGTGCGCATTGTGGGTGACCGGCGCGCCGTGCGTGGCCCAGCGCGTATGCGAGATGCCGGTCACGCCCTCGAGCTGCGTCTCGCGCACCTGGGCGTCGAGGTCGGCCACGCGGGCCACGCTGCGCGCGCGCTTGGGCGCGCCGTTCTCGAGCACGGCCACGCCGCACGAGTCGTAGCCGCGGTATTCCAGCCGGCGCAGACCTTCGATCAGCACCGGAACGATGTTACGTTGCGCAACTGCGCCGACAATGCCGCACATGGCGATCGATCCTCCGAAATGAGGAAGGCGCAACCCGTGTGCGCCTTCGAAACTGTTCTAACCCGTCGGGGCCGCTGCAGCCGCTGCAACGGCCCGCTTCCTCAGCCCTTCTTCCTGGTCGGGCGCACGTAGCCGGATTTCTCCGTCTGCGTCTTGTCGTTGAGCACCAGCTTGCCGTCGGTCACGTCCTTCCAGACGGTGGTGCCGGCCGCGATCGTCACGCCCTTGCCCACCCGCACCGGCGCGACCAGCTGCGTATCGGAGCCGACGAACACGTCGTCCTCGATCACGGTGCGGAACTTGTTCGCGCCGTCGTAGTTGCAGGTGATGGTGCCGGCGCCGATGTTCACGCGCGCGCCGATGTCGGCGTCGCCGATATAGGTGAGATGGTTGGCCTTCGAGCCGTGGCCGAGCACCGCGTTCTTGACCTCGACGAAGTTGCCCACATGGGCTTCGTCGCCGAGCGAGGCGCCGGGGCGCAGTCGCGCATAGGGGCCCACCACGGCCTGCGCGCCGACCTGGGCGCCGTCCAGGTGCGAGAACGCGTCGATGCGCGCGCCTTCGCCCACGCGGGCGTTGCGGATCACGCAGTTCGCGCCGATCGTCACGCCGTCGGCCAGCACCACCTCGCCCTCGAACACGCAGTTCACGTCGATCGAGACGTCGCGGCCGCAGGCGAGCGAGCCGCGGATGTCGATGCGCGCCGGATCGGCCAGCGTCACGCCGCCGACCAGCAGGGCCTCGGCCTGGTTGCGCTGGTGGATCCGCTCGAGCTCGGCGAGCTGCGCCTTGCTGTTCACGCCGAGCGTTTCCCATTCCTCGTCGGGTTGGGTGGTGACCACCTCGAAACCGGCCTCGATGGCCTGCTCGACCACGTCGGTCAGGTAGTACTCGCCCTGGGCGTTGTCGTTGCCGAGCGCGCCGAGCCACATCGCCAGTTGCGCGGTGGGCGTGACGACGATGCCGGTGTTGATCTCGGCGATCTTGAGCTGCTCGTGCGAGGCGTCCTTCTGCTCGACGATGCGCGTCACGCTGCCGGCGGCATCGCGCACGATGCGGCCGTAGCCGCTCGGGTCGTCGAGCGTGACGGTCAGGATCCCGTAGCGGGCGTCGGTGGCGGCCTCGGTCAGGCGCTTGAGCGTGCTCGCGCGCGTGAGCGGCACGTCGCCGTACAGCACCAGGGTCGGTTGGGCGGGGTCGAGCAAGGGCAGTGCCTGGCGCACCGCGTGGCCGGTGCCGAGCTGCTGTTCCTGCAGCGCGAACTGCACGTCGGGGGCGGCCACCGCGGCCTGCACTGCCTCGGCGCCATGGCCGACCACCACCACCAGGCGCGAGGGCGCGAGCGAGCGGGCGGTATCGATGACGTGGGAGAGGAGCGGCTTGCCGGCCAGGGGATGGAGCACTTTCGGCAGCGCGGAACGCATGCGCTTGCCGGTGCCTGCCGCCAAAATCACGATATTCATGGCGCCAGCGTGTCGGGAGAGTTCGGAGTTGCGGATTCTAGCATGCAGGGCAGTGGCAGGCGGCGCCCCCGACACTCCGATTTTCCGTGGGAAGGCCCGCGGGGCGGGCCTTCCACGAACTTGTGAGCGCTTGTTACAGGTCGTCGAACTGGACGATCGAGATCGCTTGCCCCTCGCCCTTGCCGGCACCTGCATCGGTGCCGCAAGGGTCTTCGTCGAAGGCGATGTCGCCGGCCGGATCGGCCACGCCGGTGGCGCGCAGGTCCTTGAACGGGAACAGCGTGGTGTCCATCAGGTGCGAGGGCACCACCGCCGAGAGCGCGTTGAACATGTTGTCGACCCGGCCCGGGAAGCGCTTGTCCCAGTCGCGGATCAGCGCCTTCATCTCGGCGCGCTTCAGGTTCGGCTGGCTGCCGCAGAGGTTGCAGGGGATGATCGGGAATTCACGCAGCTCGGCGTACTTCTCGAGGTCCGTCTCCTTCACGTAGGCGAGCGGGCGGATCACCACGTTGCGGCCGTCGTCGGACTGCAGCTTGGGCGGCATGCCCTTGAGCTTGCCGCCGTAGAACATGTTGAGCAGCAGGGTCTGCACGATGTCGTCGCGATGGTGGCCGAGCGCGATCTTGGTCGCGCCGAGCTCGCCCGCCACGCGGTAGAGGATGCCGCGGCGCAGCCGCGAGCACAGCGAGCAGGTGGTCTTGCCCTCGGGCACCAGCCGCTTGACGATGCTGTAGGTGTCCTGGTTCTCGATATGGAAGGGCACGCCCACCTGCCGCAGGTACTCGGGCAGCACGTGCTCGGGGAAGCCCGGCTGCTTCTGGTCGAGGTTGACGGCGACGATCTCGAAGTCGATCGGGGCGCGCTCGCGCAGGCGCAGCAGCACGTCGAGCATCGCGTAGCTGTCCTTGCCGCCCGACAGGCAGACCATCACCTTGTCGCCCTGCTCGATCATGTTGTAGTCGCCGATCGCCTGGCCGACCTGGCGCACGATGCGCTTGAACAGCTTGTTGTTCTCGTAGGCTTCCTTCTGCTCGCGGCGCGTCAGCGCGCGGCGGCCGGCTTCCACCTCGGCCTCGACGGCCTCCACGGCTTCGTGTTGTGCGGGGGTATGGGGCGCATTCATGCTCGCTCCTCGTCCTTGATGCGAAAGACCTCGACGCCCACTGCGTCGCAATCGGGGTAGGCGTCCGGTTTCTCGGTGGAGACGCGCACCGCGCGCACCGCCTGGTGCGCAAGCAGGTGCGCGGCGATCGAGTCGACCAGCGTTTCCTGCAGGTGGATATGGCCGCTCGCGATGCAATGCGCGACGGCCTGCTTCATCAGATCGTAGTCGATCACCTCGCGCAGCTTGTCCTTGAGCGGGGTGGTCAGGGCGAGCGGCACGAACACGTCGATGTTGATCACGACACGCTGTTCGCCACGCTTCTCGTGCTCGAACGCGCCGATACGCATGGAGACCTCGTGGTCACGCAGGTAGAGCCTGCGGCAGTCGGCGAGCCTGGGGTGCAGGAGGGCGGAAAACATGGTCGTTCCAGTCAAATAGGCGTGCTAACACGCGAAATGGCGCGCTCGGCGCGCCGGTCCTCAGGCTTGGCCGGCCGCGGGCGGGGCGAGATGCTCGCCGCCGTCCACGCTCAGCGTGGCGCCCGTCACGCCCGGCGCATCGGCCAGGTAGCAGGCGGCCGCCGCCAGTTCGTCGGCATGCGGGGCGCGCCCGCGCACCAGCGCCGCGACTCGCACCTTCGGCGCCAGCGCCAGCGCCTGGGCGGCCGTCGCGCGATGCAGCGCGGCCTGCGCCAGTGCATGCGAGAGCCGCTCGGGCGCGGGATGGTACAACGCGTCGTCGAGCAGGTGGATCAGCACCGCGCGTTGCGTCTCGTCCTCGCGCGCGGCCTCGGGCGTCGCCTCGGCCAGCGTGCGGCCCAGCACCACCGGCGCGGCCACGTGGCGGGCCACCGAGGCCAGCAGCGAGGCGTAGCCGGCGCTGGTGGCGTCGTCGGCCGGGGCCGGATCGCCGTGGCAGACCACGCAGCCGGGCCGGCCGAGCGCCGCGCTGCAGGCCGGCACCAGGGCGGCGGCGCCGCGCTCGCTCGACAGGTCGGCCACCAGCACGGCGGCGCGGCGGCCCAGCGCCTCGACCTCGGCGGCCAGCGCCTGGGCGGCCGGGCGGTCCGCCTCGTGGTCGACGGCCAGCGCCACCTGCCAGCCGCGGCGGGCGAAGGCGAGCGCCAGCGCGCGGCCGATCTCGCCTGGGCCGTCGGCGCGGGCGGCGCCCGTGATCAGCGCGACGCGCGCGCCGCGGTCCGGGCGGACGGTGCTGCCGACAGGCCTTGCGGCGGAATCGCTCATTTACAATGCCGGGATGAACCCGAAAGCTCACGAACCCGCTAGTTTACCCGTTCCCGGCCCGGACGCGCTCGCGCAGTCGGAAACGCTGTCCGCCTCGCTGCGCGCCGAGATCGCGGCCTCGGGCGGGTGGGTGCCGTTTTCGCGCTTCATGGAACGCGCGCTCTACGCGCCGGGCCTGGGCTACTACAGCGGCGGCGCGCGCAAGTTCGGCCGGCGCGGCGACGACGGCAGCGATTTTGTCACGGCCCCCGAGCTCTCGCCGCTGTTCGCGCAGACCCTGGCGCGGCCGCTGGCCGAGGCGCTCGAGGCCAGCGGCACGCGGCGCCTGATGGAATTCGGCGCCGGCACCGGCAAGCTGGCGGCCGGGCTGCTGGCGGCGCTCGACGCGCTGGGCGCGGCACCCGAGCGCTACGAGATCGTCGAGCTGTCGGGCGAGCTGCGCGAGCGCCAGCGTGCCACGCTGGCGGCCGAGCTGCCGGCGCCGCTGGCGAGCCGCGTGCACTGGCTCGACGCGCTGCCTGGGCGCTTCGAGGGCGTGGTGGTCGGCAACGAGGTGCTCGACGCGATGCCGGTGCGGCTGGTGCTGCGCGGCGAGACGGGCTGGCGCGAGCGCGGCGTGGCGGTCGACGCGGCGCGCGCCTTCGTGTTCGAGGATCGGCCCCTGCCGGAGTCCGCCGGAATATCGGCGTTGGCGGCGCTGGCGGCGCTCGACGCGCTCGAACTGCCGGAAGGCTATCTGACCGAAATCCACGAAGCCGCGCGCGCCTTCACGGGCACTGTCTGCCGCATGCTCGCGCGCGGCGCGGCCTTCTTCATCGACTACGGCTTCCCGGCCGGCGAGTACTACCACCCGCAACGCGCCGAGGGCACCCTGATGTGCCACTACCGGCATCGCGCGCATGGCGATCCCTTCGTCTGGCCGGGGCTGCAGGACATCACCGCGCACGTCGAGTTCTCCGGCATCCACGAGGCGGCCGTGGCGGCCGGCGCCGAGCTGCTCGGCTATACCTCGCAAGGGCGCTTCCTGCTCAATGCCGGCATCACCGAGGTGCTGGCCGACATCGACCCGGCCGACGGCGCGCGCTTCCTGCCGGCCGCCAACGCGGTGCAGAAGCTGATCGCGGAATCGGAGATGGGGGAGCTGTTCAAGGTGATCGCGTTCGGGCGCGGCATCGACGGCCGCCTCGCGGCCTTCGCGCGCGGCGAACGCTCGCACGCGCTCTAGGAGACCAGGCGCTCATGTTCCGCTGGTTGCTGGTGTCCTTCGTGGCGGTGATGGTGCTGGCGCGCAGCTGGCCCTGGCTGTCCAGGCTCGGCGTCGGGCGCCTGCCCGGCGACGTGACGATCCGGATCGGCTCGCGCGCCTATCCGTTCCCCTTCATGTCGACGCTGGTGCTGATGGCGATCATCTCGGTGATCGCGAAGCTCTGGTGACGTGATGCGTCGATCGAACCCGCGCCGCGCGCCGTCGCGGCGCGCGGCCCATCCTCCCTTCGATCAATGCGATAGCTCGCCGACGATGCGCCTGACCAGCGCTTCCGCGTCGTCGAGCGCCTCGCGCTCGCTCGCGCGGACGCTGTCCGCCTCGTACTCGGTGTTGTCGGGTGAGTCGCCGTCCGAGCGGG
Source organism: Burkholderia sp. SJZ089 (assembly GCF_007828315.1). NCBI lineage: Bacteria > Pseudomonadati > Pseudomonadota > Betaproteobacteria > Burkholderiales > Burkholderiaceae > Burkholderia > Burkholderia sp. SJZ089. The sequence goes on along the minus strand of NZ_VIUM01000002.1, from coordinate 424,334 downwards.
ACAGGATCACGTAGCCGCGGAAGCGGCCCCCTTCCGCCGCGCGCGTATAGGCGTTCGCCGTATAGCCGCGGGACGTCATGCGGATGCCGTTCATGCAGGTCTCCCGGAAAGTGGGACGCTTCATCCTAGCATCGCGCGCGCGGCGCTGCCGAACCGCGGGATTGGGGGGCGAACGTGCCGGCGACGACTTGCCGGGCGGACTTGGGCGATCGGTGAAAGTGCTCGCCGGGCAAGGGATCCGGGGCGGCGGGGCGAGCTTTGGAAAGGGCCGGAAGACAGGTGGGCGTGGCGCTGTGAACGCGTCGGCGCGGGCCGGAAAGATGCCCGGGAAGCCGGGAAAGCGGCAAGCAGGCGAAACCGGCGAAACCGGCGAAACCGGCGAAACCGGCGAAACCGGCGAAACCGGCGAAACCGGCGAAACCGGCGAAACCGGCGAAACCGGCGAAACCGGGAGAGGCGACGAGCGGGGCCGGAACCTCACGGTTCCGGCCGTTCCCGCGATCAGGCAGGTGCGCCGGTTCAGCCGGCCAGCAGCGCGTTCACTTCCTCGAGCGTCGGCGCATGCGCGCCGGTATGGCGGCAGGCGGCGGCGCCGGAGGCCAGCGCGAAGGCCAGGTGTTCGGGCCAGGCACGCTGCGGCTCGGTCATCAGGCTGACCAGCAGGCCGCCGATCGAGGCGTCGCCCGCGCCCACCGTGTCGGCCACCTCGACGCGCGGCGGGCGCGCCTCGAACGTCGCGTCCCCGGCATACAGCGTGGCGGCATCCGAGCCGCGCGTGACCAGCAGCGTGGCGGCCGGATTCAGCGCGCGCAGCTCGGCGATCGCCTCGGCCTCGCCGCCGGCGAACAGGTGGCGCAGGTCCTCGTCCGACACCTTCACCAGGTCGGCGAGCTTCACCATCTTCTCCAGCGTCGGGCGATAGGCCGCCGTCATCAGGTTGCGGTAGTTCGGGTCGAAGCTGATCTTCACGCCGCGCTCGCGCAGGCTGGCGGCCAGCGCGATCAGGGTGCCGGCCAGCGGCTCGCGCACCAGGCTGATGCAGCCGAAGTGCGCCCATTGCAGCGGCGCTTCCCAGCCGGCGGGCAGCGCGGCCGGATCGAAGGCCAGGTCCGCGCTGTTCTCGCCGATGAAGAAGTAGGAGGGCGGCTGCGTCTCGTGGACGATGGCCAGCAGCGGCGGGCGATCGACGCGCTGCAGGAAGCGCATGTCGAGGCCGGCCGCCTCGCTCTCGCGCCACAGCACCTCGGAGAAGCAGTCCTGGCCGAGCGCGCCGACCGCGGCGCTGGGCACGCCCAGGCGCGCCACCGCGCGCGCCACGTTCCAGCCGGCGCCGCCGGGCACCGAGGTCCATTGCGCGGCGCCGTGGCGGACCATGTCGGTCAGGATGTCGCCGGCCGACACGAAATGCGGGAAGTTGGCGCTGCTGGTCATGCGTGTTCCTTGCGATGCGGGACCGCCTGGCCGAGCGTGCCGTCGGCGCCGGGCAGCGCGTTGAGCACTTCGTAGCAGGCCCCCATGGTGTGATAGTCGGTCTTGCCGGCGGGGCTCTTCTCGTCGCTGTACTTGCGGTTGTCGCAGGTCAGGATGCGATACCAGGCGCCATGGCGATGGTCGACGAAGTGCTGCCAGCTATAGCGCCAGATCTCGTCGTAGCAGTCCCAGAAGCGCTCGCTGCCGGTGCGCGCGCCGAGCAGGGCGGCGGCCGCGAAGGTCTCGGCCTGCACCCAGAAATACTTGTCGTGGTCGCACACCGTGTAGTCGGGGCCGAAGCCGTAGACCAGGCCGCCGTGCTCGCTGTCCCAGGCATGCGCGAAGGCGGCGTCGAACAGCTCGATCGCGCGCGGCAGCAGCCAGTCGAGCGGGCGGTGCCGCTCCAGGATCAGCAGCAGCTTGGCCCATTCGGTCTGGTGCCCGGGCTGGAAGCCCCAGGGGCGGAAGATGTTGGTGCTGTCTTCCTTGTTGTATTCCCAATCGATCGACCAGTCGGCGTGGTAGTGCTCCCACACCAGGTTCTGCGACAGCGCCGCCTGGCGCCGCGTGATGTTGGTCGCCACCAGCTCGGCGCGGTCGAGGTAGCGTACCTCGCCGGTGGCCTCGTAGGCGGCCAGCAGCGCCTCGGTGGTGTGCATGTTGGCGTTCTGGCCGCGATAGCCCGAGACCTGCCAGTCGGCGGTCGCGTCGTCCTTGTACAGGCCGCCCTCGGCATCCCAGAAATGCTTTTCCATCAACGCGAAGGTGTGCTCGACCAGCTCGCGCCCTTCCTCGACGCCGGCCATCGCCGCATGCGCGCCGGCCAGCAGCACGAAGGCCAGGCCGTAGCAGTGGCGGGTGCCGTCGCGGGTGGCGACCTTGCGGCCGTCACGCCATTCCAGCTCCCAGTCGTAGCCCTCGAGCACCGGGTCCCAATGCGCCTCGCGCAGGAAGCGCAGGCCGTGGCGCACGTAGTCGAGATGCCGGGCATCGCCGAACTGGCGATAGGCCATCGCGTAGTTGAAGACGAAGCGGCAACTGCTGACTAGGTGGCGCGTGTCGCGCTCGTAGATCGAACCGTCGTCGCGGAAGAAATGGAAGAAGCCGCCCGTCGGATCGTAGACCGTCGGCGCGTAGAAGTGCAGCGTGTGCCGCACGTGGGAAAGCAGGAAATCGGCGTCGCGAAAGTTCGCGACGGGCGGCGCCGGCAGGTCCGGCGCGGTCGGCGAGGCAGGGTTCGTCATGATGCGATTACCGGGGTGAGGGGGCGCGGCGCGAGCGCCGCCACGGAACTGCTCGCGCGCTCGATCAACCGCACGGGCAGGCGAATTTCTGTCTGGTCGGGCGCGTCGGCCAGCAGCAACTCGACGCCGCGGCGGCCCAGCGCTTCCTTGTCGACGGCCAGGGTGGTCAGCGGCGGCGCCGCGTGCGCCGCGCCGAGGATGTCGTCGAAGCCGACGAAGGCCACGTCCTCGGGCACTCGCAGCCCGCGCGCCAGGCACACGCGCATCGCCGCCAGCGCGGCCGCGTCGTTGAAGGCGAACACCGCGTCGGGGCGCGGGCCGCCCGCGTCGAGCATGCGCTCCATCGCGCGCGCGGCGCCGGTATCGGGGTCGAGGCCGGCGTCGATGGTCACTTCCAGGGAGGGATCGAACAGCAGCCCCGCCTCGAAGAAGGCACGGCGAAAGCCGAGCGCGCGCTGCGCGATGCTGTGGTGTGCCAGCGACCCGCCGATGAAGGCGATGCGCTTGCGGCCGCTCTCGAACAGGTGCCGCATTGCCTGCGAGGCGCCGGCGATGTTGTCGATGTTCACCGAGCGCAGCCCCGGCGCCCACATGTCGATCAGCACCAGCGGGCGGCCGGTGGCGGCCAGCGCGTCGATCGTCTCGGGCTCCATGAAGCCGGCCACCGCGATCGCGTCGGGCGCGTGCGGGCGCATCTGGCGCAGCACGTCGTCGGTCGGGCCCACCGTCAGCAGCGCCGGCACGATGCCGCGGTCGCGGCAGGCCTCCTCGACGCCGTGCAGCACGTGCGAGAAGAACGGCGTGGCGGCGAAGTTGTTGTGCTGGCGGTGCAGCAGGAAGGTGAGGCGGCGGATGCGCGGGCGCAGTTGCGCCGGGTCGTAGCCGAGCTGCGCGGCGACCGCGACGATGCGCTCGCGGGTGGCTTCGGACAGGCCGGGCTGGTTCTTCAGCGCGCGCGAGACGGTGCCGATCGATACGTTTGCCGCCTGGGCGACATCGCGAATGGTGGTACCCATGCTGGTCGAGCCTGAGTGTTTAGGGTAATGCGGATTGTATAGTAAAAACTTTCGAGGAAATCCGGCGGCACGGGCAAGGGAACGTCGGGAAATACCCGTAATTTCGGGGTAATTCCTGATTCATGCGGATCGACTTGTTTATTTTGTTCTCTAAACAGATTGGGGTGAGCTGAACGCGCTCGCCGCAGCGTCGGCGTCGCGCAAGGCGGGCGAGTGGAAGGGGTAAGGCATGGAGCGCCCTTCCGCGCAGGGCGGCGAGCGGGCCGGGAGAAGACGCGGCGCCAGCGCTCTCGACGTGGAGCGGCGGCGGCGTGTTTAGTCGTTCGCGCGCGGCGCGGCGGCGGCGGCGTCCGGCACGTCGGGCGCGTTCGATTGCTCGCCGTGGGCGCGCAACCAGGCGCGGCCCTCGTCGACGTCGATCAAATACAGGTGCCCCGGCTGCTGCTTGGCGCGCCGCTTGGCCAGCGCGGCCACCGAGGCGATCTCGTCGCTGCGGTAGCGGCGCGTGCCCGGCACGCGCACGCAGCCGATCGCCATTGTCACGAAGCCGAAGAAGGCCGGGTTGCCGCGCCGGTCCTCGCCGCGGATGCCGCCCGCAAGCCGGTCCGCATGCGCGTAGAAGCGCTGCGCGCCCTCGTCGAAGCGGTCGATCGCGCGTTGCGCGCGCGAGCGCCAGTCGTCGCTCTGGAACAGCACCAGGAAATCGTCGCCGCCCACGTGGCCGAGGAAGTCGCGCATCGGGTCGCAGACGTCGGCCAGCACCGCGGCGGCGAACTTGAGCACCTCGTCGCCCTGCCAGTAGCCGTATTGGTCGTTGAAGGGCTTGAACTGGTTCAGGTCGACGTAGCAGGCGTGGAAGGCCGCGTCGTTGCCGACCAGGCGCGCGATGTGCGAACTGATCGGGATGTTGCCGGGCAGGAAGGTCAGCGGGTTGGCGTAGCGGGCCGCCTCCACGCGCACCTCGGTGACCGCGCGCACCAGGCTCTCGCCGGTGCCCAGCCCGGCGTAGCGGCCATGGTCGGTGATGATGAAGCCTTCGGTGAGGTAGCGCTGGTCGTGGTTCGCCAGCAGCGCGGTGAGCTGCTCGACGGTGGTGGCATTGTCGACGATCAGCGGCGTGTCGTTGGCCAACTGCAGGCAGGCGCGCTTGCCGAACACCTCGCGGTGATAGGGCAGGGCATAACGATCCATGAAGCCGCGCCGGTTGATCAGCGCGATCGGCCGCTCGCCCTCGACTACCGCCACCGCGTGCAGGTCGGGCCGCCGCCGGAACAGCTCGAGCACCTGGTTGTTGGTGGCGTGGCTGGGCAGGGCGGGCGCCGGCACCCGCATCTTGTCGGTCACCGTCGCATTGGGGCGCGTGATGGTGGCGGTGCGCGTCACGCCGGGAAATACCGCGATATGCGGCGCGCGCAGCGCGTCGTGGGCCGGCGCGGCGGTGCGCGGGGCCGGCACCGTCGCGGGGCGGCCGAGGAAGAAACCCTGGCCGCAGTCGATGCCGAGGTCGCGCACCACGATCAGGTCGGCCGCGCATTCGATGCCCTCGGCGATCAGCCGGCTGCCGGTGGCCAGCGCGAAATGCTGCATCGCCTTGACCGCCTCGAACTTGCGCGGGTCGCTGGCGATGCCGTCGATGAAGAAGCGGTCGATCTTGACGATGTCGGGGCGCAGTCGCACCCAGGCGCTCATGCTGGCATTGGCGGTGCCGTAGTCGTCGAGCGCGAAGGCGATGCCCGAGCCGCGCAGCTCGGCCAGTGCCGCGGGCAGGCCGGGCAGGTCGCTGGCCGGATGCTGCTCGGTCAGCTCGATCACGATGCGGCTGGCCGGCAGCGCCGCGAGCACGCGCTCGCGCTGCCGCGCCAGTTGCACGATGGCGTGCGCGCTGAAGTTCACGAATAGCTGGCCGTCGGCGCCCGAGGCGGCGAAGGCCTTCTCGCAGGTGGCGGCGGCGGCTAGTTCCAGGTCGAGCGAGCAGCCTTCGCGGGCGGCCTGCGCGAACAGCGGGCCGGGCATCTCGACGGCCGAGCCGGCCGGGCCGCGCACCAGCCCCTCGTACCCGATGATCGCGCCGCCCGCGATCGCCACGATCGGCTGGAATTGCGCGCTCAGCGCGCCGGCGGCGAGCAGATCGGCGACGCGCACGAGCGCTGCGGCGGCGACGGGAACGGGCGGAGGCATGTAGTGCGAGCGGGCGACGGAACGGCCAATGTAACCACCGGCCGCCGCGTCACGGCAGTGAATTTTTTGTGACGGTCACGAAGCGCCGGGCTGCCGGCCGCCGGCTTCAGTGCGATCGACGCGCGGGCATCAAATTCTTCATGGTCATTTTATTTTTAGTCATATTTTGACTATGAAGAGCAGTGGATCGTAGGAGGATTGCGGGCCGCTTGGCGCGGCCCGCCGCGTCAGCGCTTGCCGGCGTTCAGGGCGGGCTTGCCCTGCGCTTCGCGGGCGTCGTCCAGGCTGAGATCGCGGGCGCCCCAGCGCTGCGCGAGCGCGGCGCAGACCATCAGCTGGATCTGGTGGAACAGCATCAGCGGCAGCACGATCGCGCCCACCGCGTGCGCGGCGAAGATCACCTTGGCCATCGGGATGCCGGAGGCGAGGCTCTTCTTCGAGCCGCAGAAGATGATGGTGATGCAGTCCGCGCGATTGAAGCCGAGCCGCTTGCCCACCAGGGCCGTCACGCCGAGCGCCAGCGCCAGCAGCACCACGCAGACCACCAGCAGGCCGCCCAGCGCGAGCGGCGGGATCTGGTGCCAGAGGCCCTGGTTGACCGCCTCGCTGAAGGCCACATAGACCACCAGCAGGATCGAGCCCTGGTCGACGAACTTCAGCACGCCGCGGTTGCGCTCGATCCACTTGCCGATCAGCGGGCGCAGCAACTGGCCGGCCAGGAAGGGCACCAGCAGCTGCATCACGATGCTGCCCACCGTGCTCCAGCCCGAGGCGCCCGAGCTGGCGCTCGCGCTCAGCATCACGCCCACCAGGGCAGGCGTGATGAAGATGCCCAGCAGGCTCGAGGCCGAGGCCGCGCAGACCGCGGCCGGCACGTTGCCCTTGGCGATCGAGGTGAAGGCGATCGAGGACTGCACGGTGGACGGCAGGGTGCAGAGGAACAGCACGCCGGTGTAGAGCGCCGGCGTGACCAGCGGCGTGAGCAGCGGCTTGAGCGCCAGGCCCAGCAGCGGGAACAGCGCGAAGGTGCTCAGCAGCACCACGATGTGCAGGCGCCAGTGGGTGGCGCCTGCGATCACGGCCTCGCGCGAGAGTTTCGCGCCGTGCAGGAAGAACAGCAGGCCGATCGCGATATCGGTGGCCCAGTTGGCGCCCACGGCGAACTCGCCGCGCGCGGGCAGCAGGCTGGCCAGCACCACGGTGCCGACCAGGGCCAGCGTGAAATTGTCGGGAAGGAAACGGGGTCGGGCCATCGGAATCTCGGGCTTGCGGGTCGGGAGGCGGGAAGGCGGCGACGGCGGAACACGGCCGGCCGCCGCGAGTCAGCGCGTATTGTCCGGTCAAGCCCATTCAAGAGGCAAATTCATTTCACGCATCGATTGATGAAAGCTTTGTATGGAACATCAGCCTGGGCGATATGCTTTTCCCGCTGCGTCCCCCTTTCCCAGCACAAAATCAGCGACGAAAAACCATCGCTAAACATCGCCGAAAGCGGCTTCAAATTCGTTTAAAAACTTATGGAAAATCCTGAAAAGCCCTGGAGTAACACGGTGTTACATCGGTGCCGACGGTCTAACACTTTTCGGCTCGACATCAAATGGCCGCGCCCATAAATTACTGCTGAAAGCTCGCGTCCCGAATCGGGGTCGACAAGGCGACCCCCGGGCGATCGGCGAGCGGCAAACCGGGTGATCAAAGTGGAACGGGCAAAACGGATAATCGGACGATGCATGGTGGGCGCGGCTGCTGCGCTGCTGGCCTCGCTCGCGTTCGCCCATCCGCCGCACGGCGGCGGCTTCGGCGGCCGTCCCGGCCCCGGTTCCGGCTGGCACGGCGAGGCGCGCGCGGCGCAGCCGCGCTTCGGCGGCGTCAATCGCGGCATGAACGGCGGCGGCCCGCGCTGGGGCTTGCGGCCGATGTCGACGCCGACCTATGGCACGCCTTACAGCGGCCATCCCCAATATGCCGGCACGCCGCAATACGGCGGCGGGCAATACGGCCGTTATCCCGGCAACAGCCCGTATCGCTCGATCAGCGCGAACTCGGGCGGCATGCAACGCCCGGGCCAGTCGGACGGCGCGGTGCGCAGCGGCTCGATTCGCGCCGACGTGGCGCGCTACAACGAGGAACGCGGCGGTGGCCGCCCGCAACCGCAGCCGCGCATGCAGGACAACGGCGGCGGACGCAGTACCTTCTTCTCCTCGTTCTACCGCAACAACTGATTTCCGTTCGCTGCTTCGGCGCCGCCGGCTTCACCGCCCGCGGCGCCGTTCGTCCATCCGGCGCATGAGCGCGCGCGCCTCGCGACATCACCCGTTCCAGGTATCCTGCGACGCTTCCCCTCGCATCCTGTGACGCGGATTTGCCACAGTCCCCGCCTTTTTATCCCGGCCCGCTTTTATCGCCACGACGCTTGCGCTATCTTTCGCGCCTCGCCGGCGTGCCGGCTCGCTCGGGGGGGCGGGCCGGCGCCAGTACCGGCGCCGTGCCCGGCGCGCGGCGGCAAGCCATGCCGCGCGCCGGCCGGGCCCCGGGCCCGCGGCCCTCGAATCACGGCGCCGCTATACCGAACATAAGTGCTCCCAATTTTGACCAGCTTATCGGTCCATGAAGATGGACGGGTCCCACTCGTGCGCGCGCAGCCCGAACAACCACAAGCGCGTCGATTCCCAACGAATTGATTCGGAGATCTCATGAAGTCTTTTGCTCGCCGGGCCAGCTCCGGTGCTTTCGCCTGCGCCGCGTTCGCGGCCTGCGCCGTCGCCACGACGCCCGTTCACGCGCAATCGAGCCTGCAGCTCTACGGCCAGGTCGACGCCTGGATCGGCGCGCAGAAATTCCCCGGCAACCAGACCGCGGTCGGCGTGCAGGGCGGCGGCATGTCGACCTCGTACTGGGGCTTGCGCGGCACCGAGGACCTGGGCGGCGGCTACCGCGCGCTGTTCACGGTCGAGGACTTCTTCCGTCCGCAAAGCGGCAAGTTCGGCCGCTTCGACGGCGACACCTTCTTCGCGCGCAATTCCTACGTCGGGCTCGAGACGCCCTACGGCACGGTGCTGGCGGGGCGCCTGACCACGCATCTGTTCATCTCGACGATCCTGTTCAATCCGCTGATCGACTCGTATGAATTCTCGCCGATGGTCTATCACGTGTTCCTCGGCCTGGGCACCTTCCCCACCTACACGACGGACCAGGGCGTGGTGGGCGATTCGGGCTGGAACAACGCGGTGTCGTATACCACGCCCGATTTCAACGGCTTCAGCGCCAGCGCGATGTACGCGCTCGGCAACCAGTCGGGCGGCAACGGCGCGAAGAAGTGGAGTGGCCAGATGCAGTATTTCCACGGCCCGCTGGCCGCCACCGCCGTCTATCAATACGTGAACTTCAACAACGATCCGGGCGATCTCGGCAGCCTGGTGGCCGGCATGAAGAGCCAGGGCGTGGCGCAGTTCGGCATCAGCTACGACCTGCGTTTCCTGAAGCTCTACGGCCAGTACATGTACACGAGGAACGACGCGCAAAGCGGCAGCTGGCACATCAACACCGCCCAGGGCGGCATGTCGGTGCCGCTCGGCGCGGGCAGCGCGATGGCCTCCTACGCCTATTCGCGCGATGCCGGCGGCCTCGACCAGACGCATCAGACCTGGGCGCTCGGCTACGACTATCCGCTGTCCAAGCGCACCGATCTCTACGTCGCCTACATGTACGATCACCTGTCGAACCAATCGAGCGGCTACACGGCAGGCGGTGGCATGCGCGTGAAATTCTGATCGCATGTCATATGAGCGTACGCAACACGCATCTTGAAATGCATGTTGTTTACCGGCTGATCCGCGCCGAATATCGATGAAAAACCGACGTTTTGCCTTTGTTGACGTTTTGGTTTCGCAGCCTTTGTTACAGTTCTTTGCAATTGTGCAATCGACTGATCAACTGAAACTGAAACGCGAGCGTTTGGCATGGATACCCTCGTCAGCATGAATGTGTTCCGCTATGTCGTCGAAGTCGGCAGCTTCGTCGGCGCGGCGGAGCGCATGCAGATGTCCGCGGCGATGGCGAGCAAGCATGTGATGCACCTCGAGCAGACGCTCGGCGCGCGGCTGCTGCATCGGACCACGCGTCGGGTCGCGCCCACCGAGGCGGGACGCGAATACTACGAGCGCCTGGTGCAGGCGCTGACCGAACTCGACGAGGCGGGCCAGGCCGTCGGCGCGGCCAGCATCGTGCCGCAGGGGCGCCTGCGGGTCACCTCGCTGTCGGCCTTCGGGCTGCGGCACGTGATGAACGCCGTCACCGACTACGCGGCGCGCTACGCCGACGTGACCGTCGAGATCACGCTGTCGGACCGCGTGGTCGAGCTGATCGACGAGGGTTACGACGTGGCGGTGCGCGCCGCGCCGTTCGGGCTGAAGTCCTCCTCGCTGGTGGCGCGCCAGATCGCGACCGCGCATATCCTGCTGGTCGCCTCGCCCGCCTACCTCGAGGAACACGGCACGCCGGCCACGCTGGCCGATCTCGAGCAGCACAACTACCTGCGCCGCGACGCGGGCTCGAGCTCGATCGACGCGCAGGCCTTCGATTCGCGCGTGACGCTGTCGGGCAACCTGATCGTCAACCATCTGGAGGCGCTGCGCGTGGCCGTGCTGAGCGGCAGCGGCATCGCCATGCTCGGCACCGAGGTGGTGGGCGACGACATCGAGGCCGGCCGCCTGGTGCCGCTGCTGCTCGACGTGATGCCGCCGCGCGAACTGCCGATCTATGCCGTCTACGCGAGCCGCCGCCACGTCTCGGCCAAGGTGCGCTCGTTCGTCGACTTCCTCGCCGACCGCTTCTCCGGCCAGGCGCTGTGTCCTTCGATCGACGCCTGGGTGAAGGAGGCGGCCGCGCCGAAGGTGAAGCGCCTCGCGATGCGCTGAAGCGCGTTTGCGCTCGACCATGAAAAACGCCGACCTCGCGTCGGCGTTTTCGTTGGGTGCCTGCAGGGCCGCGCCGCGCGATGCGGCGCGCCGCGATGCTCGCACGCTCAGGCGCGGATCCCGAGCCGCGCGCGCGCCTCGTCGTATTCACGCGTGAGGCGTGCCACCAGCTCGGCCACGCTCGGCACGTCGTCCATCAGGCCTACGCCCTGGCCCGCGCCCCAGATGTCCTTCCAGGCCTTGGCCTTGTCGGAGCCGAAGTTCATCTTCGACTTGTCGGCCTCGGGCAGCGCGTCCGGGTCGAGCCCCGCGTTGACGATGCTCTCGCGGATGTAGTTGCCGTGCACGCCGGTAAACAGGTTGGTGTAGATGATGTCGGCCGATTTCGCGTTGACGATCGCCTGCTTGTAGCTCTCCACCGCGTGCGCCTCGCGGGTGGCGATGAAGCGCGTGCCCATGTAGGCCAGGTCGGCGCCCATCGCCTGCGCGGCCAGGATCGAGCCGCCGTTGGCGATCGAGCCCGACAGCACGATCGGGCCGTCGAAACGCTTGCGCACCTCGCCCACCAGCGCGAACGGCGAGGTGGTGCCGGCATGGCCGCCGGCGCCGGCCGCCACCAGGATCAGGCCGTCCACGCCGGCCTCCAGGGCCTTCTCGGCATGGCGCAGGTTGATCACGTCGTGCAGCACGATGCCGCCGTAGCCGTGCACCGCCTGCACGATCTCGGGCGCCGGCGCGCGCAGGCTGGTGATGAAGATCGGCACCTTGTGCTCGACGCACACGCGCACGTCGTGCTCGAGCCGCACGTTCGACTGGTGGACGATCTGGTTTACCGCGATCGGGCCGACCACCGCCTCCGGATGCCGTTCGCGATGCGCGGCCAGCTCGTCCTCGATCTGCGTGAGCCAACTGTCGAGCAGCTCGGCGGGGCGCGCGTTGAGCGCCGGGAACGAGCCGACGATGCCCGCCTTGCACTGCGCGAGCACCAGCTCGGGGTAACTGACGATGAACATCGGCGAGGCGATGACGGGCAGCGACAGGCGCTGAAGGACGGCGGGCAAGGCCATGGCGAAGTCTCCTGGATCTGTCTGGGCCCGCGCGAGGCGCGGGCGGCCACATGAGTGTAGCGAGGCGGCGCGCCGCGCGCGTCGCGGACCGGCCGGGACGGCGCGGGCCAGTCGTCGCATATTAATACGAACGGTCGTGCGATTGTAGAACCACGAGCCGAACGTTCGTATCGAATGAATCCTCGCTTCTAGGGTTTGCGCCCCGTCACGGCTTGGCGGCGCGGGGCCGGCTCCTACAATGGCGGCTACAACTATTCCACCAGTGAGACATCGCCATGTCGCTAGACGAGTTCGTGCCGTTCTCCGTGACGACAGCGCAGGACGTCGAGATCTTCGGCGTCAAGGGAGGCGCGGGACCGCCGCTGCTGCTGCTGCACGGCCATCCCCAGACCCACCGCATCTGGCATCGCGTGGCAGGCGCCTTGGCGCGGCACTTCAGCGTGATCGCCACCGACCTGCGCGGCTACGGCGCCTCGGCCAAGCCGCCGGGCGAGCCCGATCACGCCAATTATTCGAAACGCGCGATGGCCGCCGACCAGTTGGCCGTGATGCGCCACTTCGGCCACGAGCGCTTCTGCGTCTGCGCGCACGATCGCGGCGCGCGCGTCGCGCATCGGCTGGCGCTCGATCACGGCGACGCGGTCGAGCGCATGATGCTGCTCGACATCGCCCCCACCCTGGCGATGTACGAGAAGACCGACCGCGCCTTCGCCACCGCCTACTTCCACTGGTTCTTCCTGATCCAGCCGGCGCCGCTGCCCGAGACGCTGATCGGCGCGAATCCCGACGTCTATGTCGAGCGCGTGATGGGCGGCCGCTCGGCGGGCCTCGCGCCGTTCGCGCCCGAGGCGCTCGAGGCCTATCGCCATGCGCTGCGCCAGCCCGGCGCGGTGCACGCGATGTGCGAGGACTACCGCGCCTCGGCCACCATCGATCTCGAGCACGACCGCGCCGATCTCGAGCGCGGCACCAAGCTGGCCTGCCCGCTGCGCGTGCTGTGGGGCGCCGAGGGCGTGGTGGCGCGCTGCTTCGATCCGCTGGAGGAATGGCGGGCGGTGGCGCGCGACGTCAGCGGCCGCGCGCTCGACTGCGGGCACTATATTCCGGAGGAGGCGCCCGAGGCGCTGCTCGACGAGATCCTGTCGTTCTTCGAGGCGGGGGAGATGGCGGCCTGAGGCGGCTCGCGAGATGTCGTTTTCGTGACTTTTCGTGACGTGTCGGCCGTTTCGAAAAGCCGGGAAGGCGATGCTCGAACGGGGTTTTCCGCGCAGATTTCGATCTGTAGGGAAACTCCCGATGCGACGCAAAATGCGCGCTCGTATGATGCGCTTAACGTTGATCACGTCAACGGGATTCCACTCTGAGCGCCGTTCAACACTCTTGGTTGAACGGCTTTTTTTTGTTCGCGATTTTGTCCGCGATGCGTCCTCACGCACGCGCCCGCGGCACCAGCAGGTCGCCCATCCCGACCCGATGCAGCATCTCGTTGCGCAGCCGGTCGATCACCGCGAAGCCGACATCCGCGCCGTCCTCGCTCGGGTCGATATGCACGCGGAACGGGCGCTTGCCGAAGGGCAGGTCGACCACCTCGGCCATCGCGCGGGCGACCAGGCCCGCGTCGGCGTCGGCCGGCACGATCGCGGCGAAGGCCTGCTGGATCTTCTCGCCGTAGCCGGCATAGGGGCCGGCCTCGTATTCGGCCTCGACCGCCTTGTCGGCCGGCACCCCCGAATGCGCGAAGTGGTTGGTGCCGGCGGTGAAGGCGCCCGGCACGATGATCGAGGTCTCGATGCCCCAGCGGCTCAGCTCGCGCGCATAGAGCACCGCCACCGTGTCCATCGCGGCCTTGGCGGCGAAGTAGGGCGACAGGTAGGGCGGCGTGCCGCCCGTCACGCTGCTGCTCGACACCCACATCACCAGGCCCTCGCGCTGGCGGCGCAGATGCGGCAGCACCGCCCGGTTCACGCGCTGCGTGCTCAGCACGTTGACGTCGTACAGGTGCGCGTACTGCTCCGGCGTGAAGGCCTCGGCGGGGCCGAAGGCCATGTGGCCGGCGTTGTGCACGATCACGTCGATGCGGCCCGTCTCGGCGATCACCTGCTCGACGGCGCGATCCACCGATTCCTGCGACTGCACGTCGAGCTCGACGCTGCGCAGGTCGACGCCGTGCCGTTTCGCATGCTCGGCGAGGCTGGCCACCTGCGGCGCGTTGCGCCCGGCGATGTCGCGCATCGAGGCATAGACGGTGTGGCCCGAGGCGGCCATCGCCTCGGCGGCGAGGCGCCCGAAACCGCTGGAGGCGCCGGTGATGAGGATGGTCTTGTTCATGATGATGTCCTGTTCGTGCGAGAGGGTTCGTCGTCGATGGAAGGCGCGGGGGCTCAGATGATCCCGCCGTTGACGCGGATGGTCTGACCGTTGATCCAGGCGCCGTCCTGGCCGGTCAGCATGGCCACCGCGTTGGCGATGTCCTCCGGCGTGCCCAGGCGTTCGAGGGGAGCCGCCGCGGCGATCCGGTCGACCAGCTCCTGCGGCTTGCCGTCGAGGAACAACCGGGTGGCGGTCGGCCCCGGCGCGACGGTGTTGACGGTGATGTTGCGCCCGCGCAGTTCCTTGACCAGCACGTGGGTCATCGCCTCGACGCCGGCCTTGCTGGCCGCGTAGACGCCGTAGTTCGGCTGGTACAGGCCGACCACGCTCGACGACAGGTTGACGATCCGCCCGCCGTCGCGCAGCCGGCGCGCGGCCTCGCGCAGCGTGTTGAAGGCGCCCTTGAGGTTGATCGCGATGGTCTGGTCGAACAGCGCGTCGTCGGCGTCGGCGAAGCTGGCGAGCTTCATGATCCCGGCGTTGTTGACCACGATGTCGACGCCGCCGAAGGCGGTCTCGGCGGCCTGGAACATCTGCGCGACGGCCGCCGCGTTGCTGACGTCGGCCTGCGCGGTGACGGCGTGGCCGCCGGCCTGGGTGATCTTCTGCACCAGCGCCTCGGCGGCCGAGACGTTGCCCTGGTAGTTGACGAGCACGGTGACGCCGTCGCGGGCGAGGCGTTCGGCGATGGCCGCGCCGATGCCGCGCGAGGCGCCCGTCACGATGGCCACTTTGCGGTTCGATTCACTCATGATCCTTCTCCTGGTTGGGTTTGCGCCGTGTCTGGCGTTGAGTGAATGATGGACGTCGGCGCCGCGTTGATCATCCGGTTAGAATCGCTCGCACCATTCCATCAACACGAACAATCGATCGGCGCGATCGACCTATCGAACCGGACAAGCGGGGACAGATTTGGACAGCATCGATGCCATGCGGCTCTTCGTGCGGATCGTCGAGCGGCGCAGCTTCACGGCCGCCGCCAACGACACCGACATCCCGCGTTCGACGGCGACCCAGGTGATCCGCCAGATGGAGGACCGGCTCGGCGTGCGGCTGCTGCAGCGAACCACGCGCACCGTCACGCCCACGCTGGACGGCGAAGCCTATTACCGCAGCTGCATGTCGATCCTCGACGACCTGCACGAGGCCGAGGCCGCGCTCGGCGGCAAGCAGCCGCGCGGCATGCTGAGGGTCGACGTGCAGGGCACGCTGGCGCGCCACTTCCTGCTGCCGGCGCTGCCGGAATTCTTCAGGCGTTTCCCCGAGCTGCAGATCACGATGAGCGAGAGCGACCGCTTCATCAACCTGGTCGAGGAGGGCGTGGATTGCGTGCTGCGCTACGGCGTCGTGCAGGACACCGAACTGGTGGCGCGCAAGGTCGCCACGCTGGAGCGGCTGACGGTGGCCGCGCCGGCTTACCTGGAGGCGCATGGGCGGCCCGACAGCATCGAGGCGCTGGAGACCGGCACGCATCGGATGGTGGGGATCCGCACCTTGTCGACCGGGCGCATCACGCCGCTGGAGTTCGTCAGCGAGGGGGACCTGCGGCACGTGGTGCTGCCCGACACGCTGTCGGTGACGGGCCCCGAGAGCTATCTCGACAGCACCCTGCTCGGGCTCGGCATCTCGCAGATGCCGCGCTTCCATATCGAGGCCGATCTCGCCAGCGGCCGCCTCGTCACCCTGCTGGAGAGCACGCCGCCGCCGTCGATGCCGGTCTGGCTGCTCTATCCGCATCGGCGGCAGTTGTCGCCGCGCGTGCGTGCCTTCCTCGACTGGGCCGCGAACGAGTTCACGCGCCGCCAGCGCGATGCGGCGGCGCTCGACGGCGATCCGGGGATGTGAGGGGGGCGGGGCGCAGTGTGACGGGCGCCCCCGCGAACCCGGGCGGGTTCGCTCGACATTCAGGTGGAATTCAAACGCGGTTCGGACGCGATGCCAGCCGGCGAACCCAGGCGGCGTTCAGCCCTGCGCGTCGGCCGGCGGCCCCTCGAATCCGCTCGCCGCGATGCGCGCCAGGATCGCACGCCTGCCCGCGTCGTCCAGATCGCGCCAGGCGGCGATCTCCTCCAGCGTGCGCCCGCAGCCCGCGCACCAGCCGGTGGCGGGCTCGATCCGGCAGATCGCGGTGCAGGGCGAGGCGACGCCGGCCGCCGCCGTGCCCGTCGCCCCGGCAGGCAGGCTCACGCGGCGCCGCGTTGCGCGACGTCGACCACCGGCGCGCGCGTGAGCGACACCAGCTCCTCCGGCGACAGCTCGAACACCGCATGCGGATGACCGGCCGCGGCCCACAGGCTGTCGAAGGCCAGCAGGTCCTTGTCGATCAGCGTCACCGGCTCGACCAGATGGCCGATCGGGCAGACGCCGCCGATCGCGTAGCCGGTGTGGTCGCGCACGAACTTGGCGTCGGCGCGGCCGATCTCGCCCACGTGCGCGGCCACCTTGCGTTCGTCGACGCGGTTCGCGCCGCTGGCGATCACCAGCACCGGCGCGCCGTCGCTCGCGCGGCGAAACAGGATCGACTTGGCGATCTGCGCGACTTGGCAGCCCAGGCCGGCGGCGGCTTCGGCCGAGGTGCGGCCGGTCTCGTCGAGGATCACCACGCCGTGTTCGTGGCCGCGCTCGCGCAGCAGCAGCGCGACGCGGCGCGCGGAATCGGGAAGCTGGTCGATCGGAGTCGGGGTAGGCATGTCGGTTCGGCGTGAATGGATGGGATGGCCGGCGCTCAGGCGCAGGCCGCTTGCGCGTCGCGGCGCTTGACGAGCAGGGCGCGGCCCGCGCGCGAGGCGTTCTCGCGGCCGATCGCGCGCGAGATGAAATCGCCCGCCTCGACCACCTCGCCCAGGTCGATGCCGGTCTCGATGCCGAGCCCCTGCATCAGGTACAGCACGTCCTCGGTGGCGACGTTGCCGGTCGCGCCCTTGGCATAGGGGCAGCCGCCGAGCCCCGCCACCGAGGCGTGGAAGATCTCGATGCCTTCGAGCAGGGCCGCGTGGATGTTGGCCAGCGCCTGCCCGTAGGTGTCGTGGAAGTGGCCCGACAGGCGCTCGCGCGGGAACACCCGCGCCACCTCGGCCATCAGCGCGCGCGTCCGCGCGGCGGTGCCCACACCGATGGTGTCGGCGATGTCGATCTCGTCGCAGCCGAGCGCGGCGAAGCGCTCCACCACGTCGATCACCGCCGCCACCGGCACCTCGCCCTGGTAGGGGCAGCCCAGCGAGCAGGAGATGCTGCCGCGCAGCCGCACGCCGGCATCCTTGGCGGCGCGCGCCACCGGCTCGAAGCGCGCGATGCTCTCGGCGATGCTGCAGTTGATGTTCTTCTGCGAGAAGGCCTCGCTGGCCGCGCCGAAGATCACCACCTCGTCGGCGCGCGCGGCCAGCGCGTTCTCCAGGCCCTTCAGGTTGGGCGTGAGCACCGAGTAGATCGTGCCGGGGCGGCGCGCGATGCCGGCCATCAGCTCGGCGCCGTCGGCCATCTGCGGCACCCATTTCGGCGAGACGAAGGACGCCGCCTCGACGTTGCGGAAGCCGGCCTTCGAGAGCCGGTCGACCAGGGCGATCTTGGTCTCGGTCGGCACGAAGCTCTTTTCGTTCTGCAGGCCGTCGCGCGGTCCGACCTCGACGATCTTCACGGCTGCGGGGTAGGTCATGGCTGTCTCCATCGTTCATCGGCGCGCGGGTAGGCGCCTTGTTGCGGGGTGGTGGCGGTGGCGCACCAGGGGATCGTGATGCGGGGCGCTCGGCGGGCCCTCAGTAGCCGCGCGCCAGGTCGACGATGCCGCCGACCGGTTCGCCGCGCTCGAAGGCGCGGATCTTCGCGGCGATCTGCGCGAGCGCGCTGTCGCGTTCGGTATCGGCCGAGATGTGCGGCGTGATGCTGATGCGCGGATGGCTCCAGAACGGATGGCCGGCCGGCAGCGGTTCCTCGCGCAGCACGTCGAGCAGGGCCGCCTCGATGCGGCCGGCGGCGAGCGCCTCCAGCAGGTCGGCCTCGACCAGGTGCGCGCCGCGCGCCACGTTGATCAGGTAGGCGTGCGGGGCGAGGCGCCGGAAGGTCTCGGCGTTGAGCACGCCCTCGGTATCGGGCGTGCTCGGCAGCAGGTTGACCAGCAGCTTGAGGCCGTCGGCGAAGGCCTCGAAGCCGGCATCGCCGGCGCGCGGCGTGCCGTGGAAGCAGGCGATGCCCTCGATCGATTTCGCGCCGCGGCTGAAGCCGCGCACCGTCAGGCCCAGCCCGGCCAGCGCGCGCGCCACCGGGGTGCCGAGCGCGCCGAGCCCGAGCACGCCGACCGCGAAGTCGCGGCGCGCATGCGCGTCGAGCCGCTGCCAGCGATGCTCGCGCTGCAGCGCGGCGTAGTCGTCGAAGCGGCGCAGGTAGCGCAGCGCGCCATAGGCGATGTACTCGATCATCTGCTGCGCCATGCCGCTGTCCTCGAGCCGCACCAGCGGCACGCCGGCCGGCAGCGTGCCGGGGCGCTCGCGCTCCAGGGCCAGCAGCGCGTCGACGCCGGCGCCGAGGTTGAACACCGCCTTCAGGCCCTCGCGCGGCGCCAGCATCTCGGCGGGCGGGCGCCACACCAGCGCGTAGTCGGCGCGCGCCGTGTCGCCGGGCTGCCAGGCGCGCAGCGTCGCTTCGGGCAGCCGCGCGCGCAGCTCGCGCTGCCATTCGTCGAAATCACCGTTGATGTAGTGGAACAGGATCTGCATGATCGTCGTCGGGCTTGCGTGGCGCGCCGGTGCGGCGGGCGCGCGAAACGGTAAGGGGCTGCTGTCTGGCTGGCGCCGGGATCGTCCCGGTCTTGTGTCGCGCGCACATGTGGCCGGGAATCGACATCGGATTCCACATCGGAATCCGGCCCCGTCGCGCGGAAACGGCCATTCTACGGCGTCGTGCGATCTGGCGCCGCAGCGTCGAAATTGCTAAGCAGGAAAAATTGGTTCGCCGGGCCCGGCACGCGGCCGACAATCGATCCGGGTTCGACCGCTAGCGAGGGAGATGCGATGTCCAACTGCAGCAAATCGGCGTGGCCGCCGCGTGTCGTGACCGTGCCCGGCCTGCATGGCAGCGAGGGCGCCCACTGGCAGTCCTGGCTGGAGCGTCAGTTCGCGCGCACGCTGCGCATCGAGCAGGACGACTGGGAGGCACCGCATCTGGCGCGCTGGGCCAATGCGGTGCGCGATACGCTGGCGCGCGAACGCGGGCCCTTCGTGCTGGCCGCGCACAGCTTCGGCTGCCTGGCCGCGGCCCACGCGCTGCTGCGCGGCGACCTGGCCGCGGACGTGGCCGGCGTGCTGTTCGTGGCGCCCGCCAGCCCGGCCAAGTTCGCCTTCGCCGGCAGCTTCGAGGCGCGCCGCCTGTCGGTGCCCTCGATCCTGATCGGCAGCGAGACCGATCCCTGGATGGCGCTGGCCGACGCGCGCGAGCTGGCGCGCCATCTGGGCAGCGCCTTCGTCAATCTCGGCGACGCGGGCCATATCAATACCGCGGCGGGCTTCGGGCCCTGGCCGCGTGCCAAGTACTTCATCGATACGCTGGTCCATTGCGCGGCGCCGCAGCGCTTTCGCGAGGACGAGGAAGGCGGGCGGCTCGAGCGTCGCGCGCCGAGCCTGCCGCAGCGCGCGCCGGCCTTCGCGATCTGAGCGGCGCGCGCGCCGCCCGTCACACGCCGGTTCCGCCGATTCCCGAAGTGCCTCGCGCGCTTCAGCCGCGCGAGCGCGTATTGCCCGCGCCCGAATCGGGCAGGCGGCTGGGCGGGATGCCCGAGGGCGGGCCGGCGTCGCCGTTTGCATCGCCGTTCGGCGCGCCGCCGGGCGGCACCGCCGAGCCTGGGTTGCCGGGGCCGCCGGGTGGCGGTTCGGCCTCCGAGGCGCCTTGCGCGGGCGGGTAGTGGACCACCGGCGGCGCCAGCGGCGGTTGCCCCGAGGCCGGTACCGGCGCGGAGGAGGCGGCGCCGCCGTTGAACGCGCTGGCCTCGCCGCCGCTCGCCGAGGGCGACGAGGCCGCATCGGCGGGCGGGGCCGGGTGCGAATCGTCGCTGCAGGCGGCCAGCATCAGCGTGATCGACAGGACGGACAGGGCAGCCGCTCGGAACATCTCGGATCTCCTTGGCGCGGGCGGTTGAGGGCGGGCCATAGTATCGCCCGCCGGTGCGACGCGCGCGTGAAGCCCGGCGCGAGCGTGCCGCGCCGCCTGGCTCAGGCCGTCAACGCCGCCTCGGTCCGCCGAACCGTCTCGATCACGCGCCGCATCTTCTCCACCCGCGCCTCGCCGGCCGGCACGAAGGGCAGCCGCAAGGCGTTCGCGCACCAGCCCTCGTCGGCCAGCGCGGCCTTCACCGGCGCCGGGTTCGGTTCCTCGAACAGCACCTGCACCAGCGGCTGCAGCGCCACCGCGAGCCGCCGCGCCTCGGCCAGCTCGCCGGCCAGGATCCGCTCGCGCACCCGTACGTGCAGGGCCGGGAACAGGTGCGCCGAGCTCGCGATCGCGCCGTGCGCGCCCACGCAATGCGCCGCGAAGTTCTGGTTGTCGTCGCCGGAGAACACGCGCAGCGGCGTCTCGTGCACGAGCCGCATCATCCGGTCGATCGAGCCGCCGCATTCCTTGATGCCGGCGATCCGCGCGTCCTCGGCCAGTGCCTTCAAGGTATCGAGCTCGACGTTCACCCCGGTGCGATACGGGATGTTGTAGACCAGCAGCGGCAGGTCGGCGGCTTGCGCGAGCGCCTCGAAGTGGCGGCGGATGCCGTCCTGGGTCGGCCGCACATAGGTGGGCGGCGTGACCAGCAGGCCGTCGGGCGCGAGCGCGGCCAGCTCGCGCGCGCGTTGCACCGCGCCGCGCGTCGCGCTGTGCGAGAGCCCCAGCACGATCGGCGCGGCCGGCACGGCGGCGCGCAGCGTGGCGAACACGGCGCCCTGCTCGTCGGCGTCGAGCAGGGCGCCCTCGCCGGTGGTCGCGCAGGCGACGAAGCCGGCGATGCCGGCCTGGCCGTAATGCCGGGCGAGCCGCGCGAGCGCGTCGTGATCGACGGCCTCGCCCGCGAAGGGCGTGACGATCGGCAGCCAGATACCGGAAAAATCGATGGACATGCAAAACCTCGGTCGGGAACGTGGTGATGGAGGGAACGTTCCGCCGGCGGGCGCCGGACCGGGGAGTGGCAGGGTCGAGCGACCCAGGTGGATTCCCGTCCGGCTTCACGCCTGACGGGACGCGACTCCCCGTCAGTCGAGAAGTCGTTTTTTCAGTTTCAGCACGGCTGCGCGCGCGGCCACGGCGGCCGACCCGGACGAGGCGGCGCGAAGCTGGCAGGGCGACAGGAGCGAAATCGCGAAGGGCGACATGGCGGGACCGTGAGGAAACGAGCGGCCATCTTAGCATCGCGCCGCGCCCGGCGGCCAGCCCCGCGCGGCGGCGAGCGCGCCTTCAAATGACTTTTGGTTGTGACCTAAGGACGATTGAATCTTAGGGCCGCGCGATGCGCCTCGCTACAATCGCCGATCAGGTTTACCAACGGCTGACAGGCCGACCAGACCAACCACACAGGGGTTTCGATGAACCAGAAGCAAGGGATCGGCCGCTGGCTGATCGCGAGCGCGGCGGCGGCGATCGTCGCTGCGGCGCCGGCCGCGCACGCGGACACCGCGTTGCTGAACGTGTCCTACGACGTGACGCGCGAGCTCTACAAGGATATCGACGCCGGTTTCGCCGCCGCCTGGAAGCAGAAGACCGGCGAGACCGTCTCGATCCGCCAGTCGCACGGCGCCTCCAGCGCGCAGGCGCTGTCGGTGCTGCAAGGCCTGCAGGCCGACGTGGTCACCATGAACCAGCCCAACGACATCGACCTGCTCGCCGAGCGTGGCCAGCTGCTGCCCAAGGACTGGCGCAAGCGCCTGCCCGACAACAGCTCGCCCTACTCGACCACCATGGTGTTCCTGGTGCGCCACGGCAATCCCAAGCAGATCCGCGATTGGAGCGACCTGGCCAAGTCCGGCGTGCAGGTGGTGATCGCCAACCCGAAGACCTCGGGCAACGGCCGCTACGCCTACCTGGCCGCCTGGGGCTACCAGAAGCTCAAGGGCGCCAGCGACGAGCAGGCGCTCGCGTTCGAGAAGGCGATCTTCCGCAACGTGCCGGTGCTCGACGCGGGCGGGCGCGGCGCCACCACCACCTTCACGCAGCGCGAGATCGGCGACGTGCTGGTGACCTTCGAGAACGAGGTCGCGCTGATGGACAGCGGCAGCTCGGGCCAGCAGTTCGACGCGGTCTATCCGTCCAGCAGCATCCTGGCCGAGCCGCCCGTGGCGCTGGTCGACAAGGTGGTCGACAAGAAGGGCACGCGCAAGGTGGCGCAGGCCTATCTCGACTACCTGTATTCGCCGGCCGGGCAGGAGATCATCGCGCAGCACCACCTGCGCCCGCGCGATCCGGCCGTGCTCAAGCAGCACGCGGCCGAGTTCAAGCCGCTCAAGACCTTCAGCGTCGAGCAGGTGTTCGGCAGCTGGGACCAGGTGCAGAAGACGCATTTCGCCGACGGCGGCACCTTCGACCGGATCGTGGTCGACCGGAAGTAAGCGCAGCGCTCGCGACTGGCGCGCGAAGGAAAAGCGGGAACGCGAAGGCGTTCCCGCTTTTTTCGTTGGCAGACCGGAATATCGCTCAGAGGCTGGCCTGGTTCATGCGCCTGGACAGCGCCTCGGCCTGCTCGCGCCGTTCGCTGTAGCGATCCACCAGATAGCTGCCGGCGCCGCGCGTGAGCAGGGTGAACTTCATCAGCTCCTCCATCACGTCGACCACCCGGTCGAAATAGGCAGACGGCTTCATCCGGCCGTCCTCGTCGAACTCCTGATAGGCCTTGGCCACCGAGGACTGGTTCGGGATCGTCAGCATGCGCATCCAGCGGCCGAGCACGCGCATCTGATTGAGCGCATTGAACGACTGCGAGCCGCCGCTGACCTGCATCAGCGCCAGCGTCTTGCCCTGGGTCGGGCGGATCGCGCCGCTCGCGAGGGGGATCCAGTCGATCTGCGATTTCATGATGCCGGTCATCGCGCCGTGACGCTCGGGCGAGCACCACACCATGCCTTCCGACCATTGCGCGAGCTCGCGCAGCTCGACCACCTTCGGATGCGTTTCCGGCGCGTCGTCGGGCAGCGGCAGGCCATGCGGATCGTAGAGCCGCACCTCGCCGCCCATCGCGCTCAGCAGGCGCGCCGCTTCCTGCGCGAGCAGGCGGCTGTAGGAGCGTTCGCGCAATGAGCCGTGCAGCAGCAGGAAACGCGGCGCGTGATCGGGCGCGGGTTTGCCGAGCAGCTCGGCGAGCGCCGGCACGCGAAACGCGGCGGCGTCCAATTGCGGCAGCAGGGTATCAAGCGGGGCGGACACGTCGGCCCTCCGCATCGATCACCACTTCGCCGTCCTCCTTCGCGAACGGTCCTCGCGGGCCCGCCGGCAACAGCTCGAGCACCGTCTCGGAAGGACGGCAGAGCCGCGTGCCGCGCGGCGTGACCACGATCGGCCGGTTGATCAGGATCGGATGCGCGAGCATGAAGTCGATCAACTGCTCGTCGCGCCAGGCCGGATCATCGAGCCCGAGCGCCTCGTAGGGCGTGTCCTTGCGGCGGAGCAATTCGCGAGGGGCGATGCCCATCGCCGCGATCAACCCGAGCAGCGTGTCGCGATCGGGCGGCGTGAGCAGGTAGTGGACGATACGCGGCTCGATGCCGGCGTGGCGGATCATCGCGAGCGTGTTGCGCGAGGTCCCGCAATCGGGGTTGTGATAGATGGTGACCTCGCTCATGAGGCTCTCCTTGGGAAGTCAGGCGCGCTCGTACCAGGCGCGCGAGCGGTTGACGACGCGCACCACCAGCAGCATCACCGGCACCTCGATCAGCACGCCCACCACGGTGGCGAGCGCGGCGCCCGATTGCAGGCCGAACAGGCCGATGGCGGTGGCGACCGCCAGTTCGAAGAAATTGGAGGCGCCGATCAGCGCCGAGGGGCCGGCGATCTCGTGCCGCTCGCCGAGCGCGCGGTTCAGCCAGTAGGCGAGGCCCGCGTTGAACAGCACCTGCACCAGGATCGGCACGGCGAGCAGCGCGATCACCAGCGGCTGGCGCAGGATCGCCTCGCCCTGGAAGCCGAACAGCAGCACCAGGGTGGCCAGCAGGGCGGCGATCGACCAGGGCCCCAGCGCGGCCAGGGCCGCCTCGAAGCGCGCCGGGCCGCGCGCCAGCAGCCGCTTCCTGGCGAACTGGGCCAGCAGCACCGGCAGCACGATGTAGAGCAGCACCGAGGCGCCCAGCGTCGCCCAGGGCACCGCGATCGCGCTCGCGCCGAGCAGCAGGCCCACCAGCGGCGCGAAGGCGAACACCATGATCGCGTCGTTGAGCGCGACCTGGGACAGCGTGAACAGCGGGTCGCCGCCGGTCAGCCGGCTCCACACGAACACCATCGCGGTGCAGGGCGCGGCGGCCAGCAGGATCAGGCCGGCCAGGTAGCTGTCGAGCTGCCCGGCGGGCAGCCAGGCGGCGAAGCACTGCCGCAGGAACAGCCAGCCCAGCAGGGCCATCGAGAACGGCTTGACCAGCCAGTTGACCGCCAGCGTGACGCCGATGCCGCGCGCGTGGCGCCGCAGCCCCGACAAGGCGCCGAAATCGACCTTGATCAGCATCGGCACGATCATCACCCAGATCAGCAGGCCGACCGGCAGGTTGACGTGGGCCAGCTCCATGCCGCCAACGGCCCCGAACAGCCCGGGCAGCAGGCGGCCGAGCGCGATGCCGGCCAGGATGCAGAGCACGACCCAGAGGCTCAGGTAGCGTTCGAAGCGGCCGATGGCGGGCGCGGCGGCGGGGCCGCGCCCCGTGACGGGTGAGCTGGACATGGCGGGCGGGATCAGCAGGAAGGGGGAGAGGGCGGGCAGCAGGCGGGCGCCTCGGTCGCCGCGCAGGCCTGGCCGGCGCAGCAGTTCTCGGTCAGGAAGCCCATCAGCGCGTTCATCTGCGCATAGTTGGCCGCGTAGATCATGAAGCGGCCGCGCTGCTCGACCGTCACCAGTTCGGCGTGCGTCAGCTCCTTCATGTGGAACGACAGCGAGGAGGGCGCGATGCCCAGTTGCTCGGCGATCTGCCCGGCGGCCATGCCGACGGGGCCGGCTTCGACGAGCAGACGAAAAATGCCCAGGCGGGATGCCTGGGCGAGTGCCCCGAGGGCGCGGACGGCTTGGTTCGTTTCCATGTTTCGATAATAGTTGAAATATAAAAACGAAGCGAGGGAGATTTGCGGTCGATCAAGATGCGCGAGATTTCTCTCGAAATTCGTGAAATTGGCGAGGGAACTTGCTCGATTCAAAAAATCCCGAGCAGGATCAGAAAAACAATTCTTCTAATGGCGGCGAAAAATAGTGCCAACTGATAGCGACAGACAGCCGCAGCCCAAACCCCGGAGACAAGCCCCATGACCGCCCGACCGCCGCTGGACGGCACCCCCGCCCTCGCCGACTACCGCCTCGCCGACAATCTCACCGCCACGCGCGGTCGCGTGTTCCTGACCGGCACCCAGGCGCTGGTGCGCCTGATGCTGATGCAGCGCGAGCGCGATGCCGCGCACGCGATCGACTCGGCCGGTTTCGTCAGCGGCTACCGCGGCTCGCCGCTGGGCATGGTCGACCAGCAGATGTGGAAGGCGAAGAAGCTGCTCGACGCGGCCCGCGTGCGCTTCCTGCCCGCCATCAACGAGGAGCTGGGCGGCACGGCGGTGCTCGGCACGCAGCGCGTCGAGGCCGACCCGGAGCGCACCGTCGAGGGCGTGTTCGCGATGTGGTACGGCAAGGGCCCCGGCGTCGATCGCGCCGGCGACGCGCTCAAGCACGGCAACGCCTATGGCGCCTCCCCGCATGGCGGCGTGCTGGTGGTGGCCGGCGACGATCACGGCTGCGTCTCGTCCTCGATGCCGCACCAGAGCGATTTCTCGATGATCGGCTGGCAGATGCCGGTGGTGAATCCTTCCAACATCGCCGACATGCTGGAGTTCGGTCTCTACGGCTGGGCGCTGTCGCGTTTCTCGGGCGCCTGGGTCGGCTTCAAGGCGATCTCGGAGACGGTGGAATCGGGCTCGACCGTCGATCTCGACGCGCTCGTCACCGATTGGCCCGAGCCGCCCGCCTTCGCCGCGCCGGCCGGCGGCCTGCACAATCGCTGGCCCGACCTGCCGAGCCTGTCGATCGAGGCGCGGCTGGCGGCCAAGCTCGACGCGGTGCGCCACTTCGCGAAGCACAACAGCATCGACCGCTGGGTGGCGCCGAGCCCGCGCGCGAGCGTGGGCATCGTGACCTGCGGCAAGGCCCATCTCGACCTGATGGAAGCGCTGCGGCGGCTCGACCTGACGGTGGCCGACCTCGACGCGGCCGGCGTGCGCATCTACAAGGTGGGCCTGTCCTTCCCGCTCGAGACCACGCGGCTGGAGCGCTTCGTCGAGGGGCTGGAGGAAGTGCTGGTGATCGAGGAGAAGGGCCCGGTGATCGAGCAGCAGATCAAGGACCATCTCTACAACCGCGTCGAGGGCGCGCGTCCGCGCGTGCTCGGCAAGCACGACGCGCAGGGCGCGCCGCTGCTCTCGGCGCTCGGCGAGCTGCGGCCCTCGCGCGTGCTGCCGGTGTTCGCCGACTGGCTGGCGCGGCATCGCCCGGCGCTGGACCGCCGCGAGCGCGTGGTCGAGCTGATCGCGCCGGACATCCTCTCCAACGAGGCCGACGCGGTGAAGCGCACGCCCTACTTCTGCTCGGGCTGCCCGCACAACACCTCGACCAAGGTGCCCGACGGCTCGATCGCGCAGGCGGGAATCGGCTGCCACTTCATGGCCTCGTGGATGGAGCGCGACACCACCGGGCTGATCCAGATGGGCGGCGAGGGTGTCGACTGGGCCGCGCACGCGATGTTCACCAACACGCGCCACGTGTTCCAGAATCTCGGCGACGGCACCTACTTTCATTCAGGCATCCTGGCGATCCGCCAGGCGGTGGCCGCGCGCGCCACGCTCACCTACAAGATCCTCTACAACGACGCGGTGGCGATGACGGGCGGCCAGCCCGTCGACGGCAGCCTGTCGGTGCCGCAGATCGCGCGGCAGGTGGAGGCCGAGGGCGTGTCGCGCTTCGTGGTGGTATCCGACGAGCCGGAAAAATACGACGGCCATCGCGACCAGTTCCCGCGCGGCACCACCTTCCATCACCGCGACGAGCTCGACGCCGTGCAGCGCGAGCTGCGCGACACCGACGGCGTGACGGTGCTGATCTACGACCAGACCTGCGCGGCCGAGAAGCGTCGCCGCCGCAAGAAGGGCGAGTATCCCGACCCGGCGCGGCGCGCCTTCATCAACGAGGCAGTCTGCGAGGGTTGCGGCGATTGCGGCGTGCAGTCGAACTGCCTGTCGGTGGAGCCGGTGGAGACGCCGCTGGGCCGCAAGCGCCGCATCGACCAATCCTCCTGCAACAAGGACTATTCCTGCGTGAACGGCTTCTGCCCGAGCTTCGTGACGGTGGAGGGCGCGGCGCTGAAGAAGGCGGCCGGCATCGCCTTCGACGAGGCCGCGCTGGCCGCGAGCGTCGAGGCGCTGCCGCTGCCGGCCGCGCGGCTCGACGCGGCGCCCTACGACATGCTGGTGACGGGCGTGGGCGGCACCGGCGTGGTGACGGTCGGCGCGCTGATCAGCATGGCCGCGCACCTGGAAGGCAAGAGCGCCTCGGTGCTCGACTTCATGGGCTTCGCGCAGAAGGGCGGCTCGGTGCTGTCCTACGTGCGGATCGCCGCGCGCGACGAATGGCTGAACCAGGTGCGCATCGACACGCAGCAGGCCGACGTGCTGCTGGCTTGCGACATGGTGGTGGGCGCCAGCGCCGAGGCGCTGCAGACGGTGCGCCATGCGCGCACGCGGATCGTGGTCAACACGCACCGGATTCCGAACGCCGCCTTCGTGCGCGACCCCGACGCGAGCCTGCATGCCGAGGCGCTGCTCGACAAGATGCGCCACGCGGCCGGCGAGGACTTCGTGAGCGACTGCGATGCCCAGGCGCTGGCCGCCAGGTTCCTCGGCGACAGCATCGGCGCGAACATCCTGATGCTCGGTTTCGCCTGGCAGCAGGGGCGTGTACCGGTCTCGCTGGCCGCGCTGATGCGCGCGATCGAGCTGAACGGCGTGGCGGTGGCCGCCAACCGGCTGGCCTTCGCGATCGGGCGCATGGCCGCCGCCGATCCGGCCGGGCTCGACGCGTTGTGGAGCGCGCGGCATCCGCTGCCGCAGGTGGCGGCGCCGCGCACGCTCGACGAGCTGGTCGAGGATCGCGCCGGGCGGCTCGATGCCTATGGCGGGCGCCGCTACGTCGAGCGTTACCGCGCGCTGGTCGGCGCCGCGCGCGCCACTGGCGACGAGCGCGTGGCCGAGGCGGTGGCGACCACCTTTTATCGCCTGCTGGCCGTGAAGGACGAATACGAGGTGGCGCGGCTCTATAGCGATGGCAGCTTCCGCGCGGCGCTGGCCGCGCAGTTCGAGGGCACCGCCGGCAGCGACTACCGCCTGCGCTTCCACATGGCGCCGCCCACCACGGCCAGGAGCCGCGACGGCGCGCGGCCGAGGAAGCAGAGCTTCGGCGGCTGGATGTGGCCCGTGCTCGGCATGCTCGCGCGCTTTCGCGCGCTGCGCGGCAGCCTGCTCGATCCGTTCGGGCGCACCGAGGAGCGGCGCATGGAGCGCGCGCTGGCCGACGATTACGAAGTGACGATGACGCGCGCCTTCGCGGCGCTGCAGTCGCGGTCGGCCGAGGTGGCCGAGGCGGTGGCCGCGCTGGCGGGGCTACCTGCCCGCGTGCGCGGTTACGGGCCGGTGAAGCTGGCCAGCGTGGCGGCCATGAAGCGCGCCGAGCGGCCGCTGGCGCTCGCGGCCGGCGTCGAGGCGAGCACCAGCGCGGCGGTCGCGCATGCCATCGAGTCGATCAAGGGCGGCGGCGCGCTGCGCGGCATCCCGGTGGTGGTAGCGAAGTGAACGGCGCGGCGGCGGCCGGCGTGAGCCGTCGCCGCCGCACCTGCCCGCCGATCGGTCGATCGTCGGGCCCGTGCCCTCAGACCAGCCCTTTCTTGCGCGTCGACAGCGCCGTCTCCGACAGGTCGACCTCGCGCATCAGCTTGCCGAGCGTCTCGTCGTTGATCTTCTGCTCGGCGCGCATCCGGTACAGCGCCGCGCGTTCGGCGCGCACCGCCGCGATCTTCATCTGCAGCTCCATCTTCTCGGCCTGCTTGGCCTCGGCGCGCAGCGTGGCCGCGTCGTCGGCATCGTCGAGGCTCACCAGGCGGCGCCGGTAGAGATCCATCACGCGCGCGGTCAGGTCGGCGCAGCGTGCCGCGTCGGCTTCGTCGAGCGTTTCCGTGAGCGTGTCATGGGTCGCGTCGATCGCGCGGATCGCGGCCTGGGCGGCGGCCGCGCGTGCCGCGCGTTCCTCGTGCGCATGCGGGTTCGGCGTGGTGCGCAGGCCGCGCAGCAGCAGCGGCAGGCCGAACACGGCCACCAGCAGCGAGCCGAGGATCACGCCCGAGGCGATGAAGATCGCCGTGTCGCGCCCGGCCAGCGGCGTGCCGTCGCCGAGCGCCACCGGCAGCGACAGCACGCCGGCCAGCGTGATGGCGCCGCGCACGCCGCCCACCGTCATCAGCGCCACGGTGCGAAAGCCCGCCCAGGAGCCCGTCATGCCGCGCCGCGCGGCGCGCTTGCTGGCGAACCAGCGCAGCAGCCAGACCCAGGCGAAGCGGATCAGGTAGAGCGCGGCCATCATCGCCAGCACGTCGCCGATCATGGCCGCCACCAGCGCATCGCTCTCGTGATGCGCCGACAGCAGCGCGCGGCCGATGATCTGCGGCATCTGCAGGCCCAGCATGATGAACACCATGCCGTTGAACACGAACTCGATCATCGACCAGGTGCTCTCGGCGCGCACGCGCGCGGCCACCGTGCTGCTGCGCGAGAAGCTGGTGTAGTTCATCATCATCCCGGCCGCCACGGCCGAGAGGATGCCTGACAGTTCGAAGTGCTCGGCGATCAGGTAGGAGGCGAACGGGATCAGCAGGGTCATCACGATGCCCGGCGCCGGATCGCCTTCCTGGGCCGCGTTCAGGAAGCGCGTCGACAGCGTGCTGAACAGCCAGGCCAGCAGCGCGCCCACCGCCAGCCCGCCCGAGGCGACGATCACGAAATTGAGCGAGGCCTCGCGCAGCGAGAACACGCCGGTGAGCGCCGCGGCGATCGCGAACTTCAGCGCGACCAGGCCCGAGGCGTCGTTCATCAGCGCCTCGCCTTCGAGGATGTGGGTCAGTTGCGCCGGAATCCGGCCCTTGCCGGCGATGCCCGACAGCGCCACCGCGTCGGTCGGCGAGAGCACCGCGGCCAGCGCGAAGGCGACGGGCAGCGGCAGGCCCGGGATCAGCCAGTGCGCGAAATAACCCACGCCGACCACGGTGATGAACACCAGCCCGAAGGCCAGCATCAGGATCGCGCGCCGCTGCAGGTAGAGCTCGCGCTTGGGGATCCGCCAGCCGTCGGCGAACAGCAGCGGCGGGATGAACAGCAGCATGAAGATCTCGGGATCGAAACTCACGTGCAGGCCGAGCCTGGGCCAGGCGAGCAGGGAGCCGATCGCGATCTGCACCAGCGGCAGGGGCGGGCGCCAGGGCAGCAGCCGGATCGCGATGCCGGACAGCGCGACGGCGAGCAACAGGATGAGGACGGTGAAAACGATTTCCATCGATACGGGGGGCTCTCTTGACGGTGGCGGACCGGGCGAGTGTAGCGCGCACGGGCGAAGGGCGTCGTGCCGAGTTGCACCAAATCGGTGCGTACAGGGCACCGCGATCCGGCAAGAAGCCGCGACCAGCAAGCTTTTTCGCCGATCCTCGCAGTGAGCACGAAGCTTGCTTGTAGCTGACTGATAACACGATGGAATGAAACGAGGGTGCAATGATGATCGGATCGATTACGCGTCGCGCGCCGTGTCCGGCGCCGGCATTCGGGAGGGTCGCCGCATGATGATGACGACCATGCAGCAGGAACGGCCGGCGCCGGTGTCGACGCACGGCGCGGCTTCGCCTTATCGCTTCGAGCGCGAGGTCACCTCGGGTTTCGAGCGGGTCGCCTCCAGCCACCGCGAGCTGGCGCTCTCCAGCGTGTTCCAGCCGATCTTCAGCCTCTCGCACCAGCGCGCGATCGGCTACGAGGGCCTGCTGCGCGCGCACGACGCGCTGGATCGGCCGGTCTCGCCGCTCGACGTGTTCGGCGAGGCGGCGCGCCACGGCGAGGCGATGCAGGTCGACCGGCTGGCCCAGGCCCTGCACCTGGAGAATTTCTCGCTGCTCGGCGCCGAGCGCGAATGGCTGTTCCTCAACGTGCATCCCGGCGTGCTGACCGACCCGTTCCAGGCCGCGGCGCTGCTGGCCAACCTCAAGCGGCTCGACATCTCGCCGCGCCGCGTGGTGCTGGAGGTGCTGGAGCAGCGCGCCGACGACCTCGAACGCCTGGCCGACGCGGTGCACGATTTCCGCGAGCACGGCTTCCTGATCGCGCTCGACGATTTCGGCGCCGGGCACTCGAACATCGAGCGGATCTGGCAGCTCAATCCCGACATCGTCAAGCTCGACCGCATCATGCTCTCGCACGCCCAGCATCGCAGCGGGCAGTTGGCGATCCTGCACGGGCTGGTCACCCTGCTGCACGAGGCCGGCAAGCTGGTGCTGATCGAGGGCATCGAGACCGAGCACGACGCGCAGGTGGCGCTGGCCTGCGAGGCCGATTTCGTGCAGGGCTATTTCTTCGGGCGGCCGGCGCCGGGGCTGTCCGACGGCGTGACGGCCTCGGCCTGCATCGGCGAGCTGACCGAGCGCTACCGCCTGCAGACCGAGGCGCGCGAGCGGCGCGACGCGCAGCGTATCGCGCCCTACCTGCGTGCCTTCGAGCGCGCGGCCGAGCGGCTCGCGGCCGGCGAATCGATGGACGAGGTGTGCTGGAACTTCCTCGCGCTCGACGACGCGGCGCGCTGCTTCCTGCTCGACGGCCAGGGGCGGCAGGCCGGCAGCAACGTGGTGCTGCGCGCCGATCGCGCCCAGCACGAGACGCGCTTCCTGCCGCTGGTGGAGGCGCAGGGCGCGAACTGGCTGCGGCGCCCGTATTTCCGCGCGGCGATCGCCGAACCGCAGCGCGTGCACGTGACCAAGCCCTACCTGTCGATCAACGAGGCGCTGCCCTGCGTGACGCTGTCGATCGCGATCCGGGTCGGCGATGCGCTGCGCGTGCTGTGCGGGGATATCGACTGGCGGGAGGGGGAGTGGGTGGTGTGAGGCAGGGCATGCGCCCGCGTTCGCGCGCGGGCGTTACCGTGTCTTACCCGATGTTGCGGCCGAGCGACAAGGATGGGTGACACGATTGCTCGTAAATTGAAGGTATTTTGTAAAAATTAAGAAAGTTTGACGGTGGCGACAACGACGGCGAGGAAAACGAAAAGGCGAAATAAAATTCCGCTATCGTTTTCCAGGAATGCTGTCGGAATGATCAAAAATCGCCGTAAGTGATATGGGTGGGACGATGTCGAATCGGGAAATCTTGAAAATAAAACCATTAAATAAAGATTTACGATCGACAAATCAAGTAATGAAAAATTAGGAAAAATTCTCCAAAAGCCTGAGCAGGCGAGACCGATGGTCTCATGAGGGATGAAAAGAAAACGTAATGTCGTGCCATGCAGGGTGCCATTCGGCGCGTTCGAGACAGGCTTGCTCATTACGTTTCGAGCGTGTTGAATGTTGCCGCTCGTTACATCGTGGATGAACCGCGAGTCACGAGATACGGGGCGCGGCGTCCGGGGACGCAGGCGAGACAGCATTCGATAACAAGCGGATCGAGATAATCGATTCGCAGCACCGGCACGATGAGAGTCGAGCGTGCCGGGCAAAGACCAGCACAATGAACAACAACATTGACCGGCAATGCCGGTCACTCAAGCGCACGCGTGATGCCTGGGCCGGGCGTCGCGCGCATCGGGGCATGTCGCGCCGGCTCGTGTCGTTTGCCGGTGCGATATGGGCAGCGCTGCATCTCGCGCTCGCGTCGGCGCAGTCCAGCGATCCGCTCGCCGAACAGGAGCAGCGGCGCCGCGCGCAGGAGCAGGCGATCGAACGTGAGCGTGCCGCGAATGCGCCGAACGTCGCCCTGCAGCCGGCCGAGCGGGCCGCCCTCGATGATGGCAAGCTGCCCGACGAATCGCCCTGCTTCCGGATCGACGAACTGGCACTGGAAGTGCCGCGCGGCCTCGCCGAGGATGTCGAGGCCGCGGGCGCGCGGGCCTTGCTGCCGAATCCGCTGTTCCCTGGCGAGCTGATGTTCGCGAACGACTACCTGCAGCGCTATCGCGGGCAATGCATCGGCACGAACGGGCTCAACCTGCTCGTGCATCGCGTGATGGCATTGCTGATCGCGCGCGGCTATTCGACCACGCGCGTGTTGATCGGCCCTCAGGATCTCTCGAGCGGCAAGTTGCGGCTGCAATTGATTCCGGGCGTGATCGGCGCGATCCGGTTCGCCGATCCGAAAACCTACGGCACCTGGCGCAATGCCTTCCCGACCGGGCCCGGCGATCTGTTGAACCTGCGCAAGCTCGAGCAGGGGCTCGAGCAGATGAAGCGCGTGCCGAACCAGGACGTCGACATGCAGATCGTGCCCGGCGCCTCGGCCGGCGAAAGCGACGTGGTGATCGCGGTCAAGCGCGCCAAGCCGTGGTCGCTCACGCTCGGTGCCGACGACAGCGGTTTCAAGACGACCGGCACCCTGCAGGGCAGCGTGAGCCTCTCGATCGACAACCCGCTCGGCCTGTCCGACCTGCTCAACATCGGCTATACCCACGACATCAACGGGCACGAGAGCAAGTACGGCACGCATGGGGCGAGCGCCTACTACGCGATTCCCTGGGGCAACTGGACCTTCACCGCGACCGCCAGCGAATACGATTACCACCAGCAGATCGCCGGCGCCTTTACCACGCTCGTGTCGAGCGGCAAGTCGAAGACCTTCGACCTGAAGGCGGAATACCAGTTCTACCGCAACCAGGTGCAGAAGAACATGGTCGAGTTCCGCGTCGGCAAGCGCTTCAGCGAGGCCTTCATCGACGGCACCGCGATCGACGTCCAGCATCGCGACAACAGCTACGCGGAGATCGGCTGGGAGCACAAGCACTACCTGGGGGCCGCGCAGCTCGACAGCACCATCGCTTATCGATGGGGCGTGCCCTGGTTCGGCGCGCAAGCCGACCTGCCACCCTCGGCGGGCGGCACGCCGACCTACTACTACCGGATGGAGACGCTCGACGCGACGCTGAACGTGCCGTTCGCGGTCGCGTCCACTCCGCTGCGCTACTCGCTCACGGTGCGCGCGCAGAACACCGGCAATGCGCTCTATCCGACCGAATTCTTCTCGATCGGCAGCCGCTACACGGTCCGGGGTTTCGACGGCAACACCATGCTGGCCGCCGAAAAAGGCGTGTTCGTGCGCAACGAGCTCGAACTGCCCCTGCCGCGTTTCGGCCAGGCGATCTACCTCGGCCTCGATGGCGGCGAGGTGTTCGGCCATGAAACCGCCAACCTGCTCGGCCGCCACCTGATCGGCGCCGTGATCGGCCTGCGCGGCAGTCTTCTCCAGCACGTCAGCTACGACGTCTTCCTCGGCGGCCCGCTCCATCAGCCCGCCGGCTTCCCGAACCGCTGGCCGGTTGCGGGCTTCAGCCTGAGTTTCCTGCTATGAACAAGCATATCCATCGTGTCATCTTCAATGCGGCTCGCGGCCTCTGGATGGTCGTGGAAGAAACCGTCACCGGTTCCGGCAAGGGGCGCTCGGCCGGCGTGACGCGGCGCGCCGGCGGCGCGCGCGCGAACTGGACCTTCGTCGACATGCTGTCGATGCGCCATCTCGCCTTCGCGGTGCTCTGCGCGCTCGGCATGCAAGCGGTGCCGGTCGATGCGCAGGTGGTCGCCGCGCCGGGCGCGGCGGGCAGCAAGCCGCTGGTCGGCGTGACGGCCAACGGCCTGCCGATCGTGCAGATCTCCACGCCGAACGCCGCGGGCGTGTCGAACAACGCCTACACGCAATACAACGTCGGCGCGCAGGGGCTGATCCTCAACAACTCGCAGGGCACGGTGCAGACGCAGCAGGCCGGGCTGGTGGCGGGCAACCCCAACCTCGTGTCGGGCAGCGCGCGCGTGATCGTCAATCAGGTGATCGGCGGCAGTGCCAGCCAACTGCTCGGTTATACCGAAGTGGCGGGCCAGAAGGCCGAGGTGGTGGTCGCCAATCCGGCCGGGATCTTCTGCAACGGCTGCGGCTTCATCAACACGAGCCGCGGCATCCTGACGACCGGCACACCGGTATTCGGCGGCACCGGTAGCCTCGATGCCTTCCATGTGACGGGCGGACAGATCCAGATCGGCCAGGCCGGGCTCGACGGCAGCACGGTCGATCAGGTCGACCTGATCGCACGCAGCGTCGCGATCAACGGCAAGGTCTGGGCGGCGCAGTCGCTCAACGTGGTGGCCGGCAACAACGACGTGCGCCATGACGATCTCGGCGCGCAGTCGCTGGGCGCGGATGGCGGCAGCCCGACAATCGCGATCGACGTCTCGCAACTGGGCGGCATGTATGCCGGCAAGATCCGGCTGGTCGGCACCGAGACCGGCGTCGGCGTGAACAGCGCCGGCACGATCGCTTCGCAGGCTGGCGACGTGGTGGTCAACAGTCAGGGCCAGGTCACGCTGTCGGGTACCACCAGCGCGAGCGGCAGGCTGGCGATCGACGCCGTCGGCGGCGTCGCGAACAGCGGCAGCGTCTATGCCGTGCAGGACGTGACGGTGAACAGCCAGGGCAAGATCGGCAACACCGGCACCATCGCCGCGCTCGGCAATACCGTCGTGACGGCGGGCAGCGTGGAATCCAGCGGGACGCTCGGCGCGGGCGTCGACACGAATGGCAACGTGACCGGCAAGGGCACGCTGTCCATCACTGCCGCGGGCGAGGCGAGCACCACGGGCCATCAGACGGCGGGCGGCGATCTCGTCATGACGGGCAGCAGTCTCGACCTGCGCGGCGCGCAAACCGCCGTCACCGGCAATGCGACGCTGAGCGCGACGGGCGCGGCTGGCGACGGCGGCGGGCTCGGCCTTGCCGGTTCGACACTGAATGCGAACGGAGCCCTGATCGCGAACGCGGCCGGCGCCTTCTCCAACGACCAGGGGCACGTCGCCGCGAGCCAGCTCACGATCCATGCAGGCACGCTGTCGAATCGCGGTGGCGTGCTGAGCCAGAGCGGCGCGGGCGACACCGCGCTGAGCGCGGCAGGCGCCTTCGACAATGGCGGCGGAACCATCGCCACCAATGCGCAGGCGCTAGCGATCCAGGCCGGTAGCCTCGGCAATGTCGATGGCCGGATCAGTCAGGCCGGCAGCGGGACGCTGAGCCTGCGAAGCGGCGCGCTCGACGACACGCGCGGTGGCATCGCGACCAACGGCCAGGCGACGATCTCGGCCGCGGGCATCGTGAATGCCTCCGGCTCGATCACGGCGGCGGGTGCGCTCCAGATCGTCTCGCAAGGCGACCTCGACAATACGGCCGGCCGCGTCGAGGCAGGCGGCGCGCTCGACGTCTCGGCAGCCGACGTTAGCAACGCGGCCGGCCGTATCGTCGCCCAGCGCGACGGCGACCTGAGCCTGCGTGCCAGCGGACGGATCTCGAGCAGCGCGGGCACCACCGCCCAAGGCGAGGCAGGCGGCCTGATCGGCAGCAACGGCAACGCCGTGGTGCAGGCCGGCGCGCTGCTCAACAGCGGTACTGTGACGGCCGCCGTCCATCTCGACCTGACGGTGGCGGGAGCGCTCGACAATAGCGGCGGTTCGCTGAACGCGGCCACGCTCGCGGCCCACGCGGCGTCGCTGGGCAATGCCGCCGGCGTGATCAGCGCGGCCGAGGTGTCGCTCACGGCGCCGCGGCTCGACAACAGCGGCGGGCGCATCAGCGCCAATACGCTGAGCCTGGCAGCGACGGACCTGCTCAACGAGCACGGCACGCTGATGCAGGTCGGCCCGGGCACGACGCGCATCGACGTGAGCGGCACCCTCGACAACGCCAACGGCGGCCTGATCCAGGCGGACAGCACGGACCTCAGCCTGGCGCCGGCGAACCTCGACAACGACGGCGGCACCATCACGCATGCCGGGGCGGGGACGCTCGGCCTCGATGCCGGCGGCGGCGCGGGCGGCTTCAGCAACCTCGGTGGCTCGATCGCCAGCAACGGGCAGATCGCGCTGGCGGCCGGCCGTCTCGACAACACGCGTGGCACCATCAGCGCGCAGACGGGGCTGACGGCCCAGCTCGCCGGCGAACTGGACAATACGCAGGGCAAGCTGGCATCGAACCTCGACCTGTCGATCGTCGTCGGCGCCGCGCTGAACAATTCAGGCGGCACGATCGCGGCGGCCCATGACGCCACGGTGCAGGCAGCCTCGCTGAGCAATAGCGGCAGCGCGACGGCCGGACATATCTTGGCGGTACAGACGGCCGGCCTGCTCGACAACGACGGGGGCACGCTCAACGCGCAGACGCTGACGGCTTCCGCCGCCGCCTTGCGCAATGCGGGCGGCACGATCAATGGCGACGGCGTGACGCTCGGCGCCGCGCAATTCGACAACCACCTCGGCACGATCACCGCGAATCGGCTCGGCCTCGACGCCACCAACCTGAACAATGCGCAGGGTTCGATCTCGCAGCTCGGCAAGGGCGCGTCGGACGCCTTCGTGAACGTGAGCGGAACGCTCGACAATTCGAACGGCGGCCATATCGAGGCCAATGCCGGCGACCTGCGGCTCGCACCCGCGAGTCTGGACAATCATGGCGGCACGATCGAGCATGCCGGCGACGGCACGCTCACCATCTCGGCCGACAACGGTACGGGGCAGATCGGCAACCAGGGCGGCTCGATCGTCAGCAACGGCCGCACCCAGGTATCGGCGGGCGCACTCGACAATACCGGCGGCTCGCTCGGCGGCCATGCCGGGCTCGACGTCGCGGTTGCCGACACGCTCGACAATACGCGCGGACGCCTGGCATCGAGTCTCGACCTCACGCTGTCCAGCGGCGGCGCGCTGACCAACCTCGGCGGCGCCATCGATGCGAGCGGCGATATCGGCCTGCATGCCGCGTCGCTGGCGAATGGCGGCGGCATCACGGCGGGCCAGCATCTAGATACCGCCATCGCGGGGCTGCTCGACGACGGCAACGGGCAGCTGAAAGCGCAGGCGATCACCGTCTCGGCGGCCGCGTTGCGTAATGCCGGCGGCTCGATCAGCGCGGACAGCGTCGCGTTGACGACACCGCAGCTCGATAATGGCGGCGGGTCGATCACCGCGAATCATCTCCATGTCGCGGCGACCGATGTGAGCAACGGGCAGGGTTCGATCACCCAGCTCGGCAGCGACGATGCCGATGCCGGCATCCAGGTGAGCGGCAGGCTCGACAATTCGAACGGCGGTCTGATCCAGGCCAACGCCTCGGGCATGGCGCTCGCGCCCGCCTCGCTCGACAACGACGGCGGCACGATCCGGCACGCGGGTTCGGGCACGCTGGCGATCGCGGCTGGCGCCGGCACCGGCGCCGTCACGAACCAGAGCGGCACGATCGTCGGCAATGGCGAGGTGCAACTGTCGGCGGGCGGTCTCGACAACACGGGCGGCTCGATCGGCGGTCACGCCGGCCTGCGCGTGGATGTTGCCGGCGCGCTGGACGACACGCGCGGCACGCTGAGTTCGGATGCCGACCTGCTCGTGTCGAGCGGCGCCACGCTGAGCAATCTCGACGGATCGATTCGCGCTGGCGGCCAGGGGACGGTGAACGCGGCGTCGCTGACCAACGGCGGCACGATCGCCTCGGCGACGCAGCTCGACCTGCAGGTGGCCGGCACGCTCGACAACGGGCACGGCAATCTCAACGGACAGACCCTCACGCTCACGTCGAACGCGCTGCTTGATGCACAGGGCGTGATCAGCGGCGACCGGCTGACGCTGAACGCCGCCTCGCTCGACAACGATGGCGGCACCATCACGGCGAACCGGCTCGCGCTGCACGCGAGCGACCTGAGCAATGCGCAGGGCTCGATTTTGCAGCTCGGCACCGGAGCGACCGATGCGAGCCTGGATATCGCGGGCACGCTCGACAATTCGGGCGGGCGCATCCAGGCCAACGCGGCCGACCTGATGCTGGCCCCGGCGACGCTCCACAACGACGGCGGCACGATCGAACATGCCGGCAACGGCGCGCTCGCGATCACGAGCGGCGGCGGCACGGGCCGGGCCACCAACGTCGGCGGCTCGATTGTCAGCAACGGCACGACCACGCTGTCGGCCGGCACGCTCGACAATACCGGCGGCTCGATCGGCGGCCATGCCGGCCTTGGCGTGACGACCGCGGGCGACCTCGACAACACGCGCGGCGAGCTGGCCTCGAACGCGGACCTCGGCGTCACGAGCGGCGGCGCGCTGCGCAACCTCGACGGCACGCTCGACGCGGGAGGGGGCGCTGCCGTGCGGGCGGCATCCCTGAGCAACCAGGGTGGCAGCCTGAGCGCGGGCGGCAGTCTCACGGCCGCGATCGTCGGCACGCTCGACAATGGCGGTGGCAAGCTCGGCGCGCAGGCGCTGACGGCATCCGCGGCTGCGCTCGCGAACGCGGGCGGCGTGATCAGCGCAGACACGGCGACGCTTTCGGCGCCGCAGTTCGACAATAGCGGCGGCACCATCACCGCGAACCGTCTGACGCTCACGGCGGGCAATCTGACGAACCAGCAGGGCAGCATCGCTCAGCTCGGCACGGGGGCCACGGACGCGAGCCTGAACGTGAGCGGGGCGATCGACAACACCAATGGAGGCCGAATCCAGGCGAATGCCGTCGACCTGGCCTTGGCGCCGGCCAGCTTCGCCAACGACGGCGGCACGCTCACGCACGCCGGCACGGGTACGCTGACGATCGACGCGGCCCGGGGCACCGGGTCGATGACGAACGTGGGCGGCACGATCACGAGCAATGGGCAGGTCCTGCTTTCAGCGGGGCGGCTCGACGACACGGGCGGCTCGATCGGCGGTCATGCGGGCCTGGTCGCGACGGTGGCGGGCGCGCTCGACAACACGCGCGGCAGGCTCGCCTCGAATGCCGACCTGAGCGTGACCAGCGGCGACCTGCTGACCGATACGGGCGGCGTGATCGACGCGACCGGCAGCGCCGCGGTGCAAGCGGCCTCGCTGAGGAACGATGCGGGCGGCAGCATCACGGCCGGCCAGGCGCTGACGGCCAGCGTCGGCGGCAATCTCGACAATGATGGCGGCAAGCTCGGCGCGCAGGCGCTGTCGGCCACGGCCGCGGCGTTCTCGAATGCCGGCGGGGCAGTGAGCGCGCAGACGCTGTCGATGACGGCGGCGCGGCTCGACAACAGCGGCGGCCAGATCACCGCGAACCAGTTGCGGCTCGATGCGACCGACCTGAGCAACCGGCAGGGCTCGATCACCCAGCTCGGCAAGGGCTCGACGGCCAGCCTGGCCGTGACCGCGCGGGGTGTGCTCGACAACTCGAACAGCGGCGTGATCCACGCCAACGGGGACCAGGCGGCCTTGAGCGCCGGTTCTCTCGATAACGATGGCGGCACGATCGCGCATTCCGGCAACGGCACGCTGACGCTCGATGCCGGCGCGGCGAGCAACCTGGGCGGCAGCATCGCCGGGAACGGCGGCATCGTCTTGACGGCCGCTTCCGTCGACAACACCGGCGGCGCGATCGACGGCCTCGCGGGGCTGGCCGCCACGGTGGCCGGCACGCTGGACAACACGCGCGGCGAACTGGCCTCGAATGCCGACCTGGGCATCGCCAGCGGCGGCGCGCTGAACAATGCGGGCGGCGTGATCGACGCAGCGGGCAAGGGCACGCTCCAAGCGGCCTCGCTGGGCAATGGCGGCGGCAGCGTCCGCGCCGGGCAGGCGCTGGACACCAGCATCGCGGGGTTGCTCGACAACAGCGGCGGCAAGCTCGATGCGGCCGTGATGCAGACCACGGCCGCCGCGCTGCGCAATGCCGGCGGCAGCATCAGCGGCGACACGCTGGGGTTCGGCGTGGCGCAGCAGTTCGACAACGGCGGCGGCACCGTCACCGCGAACCAGCTCGACCTGAGGGCGGCGAGCCTGGTCAACCAGCAGGGTTCGCTCACGCAGCTGGGAACCGGCACCACCACGCTTGCCGTCGACGGCGCGCTCGACAACACCCACGGCGGCCTGATCCAGACCAAGGGCAGCGACGCGAGGATCACGAGCGGCGCGCTCGACAATCGCGGCGGTTCGATCGCGCACGCGGGCACCGGCACGCTGAGCATCGACACCGGCAGCGGCGCGCTCGACAACGCGGGCGGACGCATCGCCAGCAACGGCGACGAGGTGCTGGCGGGCGCCGGCCTCGACAACATGGGCGGCGCGATCGGCGCGCACGCAGGCATCGCCGCGTCGTTCGGCGGTGCCGTCGACAACACCGGCGGGCAGATCGCCGCCAATGCCGGCCTGACGTTGACCAGCGGCGCCGGGCTGACGAATGCCGGCGGCACGATCGACGCGGCCGGCGATGTTTCGGTGCAGGCCGCGAACCTGGGCAATGCCGGTGGCAGCGTGACGGCGGGCGGCCAGCTCGCGGTGACGGTCGCCGGCCGTCTCGACAACGGCCAGGGCACCTTGAGTGCCCAGGCCGTTTCGACCACCGCCGCCGCCCTCGCCAACGCGAGCGGGCTCATCAGCGGCAATGCGCTGTCCTTCCATATCGGCCAGCTCGACAACAGCGGCGGCAAGATCGTCGCGAACCAGCTCGCGGTGAGCGCGGCCAGCCTGACGAACGCGCACGGCACGCTGACCCAGCTTGGCGACGGCGCGACGCAATTCCACATCGCCGGCACGCTGGACAACTCGCAGGGTGGCCTGATCCAGGCCAAGGGCGCCGACCTGACGCTCGACGCCGGCACATTCGACAACGACGCCGGCACGATCAAGCACGTCGGCACCGGCACGCTGACGATTGTCGCGGGCCAGGGCTCGGGGGCCGCGAGCAACGCCGGCGGCACCATCGTCGGCAACGGCCGCCTGAGCCTGTCGGCCGGCAGCCTCGGCAATGCCGGCGGCGCGATCGGCGCGCATGCCGGGCTGTCCGCCGGCGTGTCGGGCGCGGTGAACAACATGGGCGGGCAGATCGCCTCCGATCAGGACCTCGACCTCGCGAGCGGCGCGGCGCTGAGCAACGACGGCGGCGTGATCGACGCGGCCGGCAACGGCAGCGTGCAGGCCGCCTCGCTGACGAACACCGGCAAGGGCAGCATCACGGCCGGGCAGAACCTGACGACCACGATCGACGGCACGCTCGACAACGGCGGTGGTACCTTGAGCGCGCAATCGGTGAACGTGACGGCCGGCACGTTGCGCAATGCCGGCGGC
This sequence comes from Burkholderia sp. SJZ089, assembly GCF_007828315.1. Taxonomy (NCBI): domain Bacteria; kingdom Pseudomonadati; phylum Pseudomonadota; class Betaproteobacteria; order Burkholderiales; family Burkholderiaceae; genus Burkholderia; species Burkholderia sp. SJZ089. The sequence goes on along the minus strand of NZ_VIUM01000002.1, from coordinate 381,502 downwards.
CTGGTCAGTGCCGATACCGTCGGTTTATCGGCTGCGTCGCTCGACAACAGCTACGGCAAGGTGACGGCCAACCAGCTCGGCGTGACGGCGGGCACGCTGTGGAACGAGCACGGCTCGCTCACGCAGTTCGGCAGCGGCGCGACGCATATCGATGGCGGCGCGCTCATCGACAACGCGAACGGCGGCGTGATCCAGAGCAACGGGGCGGACCTGACGCTCGCCGCCGCCTCGCTGGACAACGACGGCGGCGCGGTCACGCATGCGGGCAGCGGTACCCTGAGCATCGGGGCGGGCTCGGGCCACGGCACCGCGAGCAACGTGGGCGGGCACGTCGTCAGCAATGGACAGGCCAGCCTGGCTGCCGGCAGCCTCGACAACACGGGCGGCACGATCGGCGGCCATGCCGGCCTGAACGTGACGCTCGCGGGGGCGCTGAACAACACACGCGGCCAGATCGCATCGAATGCGGATCTCGGCATCACGAGCGGCGATGCCTTGAACAATGCCGGCGGCGCGATCGATGCCGGCGGTTCCGCCGTCGTGCAGGCCGCCTCCCTGACCAATGCCGCGGGCGGCAGCATCACGGCCGGGCAGAACCTGACGGCGAGCAGCTCGGGCGCGCTCGACAACGGCGGCGGCACCCTCAGCGCGAACACCGTATCGGCGCAGGGCGCGGTGCTGAAGAACGCCGGCGGCGTGATCAGCGGCAACGCGGTGTTCTTGAGCGCGCCGCGGCTCGACAATCGCGGCGGCAAGGTCACGACCAACACACTGACATTGACGGCGACCGATCTCGTCAACGAACAAGGGTCGATCACCCAGCTCGGCAGCGGAGCGATCGCGCTGAACGTCGGCGGCACGCTCGACAATGCGAACGGCGGCCTGCTGCAGACCAACAGCACCGACTTCACGCTCGCACCGGCCTCGCTGGACAATGATGGCGGCACCATCACGCATGCCGGCACCGGCACGTTGACGATCACCAGCGGCAAGGGGGCGGGCAGCGTCTCGAACCTCGGCGGGAAGATCGTCAGCAACGGCCAGGCGGTGTTGTCGGCCGGCTCGCTCGACAATACGGGCGGCGCCATCGGCGGTCACGGCAGCCTCGGTTTGACGATCGCCGGCGCGCTCGACAACACCCGGGGCCAGCTTGCCTCGAACGGCGATCTGGGCGTGACCGGCGGCGGTCTGCTCACCAATACGGGGGGCGTGATCGACACGAGCGGCAAGGGCACGGTGCAGGCCGCGTCCTTGAAGAACGATGGAGGCGGCAGCATCACGGCCGGGCAGACGCTCACCGCGAACACCGCGGGCGCGCTCGCCAACGACGGCGGCACGATCAGCGCGCAGGCCGTGATGCTCGGCGCCGGCTCGCTGAGCAACGCCGGTGGCCTGGTGAGCGGCGATGCCGTGTCGATATCGGGCGGCGCGCTCGACAACGGCAAGGGCAGGATCACCACCCGCCTGCTGAATCTCGATGCCGCCACGCTCGCCAACGAGCAGGGCGTGATCACGCAGCTCGGCACCGGCACCACGGAGATCGGCCTGACGGGCAGCCTCGACAACTCGAACGGCGGCGTGATCCAGTCGGCCGGCACGGACATGAACCTGTCCGCGGGTTCCATCGACAACGACGGCGGCACGGTTACGCACGCGGGAACGGGCGGCACGCTGAGCGTCGCGACGAGCCAGGCCGGTGCCGTGTCCAATCTGGGCGGCACGATTGTCGGCAACGGCCGGACCGTGCTGACGGCGGGTAGCGTCGACAACGCGCATGGCGCGATCGGTGGCCACGATGGCTTGACAGCCACGGTCGCTGGCGCGCTGAACAACACGCAGGGTCAGCTCGCCTCGAATGCGGCGCTGTCGGTGTCGAGCGGCGCCGCGCTGACGAATGCCGGCGGCGTGATCGACGCGACCGGCAGCGGCCAGGTGCAGGCTGCCTCGCTGAGCAATGGCGGTAGCGGCAGCATCACCGCCGGGCAGGCCCTGCAGGTGAACGTCGCCGGCCGTTTCGACAACGGCGGGGGCAAGCTGAGCGCGCAATCGGTGAGTACCGGCGCGGCTTCGTTCGCCAACAACGGCGGGCTGGTCAGCGCCGATGCCGTGTCGTTCACGGTACCCGAGCTCGACAACGGCGGCGGCAGGATCATCGCCAACCGGCTCACGTTGAGCACCACCGACCTGAGCAACGAGCACGGCACGCTGACCCAGCTCGGCACCGATACAACCCATTTCGATGTGAGCGGCAAGCTGGACAACGCGAATGGTGGCCTGATCCAGACCAACGCGACCGACCTGACGCTGGCGCCGGCCACGCTCGACAACGACGGCGGCACCATCACCCACGCGGGCAGCGGCACGCTGACGATCAGCGCGGCCGGCGGCACGGGCGCGGCCAGCAATGTGGGCGGCAGCATCGTCAGCAATGGCCGCACCGCCCTGACGGCAGGCAGCCTCGACAACACGGGCGGCGCCATCGGCGGCCATCTGGGCCTCGATGCAAGCGTGTCGGGTGCCCTCGACAACACGCGCGGGCAGCTCGCCTCGAGTGCCGATCTCGACGTGAGCAGCGGCGCTGCGCTGACCAACACGGCGGGCGTGATCGATGCGGCCGGCAACAGCCGCGTGCAGGCCGCCTCGCTGAGCAACGGCAGCGGCGGCGGCATCACGGCCGGTGGCCAATTGACGGCCGGCGTGAGCGGCACGCTCGACAACGGCGGCGGCCTGATGAGCGCGCAAGCACTGACGGCCTCCGCCGCTTCGCTGCGCAATGCCGGGGGCAAGTTGAGCGGCGGGACCTTGTCCCTGACAGCGCCGCAATTCGACAATGATGGCGGCACGATCGTCGCCAATGCCCTGGCGCTTTCCGCCACCAACCTGAGCAATGCGCACGGCATGCTGACCCAGCTCGGCACGGGGTCGACCCGTATCGACGTGGGCGGCACGCTGGACAACTCGAATGGCGGGCTGATCCAGAGCAATGCGACCGACCTGACGCTGGCGCCGGCCTCGTTCGACAACGACGGCGGTACCGTCACGCATGCGGGCAAGGGCACGCTGACGATCGATGCGGCGAACGGCGCTGGCATGGCCAGCAATCTCGGCGGCAGCATCGTCAGCAACGGGCTCACGGTGCTGGATGCGGCAAGTCTCGCCAATGCCGGCGGCGCGATCGGCGGCCATGCCGGTCTCGCCGTGACGGTGAGCGGCGCGCTCGATAACACGCACGGCCAGCTCGTCTCGAATGCCGACCTGAGCGTCGCCAGCGGCACGGCACTGGGTAACGATGGCGGCGTGATCGACGCGACCGGCAACGGTACCGTGCAGGCGGCGTCGTTGAGCAACGGCAGTGCCGGCAGCATCACCTCGGGACAGGCGCTGCAGGCGAGCGTTGCCGGTCTGCTCGACAACGGCGGCGGCGTGCTCAGCGCGCAATCGGTGGCCGTGCAGGCCGCCGCGTTCGCGAACGCGGCCGGTGTGGTCAGCGGCAACGCGCTGTCGTTTACGGTGCCGCGGTTCGACAACAGCGGCGGGCGCATCACCGCCAATGCGCTGACGCTGGCCGTGGCCAACCTGACGAACGCGCATGGCTTGCTGACCCAACTCGGCACCGACACGACGCGGTTCGACGTCAGCGGCATGCTCGACAATTCGAACGGCGGCCTGATCCAGACCAACGCGACGGATCTGACACTGGCGCCGGCCTCGCTCGACAACGACGGCGGCACCATCACGCACGCCGGCAACGGCACGCTGAACATCGACGCGGGCCAGGGCACCGGCACACTCTCCAACCATGGCGGCACGATCCTGAGCAACGGCCGGGCCGTGCTCGCGGCCGGCGGCATCGACAATGGCGGCGGCTCGATCGGCGGGCACACCGGCCTGACCGTGACCGCGGCCGGCGCGCTCGACAACACGCACGGCCAGCTCGCCTCGAACGCCGATCTCTCCGTGTCCAGCGGCGCGGCGCTGAGCAATGCCGCCGGCACCATCGCCGCCAAGGGCAACGACACGGTACAGGCCGCGTCCCTGGCGAATGGCGGCAGCATCACGGCGGGCCAGGCGCTCGATGCGCAGGTCGGCGGCCTGCTCGACAACAGCTCGGGCACGCTCAGCGGGCAAGGCGTGACGACACACGCAGCCTCGCTGAAGAACGGCAGCGGCACGATCAGCGGCGACAGCGTGTCGGTGTCGGCGGACGTGCTCGACAACACCGGCGGGCGCATTGCCGCCAATACGCTGGGCGTGACGGCGGTGACGCTGATCAACCAGCAAGGCACGCTGACCCAGCTTGGCTCGGCCGATACGGCCTTCACGCTGAGCGGCGCGCTCGACAATTCCGCCGGCGGCGTGATCCAGACCAACGGCGCGAACCTGCTGCTGGCATCGGCCTCGTTCGACAATGACGGCGGTACCGTCACGCACGCCGGGACCGGCGTGACGACGATCGACGTCGGCGCGGGCGGCGGCAAGCTCAGCAACGTCGGCGGCCATCTGGTCGGCAACGGGCAACTGTCGGTGAAGGCAGCCAGCATCGACAACACCGGCGGCACGCTCGCTTCCCAGGCACTGCTGGCCACCCAGCTGCAGGCGGGCCTGAACAACCAGGGCGGGCGCGTGTCCTCCGGCTCGGCGCTGAGTCTTGCAGTGGGCGGGGCGCTGAACAATGCGGGCGGGGTGATCGGCGCGGGCGGCGCGGTGGCCGACAGCACGCTGGGCATCACGGCCGGCTCGCTCGACAACAGCGACGGCGCGATCACCAATACCGGCACCGGGCAGACCTGGGTCGACGGCGGCAGCCAGCTCGTCAACCGGCATGCGGGCGGCGTCGCGGGCATGGGCGCGATCAGCGGCAACGGCAACGTGCAGGTCATGGCCACCGCGCTGTCGAACACGCAGGGCGGCCAGCTCGGCGGTAACGCGTTGTATGTGCGCGGCAGCACGCTCGACAACAGCGGCGGCCTGATCGGCAACGTCGCCAATGCCAGCGAAGGGGTCAGCGTCACCACCACCGGCAACATCGCCAATACCGGCGGTCGGATCGGCTCGTCGAACAACCTCTCGCTGGTCGCGAACTTCGTCGGCGGCGGCGTGTACAGCGCCGGCGGCGAGCTGACCCTGAACCAGCAGGCCGATTTCTCGATCACCACCGACTACAGCTTCAGCTCCGGCAAGGTGCTGCGCTTCATCGTGCCGGGCAACTTCGGCAACAACATCGGCTTCGCTAGTGCGCACGACCTGGTGATCCAGGCCGGCGCGATCTGGAACACCGGATCGCTGGCGGCCGGCGGCACGCTCAGCACCCAGTCGAACACGCTGTACAACAGCGGCACGATCGTCGGCGGCAGCGTGTCGCTCAATGCCTCGCAATCGATCTCGAACCTCGGCACCAGCGCCCTGATCGGCGCGACCAACAGTGCCGGCACGCTCGAGCTGCTGTCGGCCGACATCGAGAATCGCGACGATTCGAGCGTGGGCGACATGGCGGCGATGACCACGATCTACGGCCTTGGCCGGGTGGTGCTCGCCGGCGGCAAGGACGGCAACGGCAACTACTACAACGCCGGCCTGGTGCGCAACCAGTCGGGCCTGATCCAGTCGGGCGGCGACATGCAGATCGCCGCCAACCTGGTGACGAACACCCGGCGCGCGATGGGTACCTCGGGCTTCACGAGCTGGGTCGATCCGGGCTGGGTCCAGGCGCTCGGCATCAGCCTGAGCGGTACCACCGGTCGCGAGAACGTTCACGACCCGAGCAGCATCGGCGGCGTCTACATCGAGCCGCCGCATGGCGGCAGCATGAACAGTGATTACCTGAACACGACGTACACGGGGACGGCGGTCGGGAATTTGGTCACCTACGTCACGCCGAAATCGCAGATCGTCTCCGGCGGCAACCTGAATGCCTCGTCCGTCGGTACCTTGCAGAACTACTGGAGCCAGGTGGCATCGACCGGCAACCTCGCGTCGCCGTTCTCGATCGACCAGGACAGCTGGCGCGGCCAGGCCGCCCCCGCGATCCAGGTGACCTATACCGGCACCTACAACTACAGGACCTACAAGGGCGGCCTGTGGAGCCAGTCCTTCTGCGGCAGCGGTTGTCCCGCGCCGGCCGACGTGCGCACCTATCAGCTGCCGGCGGGCTACAACTACGAGTCGACGCTGACGGCCGGGGGCACCTTCAGCGGCACGGGTGTGACGATCAACAACACCGCCGGCAACGCGGGCCTGGTGCCGCCGCCGGCGCTGCAGCTCGGCGCCGGCGCGCAGGTGGGCGCGGTCTCCACAGTGAGCGGTTCGGTGCCGGCCGGACAGGGCGGCGCGACGGTGGCGGCCGGCGCCGTGAGCGGTTCGATCGACGCCGTCGCACCCGGGCGCTCGATCGCGGCGAGCGCCGTCGACGGCACGATCGACGACAGTTCGTCGGCACGCGACATCCATGCGGGTACCGTGAGCGGATCCATCGTCGCGGGTTCTTCAGGCCAGACGATTGCCGCAGGAGCGGTGCAGGGGAGCGTGGCCACGGGTAACTCGGGTGCTGCGGTCCAGGCCGGCGCGGTGAGCGGTTCGCTCGCCGGTGCCGGGGGCACCACCACGATCGGCACGGGCGCTCTGAGCGGCGCGGTCGGCGATGGATCGTCGACATCGGGCCACGCGGTCGACGCCGGCGCGGTGAGCGGCTCGCTCGCCTCCGGCGGTGCCGCGCATGCGATCGACGTCGGCGCCGTGAACGGCACCATCGGTGGCGGCGCGGGTGGGATCGCCAGCGGTGCCGGGGCGGCCAGCGGCTCGGTCGAGGCCGGCTCGTCGGGCCAGACCATCTCGGCCGGCGCTGCGAGCGGGCAGATCGGCGGCGGCGCGAGCGGCCGGGAGATCGGCGCCTCCACGGCCAGCGGCTCGATCGGCGTCACGCCGGCCGGCCAGCAGGTGGCGGCCGGCACGGTCAGCGGGAGCATCGGCAGCGGCTCGGGCGGCGTGCAGGTGGGCGCCAGCGCCGCCAGCGGCGCGATCGCGACGACCGGTGGATTGCCCGCGGCGGCAGTGTCGGCGCAAGGCGGCCAGGTCGCGAGCGGCGGCGTGGGACCGGTCAGCCAGACGGTGGTGGCCAATGCCACCGCGCCTTCCGTGCTGAACAACATCGCCCTGCCCAAGGGCGGGCTGTTCAGCGTCGCGACCGCGCCCAAGGCGCCGTACCTGGTCGAGACGAATCCGGCGTTCACCAGCGCCCAGCAGTGGCTGTCGAGCGACTATTACTTCCAGCAGGCGGGCATGGACCCGGCCAAGGTTCAACTGCGGCTCGGCGACGGCTTCTACGAGCAGAAGCTGGTGCAGGACCAGATCATGGCCATGACCGGCAAGTCGGTGCTGACCAACTATGCCGACACGCAGGCGGAGTACCAGGCGCTGATGACTTCGGGCGCCCAGCTCGCGAAAGCGCTCGACCTCGCACCCGGCACGGGGCTGTCACCCGAGCAGGTCGCGCAGTTGACGAGCAATGTCGTGATCATGCAGGACCAGGTGGTCGACGGTCAGACCGTGCTGGTGCCGGTGGTGTATCTCGCGCAGGCGAGCCAGGAGAACATGGGCAACGGCCCCTTGATCGCGGCCACCAATATCGATCTGCAAAATGCCGTGGCGGTCAACAACAGCGGCACGATCCGCGCGTCCGACAATTTCTCGATCCGCGCGCAGACCATCGACAGTTCGTTCGGCACGCTGGAAAGCGGCGGAAAGATGTCGCTCGTCTCCAGCGGCGACGTCAACCTGAGCTCGGCCACGGTGAATGCCGGCAGCCTGCAGTTGCAGGCCGGCGGCAACCTCGTGCTCGACTCGGCCGTGAACACCCTGAGCCAGACCGGCCCGAATGGCGCGACGCGCGTGTCGAGCACGCTCGGGCCACTGGCCAGCATCAACGTGGGTGGCGACGCGTCGATCACCACCAGCGGCAACTTCCAGCAGAACGCCGGCAGCCTGAACGTGGGCGGCACGCTCGGCCTGGACGTGGGCGGCGACTGGACGCTGGGCGTGCAGCAGACCGGCGAGACCAAGGTCGTGTATCGCATGGGCGGCGTATCCGACACGCAGTTCGTGACCGATACCGGCAGCAGCGTGAAGGTGGGGGGCGCTTCGTCGATCGTGGTCGGCGGCAACCTCGATGCGACCGGCGCGAACCTGAATCTCGGCGGCGGCGGGACCATCGCGGTGGGCGGCAGCCTGAACCTGCAGGCCGCGGTCGGAACCTCGGCCGTCGACAGCAGCAGCTCGGGCAGCGGCGGCGGGCGCAGCTACGCGGAAACACTGCACAAGTCCGACGACGCGGTCACCGCGACCACGCTGCAGGGCGGCGATAGTCTGACCATCGCGGCCGGCAAGGACATCAACGTGCTCGGCAGCGTGGTGTCGCTCGACAAGGGCACCGCGCAGCTCGTGGCGGGCGGCAACGTGACGATCGGCGAGGTGACCGAAACGCACGTCGACGATTCGCACGAGTCGCATACGCACAGCGGCGTGGTGAGCTCGACGGCGATTTCGAGCTCGCGCAATACCACCACCACTTCGGCCGATGGCAGCACGATCTCGGCGGACGCGGTGTCGATCGTCAGCGGCCAGGATCTCAACGTGCGCGGCAGCACCATCGTCGGGACCAACGACGTGTCGCTGGTTGCCGCGCACGATGTGAACATCACCACGTCGCAGGACAGCATGAGCTCGTCGGGCAGCTACTCGGAGAAGCATTCCGGCCTGATGGCGGGCGGCGGCCTGTCGGTGTCGGTGGGCAGCAGCAAGCTCGCGACCACCGACGACGAGACGAGCGTCACCAACAATGCGAGCACGGTGGGTTCGTTGTCGGGGAACCTGACGATCCGCGCCGGCGACACGCTGCATGTGACCGGCAGCGACTTGATCGCCGCGCAGAACCTGAGCGGCACGGCCGCGACCGTCACGATCGATGCGGCGACGGATACCTCGCATCAGTCGCAGACGCAGCAGATCAGCAAGAGTGGCATGACGATCGGGCTGTCGGGGACGATCGGCGACGCGCTCAACAATGCGATCAGCCAGACGCAGGCCGCGCGCAGCTCGGCCGAGGACGGCAACGGGCGCGCTTCCGCCTTGCATGCGATTGCGGCGGCGGGCGACATCGCCACGCTCGGCTCGGCGGCGGGGATCGGTCCGAAGACGGCGCAGGCGCCGAGCATCGGGGTGCAGGTGAGCTTCGGGTCGAGCCACAGTTCGAGCGCATCGTCCGAGGACTCGGTGACCCAGAAGGGCTCGTCGGCGCGGGCTGGCGGCACGGCCACGTTGGTGGCGACCGGAGACGGGACGGCGGGCAGCGGCAACCTGACGATCGCCGGCTCGGACGTGAGCGCGGCCGATGCGGTGCTGGTCGCCAAGAACCAGGTGAACCTCGTCAACACGACGGATACCGATTCGACGCGCAGCACGAATTCGTCGTCGGGCGGCAGTATCGGGATTTCCATCTCGACGGCCGGGGTCGGTGTTTCCGCCTCGATGCAGAAGGCGCACGGCGACGGGAATTCCGATGCCGCCATGCAGAACAACACGCATATCGACGCGAGCAATTCGGCGACCATCGTGAGCGGAGGGGACACCAACCTGATCGGCGCGAGCGTGAATGCGAACCAGGTGAGCGCGAGCGTGGGCGGGAACCTGAATGTGGCGAGCGTGCAGGATGTGACGACGAGCGCGGCGCATCAGAGCAGCGTGGGGGGGGGGCTTGGCGTGAGCACGACGGGGGCTAGCGTCAGTGTCAGCGTGCAGAACGGCAACGGGCATGGCGATTACGCTGGCGTCACCGAGCAGAGCGGCATTGTCGCGGGCACGGGGGGATTCGATGTCAACGTGAGCGGCAATACCGATTTGAAGGGCGGCGTCATTTCGAGTGCGGCCGATCCAGGCAAGAACTCGCTGACGACCGGTACGCTGAGTTTCAGCGATATTCAGAATCACTCCGATTTCACGGCGACGAGCACCGGTTTCAGCGAAGGGCTGAGCAGCGACATTGGCAGCAGCAACCATCCCTCGCACGGTACTGCTTCGGTGCCGGGAGGCGGAGGCGGTATTCCGACCTATGCGCACGACAGCGGCAGTTCGAGTTCGACGACGCGTAGCGCCGTGGGCGCCGGCCAGATCCAGGTCACGGACGCAAATCATCAAGCGCAAGATGTGGCGAACTTGAGCCGCGACACGGCCGGCACGAATGGTGCGGTGTCGAAGCTGCCGGACGTGAACAGCACCATCGCGCAGCAAGCCGATCTGATGAATGCGGTGTCGGCCGCTGGGGAAGCGGTCGCCACGAAGATCGGCGATTACGCGGACAGCAAGCGAGACGACGCGATCAAGGAGGCCAAGGCCGCGCAGGATCGCGGCGACCTCGATGCGATGCGGGGTTATCTGGACGAGGCCAAGTCTTGGGATGAGGGCGGCAGCAATCGGACCATGCTGCATGTGGCGGGTGGCGGCTTGATCGGCGGGCTGGGTGGCGGCGGTGTCGGCAGTGCGATGCAGGGCGCGGCCGGGGCGGGCCTGGCGTCTTCCCTGGCCGGGACGACGAAGCAGATCGCCGATGCGATTGGAGCGGAGACGGGTTCGGACCTGTTGGGCAAGCTCGCGGGCAATACCTTGGCCGGCATCGGCGGCGGGATCGTGGGAGGGACGACGGGGGCTGCGGCGGCGGCCAACGTTAATCTGTACAACCAGTGGCGAGATTCGGGTTCGACGGATATCGATACGCTTGAACAGGCTGCGGGTATCAGTGATGGTGGCAAGCGGACATCAACGCTGGAGAGGATCCTGCAAGGTATTGCATTGGCTGCGAACGCAGTTCTTGGGATGGAGGGTGGGCCTCCTCCAGGTGCGAGTCCGAGTGCGGTGTTGGTAAACTCGGCAGCCGGTGCGTTACCCGCGCAGGCGTTGGCGGGCCAGGGGATTGCACCGAGCCATGCGATTTTTAATGATGGGGGAGGGGGTACCACCAGCTCGGGTAATGTGACCGTAGAGGCTGGAGCAACTCCTGATGCCAATGAGCTTCGTGCCGGACAAGGTTTAGCGAGCTTGGGACACGATGTTGTGCAACAAGCTACAGCTTCCTCTCAGGGAGTACCAAACGTACGGACGGCCGATCTATCAGTAAGTGGCGTTGGTCAAGTGGACGTCTACACCCCGGGAAGCGAGACATCCTTGAACGCAATTGTTCGAACTATTGAAAAAAAATCTGACCAAGCATCCGGTGTTCTTGTTCAAGCTGATCTTTCGAACTCTGATATGGCGTCAATTGCTGATCGCACATGGGGTAAGCCAAGCGCTCAGTCCATCCACACATTATTTTTCCAAAAATCGGACGGAACTATCGTTCGCTTTAATCGACCAGTGCAAGGGAGCTAAGATGCCGAAGTTTGCATGTAAATGCGGGAACGTACTGAATTTATCGGGTGTTTGGCCGGAGTGCGAGTGGCGCTTGGTGCCAATGTCTCGCGTAGGTAATTTTGCCGATGAGCTAGATGCCGGAAAAGTACCTAGCGGGGATGAGTTTTATGATCTTATCGATGATGCGAGTGTAACTGTGTATCGATGTCCCGTATGCGGAAGATTGTATTTTGAAGTCGAAAGGGGGGTATTCGAAGCGTACGCCAGAGAATAGTTTGTCATTGAAATTTCAATTTTCTGGTTTGATTTGATTAATTGGAATCAGGCTGGAGCTGGCGCAGCCGCCGAGTATCCGGGTGCAGGGCAGCTTCGGTCAAGTCACAGTTCGAGCGCATTATCCGAGGACTCGGAAACCGAGAAGGGCTTGTTGACGTGAGCGACCGACATGGCTAGGTTCGTTGCGACCAGCCATGACACTGCGGGCAGCGGCAACCTGATGATCGCCGAATCGGATGTGAGCGCGACCGATTCGGTACTGACAAATCAAGTTTCTGCGAGGAGCATCGCAATTAAGATGAGTCATATTAATAATGTTCTTTGCTGCTCGTTTGAATTTTTGATTTCTGAGTTTTTTGTGCAATAAATTATTGAAATCTGGTATTGCGCTCCAGGGGCAAAGGTAAGCATTTTCGCTCTGCTCAAGCAGTTTGGACTGCCCAGGGAATGCTAGATGCTGCTGGTTTATGATTTGGACTGCCTGGTGGATACTATGAAAGCGCAGTTAAAAATGCGATTACCGACAACCTCAATAATATTGGGGCTTCATTGCCGCAGGCGCAGCACACAGGTACGGTTGTTGTGAATGGAGCGATCTTCAACTACAGTTCGTACAAGTTCCAGAATGGCACGATTAACGTAGGTGGAATTACATCGTCGAGATGAAAATGGGCATAGTGAGAGTGAGATCGTTGAAGGATAATGAAAGAGCGCTGCTAACCGCGCTGATCGCGGGGAGACCTCGAGCGGAGGAGCTTCTAGGTTCTCTTGCTAACGTTCGAGTTGAAGAAATGAACGACGGTGGAATGGGGGGGCTGCGCTTTTGTACCTCGGATGCGCGCCCTCGCCGTCTTGGTGTGCAGCTGGTCGAAAAGGAGTTCATCGATAGTGATGGCGTGCCAATTATGGTTGCCGTCAACTTGGATGAGTATGGCGAACTCTATGAGCTTGATATATGGCAGGTTGATTTTTCGTCATTGAAACGGTTTCCGAGCGCTTGATCCAGTCAAGTAAAGGCTATGTCATGAGGATGCAGGAATCTCTTTTTTCAGTGGAAGAAGGTGGTCAGTTACGCCTGTCAGGCTCACTGTCTGAATGGTTGTTCTCTTCGAAATTCTGGTCGGATTTCAATGCGAAATGCAGCACGATGTTCGATCAATATGAAGAAGACGAGGCCGACGTGTCGGTGGTTAAGACAGTCATTATTGCTCTAGAGGCTCGGGCGCGTGCCTTGCAGGAGCTGGACGTGCGTGATGTTGAATTCGTGTATCGCTGGACAGCCAAACACAAACCTTTGAAAGCAAGCGTATCGCGAGAAGCGTTGCTGTCAGAGTTGATGACACTCCGTGACTTTCTTTGCGAAGCGGTAGCGAGGAATCGCAGCGTGATCCTTTCCCTCTGAGCATTCGAGCATAAGGCGTGTAATAGGTTCACCGATTGTTGTTCGGACTACCGTAGTAAAAAAGAGTTTGGGCACGATAACGAGCAGAGCTGCATTGTCGCGGGCACGGGGGGATTCGATGTCAACGTGAGCGGCCATACCGATTTGAAGGGTGGCGTCATTTCGAGTGTGGCCGATCCAGGCAAGAACTCGCTGACGACTGGTACGCTGAATTTCAGCGATATCCAGAATCACTCCGATTTCACGGCGACGAGCACCGGTTGCAGCGAAGGGCTGAGCAGCGACATTGCCAGCAGCAGCCATCCTTCTCATGGGACTGCGTCGGTGCCAGGAGGCGGAGACGGTACCCCAACCTATGCGCACGAGAGCGGCAGTTCAAGTTCGACGACGCGTAGCGCCGTGGGCGCCGGCCAGATCCAGGCCACGGACCCGAATCATCAAGCGCAAGATGTGACGAACTTGAGCCGCGACACGACCGGCACGAATGGCGCCGTGTCGAAGCTGCCGGACGTGAACAACACCATTGCGCAGCAAGCCGATCTGATGAACGCGGTGTCGGCCGCTGGGGAGGCGGTCGCCACGAAGATCGGGGATTACGCGGACAGCAAGCGAGACGACGCGATCAAGGAGGCTAAGGCCGCGCAGGATCGCGGCGACCTTGATGCGATGCGAGGTTATCTGGACGAGGCCAAGTACTGGGCTGAAGATGGCAGCAATCGGACCATGCTGTATGTGGCGGGCGGCGGCTTGATCGAGGGGGCTGGGTGGTAGCGGTGTCGGCGGCGCGATGCAGGGCGCAGCGGTTGGATCGGCCGCTGATTCGACTAAAAAATTCGCAGGTCAATTTTCCAGATTCCTTTCATCCGGGATCATATATCTATGAATGTGAGTGTGCTCCTATTTAGGGTGGTAGGTCTGTCAAATTATTTTTTGGATATTTATTGATTTTATGAATGCCAAATTTGGATTGGTGATTTTGAAAGTGGATAGGATGCGTTTTTTTAAAATGCTTCCTCCTAAAACTGTGCAGTGGGGTGATGAAATTGTCGAGATTGATTCGCCATCCCGATATGTATCGTCAATTGTGATGGGGGTTGAGTTTGGTGTGCATCCCGTGACGCGGTTTATTTTAAATAGACTCCCTGAAGGACCTCGATGCGAAGAGTTGGAGTTTGTGAGTATCGATGGTCCCCTGTTGGATGAATATCAAAAGTGGTGTTTGGTGGGGGCGGAAGGGCGTGATGGTTTTGAGATTGGGTTTATTGATTTTCTGAGCAGGATCGATTTTTGGGCCGTTATGTTTACTCCTGAGGGGGAGCGTCTTGAGGATGTTGTTTATTTGGGCTGTGATGAATTAATTCCTCTTTTTAGAAAGAATTTTGGTGATATATCTATGAGCGATGGATTTCTCGCTATTAAAGCGTAACTGCTAATCGAATTTGAGGCGGGTTGGTAGTGAATTTGGGTGGTGTTGTAAGTTGCCGGCGCTGATGTTTTCTGTGTGTATGTTTGATGGGCGTATGTCGCGAAACAATTGTGCGTTGTTGGCCGATGCGGACGGTGAAGCTGAAGCTTCGCCGTTGTATTATTTATTTAGACAGTCGTCAGCGGTGGGGGGCGAGGAAAAAGTCGGTGGCGCCATTTTGGTTGATAGATTGGATGGCCATGTATGGAGTTATGAAGAGTACGAGGAATACATGTACGACTACAACAACGTGATGTGATTACCCCAGAAAAATCCAATTCCGCATTAGGGCATCTCTGCCCCGGAACACCCCCATCCCACCTCGGCTATGATGCAGCTTTCCCCGGAAGCCGCCATCGCCCCATGCCCGTTCCGTCCATCCTCCTCGAAGTCATCGCCACCACGCTGTCCGACGCGCAGACCGCCGCGCGCGCCGGCGCCGATCGCATCGAACTCGTCACCGGGCTGGCCGAAGGCGGCCTGACGCCGAGCATCGGCCTGATCGAGGCGGTGGCGCGGGCCGTGCCGATTCCCGTCAACGTGATCGTGCGTCCGCATAGCCGCGGCTTCGTCTACACCGCCGAGGAACTCGCGATCCTCGAACGCGACACGCAGGCGGCCGTCGCCGCCGGTGCCTCGGGCATCGTGTTCGGCGCGCTGAACGCCCATGGCGACATCGATGCCGCCGCGCTGGCGCGCATCGTCGAGGCCGCCGGCGGCAAGCCGATCACCTTCCATCGCGCCTTCGACGTCTCGCGCGATCTCAACGCCGCCTTCGAGACGCTGCTGAAGACGCCGGCCGTCACCTCCGTGCTGACCTCGGGCGGCCATCCCTCCGCGCTCGACGGCCGCGATACGATCGCGCGCCTGGCGCGCCGCGCTGCGGGCCAAGGCTGCGAAGTGCTGGCCGGCGCCGGCCTCACGGTCGATTCGATCGGCGATTTCGTGCGCGCCACGGGCGTGCGCGCGGTCCACCTCGGCACCGGCGTGCGCGAGCGCGGCGAGTCCTGGGGCCCGGTCGATGCGCGCCTGGTCGCGAAGGTTCGCGCCACTCTCGACGCGGCGGCCGGCGCGGCGCGCTGAACGAACTCCTCACGAATTCCCCACAAGCCCGAAAACAAAATCGGCGCGCCCAACCGCGGCGCGCCGATCTCATTCAAGCCAGTTCGAAGCTCAGTTCGCCACCGGCCCCGGCGCATGCGCGCACTTCACCGGCTCGGCCGCGGCTTCCGCCGGCATCTGCTGCGCCGACTCGGCACGCATTCCCAGCCGCGCCAGCAGCTCGCGATCCTTCTGCGCCTGCGGATTGCTGGTGGTCAGCAGTTGGTCGCCGTAGAACATCGAGTTCGCGCCGGCCAGGAAGCACAGCGTCTGCATCGAGTCGTCGAGCTGCTCGCGCCCGGCCGACAGCCGCACCATCGCCTTGGGCATGGTGATGCGCGCCACCGCGATGGTGCGCACGAACTCGAACGGGTCGAGCGGCGCGGTGCCTTCCAGCGGCGTGCCCTTGATCGCCACCAGGTTGTTGATCGGCACCGATTCCGGATACGGGTTCATGTTGGCCAACTGGGTGATCAGCCCGGCGCGCTCGCGGCGCGATTCGCCCATGCCGATGATGCCGCCGCAGCAGACGTTGATGCCCGCGTCGCGCACCCGGTCGAGCGTGTCGAGCCGGTCCTGGTAGGTGCGCGTCGAGATCACCTGGCCGTAGAACTCGGGCGAGGTGTCGAGGTTGTGGTTGTAGTAGTCGAGGCCGGCTTCCGAGAGCGCCTGCGCCTGCTCGTCCTCCAGCATGCCCAGCGTCATGCAGGTCTCCAGGCCCATCTCCTTCACGCCGCGGATCATCTCGGTGAGCGGCTCGATATGGCGCTCCTTCGGGCTGCGCCAGGCGGCGCCCATGCAGAAGCGCGTCGCGCCGTTGGCCTTGGCCGCGCGCGCGGCGTCGAGCACCGCGCTCACGTCCATCAGCTTGCTGGCCTTCAGCTCGGTCTCGTGATGCGAGGATTGCGAGCAGTAGCCGCAATCCTCCTCGCAGCCGCCGGTCTTGATCGACAGCAGGGTGGAGAGCTGGATCGCGTTCGCGTCGAAGTGCTCGCGATGCACCTGCTGGGCGCGGAACAGCAGGTCGTTGAAGGGCAGTTCGTAGAGCTTGACGACGTCGGCGACGCGCCAGCGCGGCGATACCGGCGCGGCCACGGGAACGGCTGCGGGCGCGGCTGCGGGTGCGATGCTCGCGTCGGTGCTCACGGTTTGGGCTTGGGTCATGGTCGGGTCCTCGGTAGGGTCGGGGATCAGCGGTTGTCGTTCAGGGCCGCGCGGCGTTCGCGCCGCGAAGCGCCGCCAGCAGCCGTTCGATGTCGAGTGCCGCCGCGGCTTGCTCTGCCCGCGGCGGCGTCATGTGGGGGATCTCGCCGATCAGCGGCGCATCGTGCTCGCGCGCGAGCCATTGCGCGACGGTGGCGATGTTCTGGTCGGCATAGAGCATGGCCGGGTCGACGCGGTTGGCCACCCAGCCGGCGATGCGCAGCCCGCGCGCGGCGATCGCGTCGGCGGTGAGCAGCGCGTGGTTGATGCAGCCGAGCCGCACGCCGACCACCAGCACCACCGGCAGCTTCAGCGCCACCGCCAGGTCGGCGGTGTCGAGCCGGTCGTCGAGCGGCACGCGAAAGCCGCCCACGCCCTCGACCACCACCACCTCGGCTGCCCGGCAGGCTTGCGCGTGCGCGGCCAGGATGGTGCCGATCTCCAGCTTCAGGCCTTCCTGCGCGGCCACGATATGCGGCGCGGCCGGCGCCTTCATCATGAAGGGCGTGCGGATCGCGGGCGGCAGCGCGACGTTGGCTGCCGCGTCGAGCTGGTCGGCATCCTCGTTGTGCAGCACGCCATCCCGTTCCTCGGCGCCGGCCGCGATCGGCTTCATCGCCGCGGCGCGCAGGCCGTGCCGCGCGAAGCCGTGCAGCAGCGCGGCCGACACGAAGGTCTTGCCGATTTCGGTATCGGTGCCGGTGACGAAGCAGGACAACGTGGAGGCGGTGGGGGACGCGCTCATGCCGCCGCCTCCGCCGCGCCGGCGGCGCTCAGCGCGGCCTCGAGCCGGGCCAGGTCGTCGAAGTCGTGCGCGGCCGACAGCGACACGCGCAGCCGCGAGGTGCCGGCCGGCACGGTGGGCGGGCGGATCGCCGGCACCCACAGGCCGTGCTGGTCCATCGCCCGCATCGCGGCCAGGGTCGCGTCGTTCTCGCCGATCACCAGCGGCTGCACGGCGGTGCGCGAGTCGATCGGCTGCCAGCGCGTGTTGCGCAGGATCTCGCGGGTGCGCTCGATCAGCGCGGCCAGGTGGGCGCGCCGCGCCTCGCCCTCCTCGCCGCCGATCAGCGCGAGGCTGGCCGACACGGCGTGCGCCACCGAGGGCGGGGCGGCGGTGGTGAAGATGTAGCTGCGCGCGCGCTGGATCATCCACTCGATCACGGTCTCGTGCGCGATCACGAAGGCGCCGGCCACGCCGGCGGCCTTGCCGAGCGTGCCGACGTAGATCAGGTGCTCGGAGCGCAGGCCATAGGCGGCCGGCGCGCCGCGCCCTTGCGGGCCGAGCAGGCCGAAGCCGTGCGCGTCGTCGATCACCAGCCACGCGCCATGCGCCTCGGCCAGTGCCACCAGCCGCTGCAGCGGGGCGATGGTGCCGTCCATGCTGAACACCGTGTCTGACACGATCAGCCTGGTCTCGGCCGTCGAGGCGGCCAGCTGCGCGGCCAGCGCGTCCATGTCGCCATGCGGATAGACGCTGATCCCGGCGCGCGACAGGCGCGTGCCGTCGATCAGCGAGGCATGGTTCAGCGAGTCGGAGAAGATCTCGGCGCCGCGGCCGGTCAGCGCCGTCAGCGCGGCCAGGTTGGCCATGTAGCCGGTGCTGAAGTAGAGCGCGCGCGGCGCGGCGCAGAAGCCGCCGGAGAACTCCGCCAGCTCGTCCTCGAGCCGCGCGTGCGCGCGCGAATGGCCGCCCAGCAGGTGCGAGCCGCCGCTGCCGGAGCCGTAGCGGCGCGCGCCTTCGGCGAAGGCCTCGACCAGCGCCGGATGCGCGGCCAGGCCCAGGTAGTCGTTGCTGGCGAAGCTGACGATCTCGCGGCCGTCCACCGTCATGCGCGCGCCGCAGGCGCTGTCGGCGGTGCGGCGCACGCGGCGCAGCCCTTGCGCGTCGATCTCGGCCAGGCCGCGTTCGAGCGCGGCAAGCAGGCTCGGCGGGTTCGGCGTGCTCATGCGCGCACCTCCGCCAGCGTGGCGTCGAGCGTGGCGCGCGTTTGCGCGGCCAGCCAGTCGATCTCGCCGTCGTCGAGCACATAGGGCGGCATCAGGTAGACGCTGGTGCCGATCGGGCGCAGCAGCAGTTCGTGCCTGAGCGCCTGCTCGAAGAAGCGGCGCGAGAAGCCGCGCGCCTGCTCGGCGTCGAGCGCCACGTCGAAGGCCAGGATGGTGCCGCGCTGGCGCAGGTGGCGCACCTCGTCGCGCTCGGCGAGCGGCGCGAGCGCCTCGCGCAGGCGCGCCGACTTGCGCGCATTGGCCGCCAGCACGTCGTCGCTGTCGAACAGCTCGAGCGTGGCGAGCGCGGCGCGGCAGGCCAGCGGATTGCCCGTGTAGGAATGCGAATGCAGGAAGCCGCGCGCGGTGTCGTCGTCGTAGAAGGCCTGGTAGATCGCGTCGCGCGATAGCACCAGCGAGAGCGGCAGGTAGCCGCCGCTGATGCCCTTGCTCAGGCACAGGAAGTCGGGCCACACGCCGGCCTGCTCGCAGGCGAAGAAGGTGCCGGTGCGTCCGCAGCCCACCGCGATCTCGTCGGCGATCAGGTGCACCTGGTAGCGGTCGCAAAGCGCGCGCAGCCCGCTCACGTAGGACGCGTCGTGCATCGCCATGCCGGCCGCGCACTGCACCAGCGGCTCGACGATCAGCGCGGCGATCGCGCCGGCGCGATCGGCGAACAGCGTTTCGACCGCGGCCAGCGCGCGCGCGGCCACCTCGGCCGCGCTCTCGCCGGGCGCGGCCTGTCGCGCGTCGGGCGAGGCCACCACGTGGGCGTGGCGGATCAGCGGGTCGTAGGCGTCCTTGAACAGCGCGACGTCGGTCACGCCGAGCGCGCCGATGGTTTCGCCGTGATAGCCGTTCGCCACGCAGACGAATTCGCGCTTCTCGCCGCGGCCGGCGTTGCGCCAGGCGTGGAAGCTCATCTTCAGGGCGATCTCGACGGCCGAGGCGCCGTCCGAGGCGAAGAAGGCGTGGCCGAGCGTGTGCTGCGTGAGCGCGGCGAGGCGCTCGGCCAGCTCGATGGCGGGCTCGTGCGTGCAGCCGGCCAGCATGGCGTGCTCGAGCGTGTCGAGCTGGTCCTTCAGCGCAGCATTGATGCGCGGGTTGGCATGGCCGAACAGGTTCACCCACCAGGAGCTGATCGCGTCCAGGTAGCGCGCGCCGTCGCGCTCGTACAGCCAGGGGCCGGCGCCGCGCGCCACCGGCACGAGCGGCATGCGCTCGTGGTGCTTCATCTGCGTACAGGGGTGCCAGACTGCGCGCAGGCTGCGCGCAACCCAGTCGTCGGGTTGTGTGCTCAAAACGGCTCCGGAACGGGACGCGGCGCGGCGGGATTCGGACGAGATTCGGGTGGAACCGCGGCAGCGGCCCCGCGCCGGTCCATCGAGGCGGCGGCCGGCGGGCGACGTGCGCCCCGCGCCGGCTACCGACGCGCCTGCGTGCAAAACCAAAACGGGCCAGAGATTAGCGCGATTCCGGGCCTCGCGCAGCATCGGTTACAAACGCACGGAGCCTTGCTGGGCATGGAGTTGCGCGAGGTTTGGGGGGGCTCGCGACGGTTCGGGCGCGATGCCCGGGATAGCGTGCAGATGACGACGGCAAAGTGGCGCCACCCGACGGACGGAAATCGAGCGGAAGCGGCGCGGGAGGCGCGCGGTGAAAAAGGTAGGGATCGATGCGGCTATCGCGCGTAAGGCGCCCGGCAGCGTCGGCGATCAGGCGAAGTGTCGTCGACGGACGCGACGGGGCGAGGTCGGCGCAAGGTGGACGCGAAGCGGAAACGGTGACGCAGATGGCAAAACGGCGAGGCCCGGTGGGTCTCGCCGCGTGCGCGATGGACGACAGGAAGGCGGTGCTACGAAGCGCCGCTCAGCGGCTGGCCAGCGCGTGGGTGGCGCCGTCGGCCGGCGCGACCGCCTCGGCCGTGGCCGTGCCTTCGTTGGCATGCCAGACCACGTGGTTGTCGACGGCATAGAGCCGGCAGGCGCCGGTGCCCTGCTTGCGGCAGTTCTCGAGCGCGAGCGCCATCGGGTCGTCGCCGCCCTCGGCCCAGGACCAGGCGCCTTCGGCCGACACCGCGAAGGCGCGGCTCGGATGCTGGTTCAGGAAGTGGCGGTAGCCTTCGCGGCCGGCGGCGTCGAGGTAGGGCACCGCGTCGACGGCGTCGATCGAGGCGTAACCCGAGGCGGAAGGCATGTGCGGGCAGGCCACGGCATAGAGCACCGTGGTCGGCATGTGCAGCTCGCTGAGGAAGGCGTTGACCGAGGGCCACCAGATCGGCACGCCGTCGCGATCGACGATCAGCCGGTGCGCGTCGTCCTTGTAGCTGCCGTAGTCGACGAACAGGGTGCTCGCGCCGTGCGAGACATAGGCCTCGCGCAGCCGCTCGACCAGGGCCGGCGACCAGACCGAATCGTTGTCGCCGTACATCCACAGCGAGGGCACCTGGGTCTTTTCGCCGTAGGTGTCGAAGGCGCTCACCAGGTTCTTCTGCCAGCCGTCGCAGAGATCCTGGCGCAGGCCGCCGGAGAAGTTGATGATGCCCTTCACGCCCTTGGCCGCGACCGTGCCGTAGGCCAGCGAGACCAGCCCGCCGTGCGAGGTGCCGGCCACCACGATGCGGTTGGCGTCCACGTAGGGCTGCTTCGCCATGTAGTCGACCGTGGCGGACACGTCGCGCGCCTGCGCCATGCCGTTGCGCTCGACGTCGCAGCCTTCCTGCACGTAGGTGCCGCCCGAGCCCGCGAAACCCTCGCGGTTCGGCGCCACCACCGCGTAACCGCGGCGCACGAACTCGCGCGCGAAGGCGACAGGCCGGCTGCGCGGCTGGTCGTGCAGGTCGCCGGGGTTCTTGCCGTGGTTGAATACCACCAGCGGGAACGGCCCGGGGCCGTTCGGCTTGAAGACGGTGGCCTCGAGCATCACCGAACCGTCACGATCGGCGGGGATCCGGATGATCTGCTCGTTCATGTCGGCCGTGATCTGCGGCAGCCCCGGTTCGTTGTAGTCGAACCGTTCGGCGCCGGCCAGCGAAGCCGTGGAGGAAGTCGGGGCGGGCGACGCGATCGCGTCGGGGGAGGCCGCGGCAGCGGACAAGGTGCCGGCCTGGGCGGCCGACAGCAGAGACGCCGCCATCCAAGCTGCTAACACCTTGCGAAACACCATGTCGATTCCCGCGACCCATTTCGTTTGAAACCGGGTCCATCCTAGCCCGACAAATTCAGCTTGTGCAATGCGGGAATAACCCTTCCTCCGCCGCGGTGGCGTTGACTCAGCGTTCGCTTACATTGCCGTCGATATAGCGCCAGATTCCGTGCTCGTCGCGCGAGAAGCGGCTGGTCTCGTGCAGCCGGTGCGCGCGAGATCCGTCCTTGTAGCGCGCCACGAACTCCACCACGGCGTGGGCGGCGTCCTGCTCGGCGAAGCGCTTGATGTCGAGGCCGAGCCAGCGCGGGCCGTCGCCGGCCTCGAGATCGGCCGGGCAGGTGGCCGGATCCCAGGTGGCGCGCAGGTAGGCCGTCTCGCCGAGCACGTAGGCGGTGTAGCGCGAACGCATCAGTTGCCAGGCGTTCGGCGCCGGCGTGCCGCCGTCGATCAGCGTGCCGCAGCAGGCCGCGTAGGCCGGCGCTCGCTCGGGCCGCCGGCCCGGTTGCGCGCCGCCGCAGGGGCACAGTGCCGGCCGACCGGCGGCTGTGGACGAAGTGGGGCGGGAAGCCTCGCTGGAACGTTCGTTCATCGCGCTCACCAATCCAGCTCGGCGCCGTCGTACTGGAAGAAGCGGCCGTTGGCGGCGGCGCGGTCGGCCGCGGCCCTGGCCAGCACGCGGCGCATGCCGGTCACGCTGGTTTCGGCGTCGAGCGCGGCGTCGCCGCCGCCCATGTCGGTGCGCACCCAGCCGGGATGCAGCGACAGGCAGGTGGCCTCGCGCGTCTGCAGCGCGGCCACGCGCACCACGTTGTTGAGGGCGGCCTTGCTGGCGCGGTACAGCCAGCCGGTGGTGCCGCTGATGCCGCCGGTGCTGCCCATCCGGCTCGACACGAAGGCCAGCACGCCCCGTGCGTCCTCGACCATCGGCAGCAGGATCGGCAGCAGCTGCATCGGGCCGAGCACGTTGGTGTGCATCACGGCGTCGAAGTCGGCCGCGTCGATGGTCTCCACGCCCTGGGTGCGCGGGCCGTAGACGCCCGACACCACCACCGCCGCGTCGAGCCGCTCGCCGTCGAGCTTCCAGCCGAAGCCGGCGAGCTGGGTGGAATCGGTCACGTCGAGCGCGTGGGCGGTCGCGCCGAGCGCGCGCAGCGCGTCGAGCGAGGCCGGGTCGCGCGCGGTGGCCAGCACGTTCCAGCCGTCGCGCCGGTACTGGCGCACGAATTCCCTGCCGAGGCCGCGCGAGGCGCCGACGATCAGGACGGTTTTCATCGAATCGTTCTCCTTGCTTGAAGCGGGCGGCGCGGCGCGCGGGCGGCTGCAATGGCGCCGCCCGCGCGCCGCGCCGTGGGCTCAGATCAGCTCGATGGCCATCGCGGTGGCCTCGCCGCCGCCGATGCAGAGGCTGGCCACGCCGCGCTTGCCGCCGCGCGCGCGCAGCGCGCCGAGCAGGGTGACCAGGATGCGTGCGCCGGAGGCGCCGATCGGGTGGCCCAGCGCACAGGCGCCGCCGTTGACGTTGACGCGCTCGTGCGGCAGCCCGTGTTCCTTCATGGCGGCCATCGCCACCACCGCGAAGGCCTCGTTGATCTCGAACAGGTCGATGTCGGAAGGCCGCCAGCCGGTGCGCTCGAACAGGCGCTGCAGGGCGCCCACCGGCGCGGTGGCGAAGCGCGCCGGGGCCTGCGCGAAGGTGCTGTGGCCGACCACCCGCGCCAGCGGCGCGGCGCCGAGGCGCTCGGCGGTGGAGGCGCGCATCATCACCAGCGCGGCGGCGCCGTCGGAGATCGACGAGGCATTGGCCGCCGTCACCGTGCCGTTCGGGCCGAACGCGGGCTTCAACGTGGGGATCTTGTCGGGGTTGGCGCTGAACGGCTGCTCGTCGCGCGCCACCACGGTTTCGCCCTTCCTGCCGGCGATCGTCAACGGCGCGATCTCCCAGCCGAACGAGCCGTCCTCGTTGGCGCGTTTCGCGCGCGCCAGCGACTCGATCGCGTAGGCATCCTGCGCCTCGCGCGTGAAGCCGTATTCGGCCGCGCACTCGTCGGCGAAGCTGCCCATCAGGCGGCCCTTGTCGTAGGCGTCCTCCAGGCCGTCGAGGAACATGTGGTCGAGCACCTGGCCGTGGCCCATGCGCATCCCGCCGCGCGCCTTGGGCAGCAGGTAGGGCGCATTGGTCATGCTCTCCATGCCGCCGGCCACGATCACCTGGGCGGAGCCGGCCAGCAGCATGTCGTGCGCGAACATCGCCGCGCGCATGCCCGAGCCGCACATCTTGTTGACCGTGGTGCAGCCGGTGGCCTGCGGCAGCTGCGCGCCGAGCGCGGCCTGGCGCGCCGGCGCCTGGCCCTGGCCGGCCGGCAGCACGCAGCCCATCACCACCTCGTCGACCTGCTCGGCGGCCAGGCCCGAGCGCGCCAGCGCCGCGGCGATCGCCGCGCTGCCGAGCTGCGGCGCGCCTTGCGTGGCGAAGGCGCCCTGGAAGCTCGCGATGGCCGTGCGGGCCGCCGCGGCGATCACTACCGGATCATGTTCAGCATTGGTCATGTTTCGTCTCCTTGAGTGTTTTCGCGACCTGTTCCGCGACGTCGGCCAACTGCGCCGCGTCGGCCGCCACCATGTCGTTGTCGTCGCTCGAGCTGGCGCGCCCGGCCGAGAGCGTCTCGACGCAGCGCTGGTGGACGCTGGCCAGCTCGTCGGCGGCCGACACGGCCATGCCGAGGTTGCGCATGCGGCCGTCGTGCACGCCGTAGACCAGGCCGTGCACGGTGAGCGGCTGGCCGCGCGTCCAGGCATCGTTGACGATGGTGGTGCGGCACACGTTGACCACCTGCTCGATCGCGTTCAGCTCGATCAGGCGGCGGTAGCGCGCCTCGCCCACCGGCCACTGGTCCAGCAGCTCGGCGTGCTTGTCGCGCACGTCCTGCACGTGGTGCAGCCAGTTGTCGGCCAGCCCGACGCGGCGGTTGGTGAGCGCGGCGTTCACGCCCGAGCAGCCGTAGTGGCCGACCACCATGATGTGCTTGACCTTCAGGATGTCGACCGCGAACTGCAGCACCGACAGGCAGTTGAGGTCGGTGTGCACCACCACGTTGGCGATGTTGCGGTGGACGAACACCTCGCCCGGCGGCAGGCCGATGATCTGGTTGGCGGGCACGCGCGAATCGGAGCAGCCGATCCACAGGTATTCGGGCGCCTGCTGGTCCTTCAGGCGTTCGAAGAATTGCGGGTCGTCGGCGAGCTTGCGCTTGACCCAGGCGTCGTTGTTCTCGAACAGGTGGGCGAGCGGGTGATCGTTGGTATTCATCGCGAGGTCCATTTGGTCTGTTGCGTACTATTGATCGGTTGAAGTCGTGAAACCGGGATTCAGTGGTTCGGTCCCGCGCTCAGGCGGCGCGCTGCGCGTCGGCGGGCCGCGCGTAGCGCGCCGGGTAGCGCGCGCGAAAGCGCAGGGACGGGTCGTACGGGAAAAAGTCGGGCAGCTCGCCGCGCAGCACGCGCGCCTGGCTGTCCTGCCAGAGCGCGGGCTCGAAGAAATCCGGATGCTGCGCGAGGAAGGCCTCGCGCACGCGCGGATCGCCGAGCAGGAAGGGCCCGTAGGTTTCGGGAAAGATATCGCGCGGGCCGACCGGGTACCAGGGTTCGTCCGACATTTCATCCTCCTCGTTGCGCGGCGGCGGTACGCGGCGCACCTGGCAGTCGGTCAGGTACTCGATCTCGTCGTAGTCGTAGAACACCACGCGGCCGTGGCGCGTCACGTCGAAATTCTTGTAGAGCATGTCGCCGGGGAAGATGTTGGCCTGGATCAGCTCCTTGACCGCGTTGCCGTATTCCTTCACGCCGTGCGCGATCTCGGCGTCGCTGCCGTGCTGCAGGTACAGGTTCAGCGGCGTCATGCGGCGCTCGATGTACAGATGCCGGATCACCACGCTGTCGCCCTCGTATTCGAGCAGCGAGGGCGCTTCCTTCTCCAGCTCGCGCAGCAGCGTCTCGTCGAGCCGCGCCAGCGGCAGCGCGACGCTCGAGTATTCGAGCGTGTCGGCCATGCGGCCGAGCCGGTCGTGGCGCTTGACCAGCTGGTACTTCTCCATGATGCGTTCGCGCGTGGTGTCCTTGGGCGGCGGGAAGCGGTCCTTGATCGCCTTGAACACATAGGGGAACGAGGGCAGCGTGAACACCAGCATCACCATGCCCTTGATGCCGGGCGCGATCACGAAGCGGTCGCTCGAATGCGAGAGATGGTGCAGCAGGTCGCGATAGAACAGGTTCTTGCCCTGCTTCTGCAGGCCCAGCGAGGTGTAGATCTCGGCCTTCGGCTTGCCCGGCATCAGGGTGCCGAGGAACTCGACATAGGCCGAGGGCACGTCCATGTCGACCAGGAAGTAGGAATGCGAGAAGCCGAAGATCACCTGCAACTGCTCGCGGCGCAGCAGCACCGTGTCGAGCGCGAGCGTGCCGGCGCCGGTATGGCGCAGCGGCACCGCGAAGGGCAGGGTGCGCTCGCCGTTGACGATGCGCCCGACGATCCAGGCGCCCTTGTTGCGGAAGAACAGCGAGGACAGCACGTGGATCTGGAAGTTGAAGGCCTCGTCGAAGGCGCCGAACTCGTCGTCGATCGCCTGCAGCAGGCAGGCCGTGTCGCGCGAGAGATCCTCGAAGGGCACGCCGAGCTGGAAGTTCGTGACGATCCGCTCGAGCGTGGCGGGCAGCCCGTCGCGCGCCGGGTAGTAGGCGCGGTAGGTGGGCTTGGCGGCCGGCGCGGCGTTTTCCAGGTACTCGGTCGAGATCGCCGGGCGCACGAAGATGAAGTCGTTGTGGAAATACGAGCGGTGCAGGATCTTGCAGCACACCGAATTGAAGAAGGTCTCCGCGCACTCGGGCTGGAGGTGCGAAGTCAGGAGCCCGATGTAATGGAGCTTGATCTGCTGCCAGACCTCGTCGTCGAGGCCGGCCGCGTCGTATTCGTCTTCCAGGCAGACCACGCATTCGCGCACGCGCTCGTCGTAGGAGGTGATGCGCTCGCGCCCGAGCCGCTGCAGGCCGTGCCAGTCGGCCGCCTCGAACCGCGCCTTCGCCTCGATGGCCGCGTCCCGGAAGGTCCGGTAATGGCGATCGAAATGCTCCAGCATGGCCTGGGCGAGATCGAAGCCGATTTGCGACGACAGCAGTTTGGGGAAGTGGTGCATGGTCCGTCCGGGCTCGTGGCGGGGGCGAGGCGCTATTTTACCGCCGCGCCGCGCCGAAACCGCGCCCTCGCGAGCGTGTTGCCGTGCCTCGCCCGGGGCCGGATCGCCGACGTTCGGCGACATAGGGCGACGAATCGGGCATCTGCCGGCAAGCGGTGCGATATGGGCGTGAACGTGGCACGAACTTTTTTCGTGCGCCGCGCGGTGCCGCGGCGCGTCATGCGGCGCGACGGCCGCCACGGCGCGATGGGGCGCGATCGCGCCCTGCGCGGCGCACCGACGATGTTGCGGCGCACGCGCTAGAATCGCAGAGCCCCCACGCCGCGCCAGGCGGCCCATGAAGAACCGACGAGACGCCATGAACGCATTGGAACACCAACTCGACTACCCGTTCGCCGACACCCTGCCCGCCGCGGGCGAGTTCCTGGAGGTCGCGCCGGGCGTGCGCTGGCTGCGCATGCCGTTGCCGTTCTCGCTCGACCACATCAACCTGTGGCTGCTGCGCGACGAGATCGACGGACAGGCGGGCTGGACCGTGATCGACTGCGGGATTTCGTCGGACGAGATCCGCCGCCACTGGGAGCAGGTATTCGACACGCACCTCGATGGCCTGCCGGTGCTGCGCGTGCTGGTCACGCATTGCCATCCCGACCACCTCGGGTTGGCCAACTGGATCTGCGAGGGCGGCGAGCGCCGGCGCTGGCAGGTGCGGCTGTGGATGACGCTCGGCGAATTCATGTTCGGCCAGGTGATGGCGGCCGGCAACGGCTCGAACGCGGGCGGCGCCGCCGCGGCCGAGCACTTCGCGCGCCACGGCCTGACCGACCAGGCCAAGCTCGACAAGCTGCGCAACCGCAACAGCTACTACTCGGACCTGGTGCCCGCCGTGCCGGCGCGCTACCGGCGCCTGCGCGAGGGCGACACGGTCACCATCGGCGCACGCCGCTGGCAGGTGGTGACGGGCTTCGGCCATTCTCCCGAGCATTGCGCGCTGCACTGCGCCGACGAGGCGCTGCTGATCTCGGGCGACATGGTGCTGCCGCGCATCTCGACCAATGTCTCGGTGTTCGACCTCGAGCCGGAGGCGAACCCGCTCCAGCTCTATCTCGACTCGCTCGGCCGCTACGAGCCGATGGCCGCCGACACCCTGGTGTTGCCCTCGCACGGCAAGCCGTTCCGCGGCGTGCGCACCCGCATCGGGCAGTTGCGCGAGCATCATGCGGCGCGGCTCGACGAGGTGCGCCAGCTCTGCGCCGAGCGGCCGGCCAGCGCCGCCGACGTGGTGCCGATCATGTTCCGCCGCCGCGAGCTGGACGTGCATCAGCTGACCTTCGCGCTGGGCGAGGCGATCGCGCATCTGCACTTGCTCTGGCACGCGGGGGAATTGCGGCGCGAGGTGGATGAGGCGGGTGTGTTCCGCTTCCGGCCGGCGCGGGGCTGAACGCGGGGCTGAAGGCAGGCGGCCCCGCGCATTGCGCGCGCGGGCCGGGTCGAGACAGCGGGCAAGCGAGGCGGCGGAATCCGTCGCTCGCCCGCGACAGCGGCAGGAAGGCTTACTGCACCGCGACGGTATCGAAGTGCTGGCGCCCGAACGGGCTGACGTGATAACCGCTCACGTTCGGCCGCGTGATCGCCGAGGCGGTCGGGTAGCCGAGCGGGATCCACAGCGCCTGGTCGTGGATGATCTTCTGCGCGGCTTCATAGGCCTTGGTGCGCTTGGCCTGGTCCGGCGTTTCCTTGCCGTCGGCGATCAGCTTGTCGAGCTGCGGATCGCAGTAGCGCGCGAAGTTGATGCCCGACTTCACCGCATTGCAGCTGAACAGCGGCGACAGGTAGTTGTCCGGATCGCCGTTGTCGCCGGCCCAGCCCATGAACAGCATGTCATGCTGGCCGAGCTTGGCCTGCTTGATCAGCTCGCCCCACTCGATCACCTTGACCTCGGCCTTCACGCCGATCTTGGCGAAATCGGCCTGCAGCAGTTCCGCGCCGGCCTTCGGGTTCGGGTTCAGCACGCTGCCCGTCGGGCGCACCCAGATGGTGGTCGAGAAGCCGTTCGGGAAGCCCGCCTGCGCCAGCAACTGCTTGGCCTTGGCCGGATCGTAGGGATAGGCCGCGATCGACTTCGCGTAGCTCCAGGTGTTGGGCGGATACGGGTTCACGGCCGGCGTCGCGGTATTGTCGAACACCACCTTCAGGTAGGTCGCGCGATCGAAGGCGAGGTTCAGCGCCTCGCGCACCTTCGGGTTGTCGAGCGGCTTGTGCTCGGTGTTGAGCGCGACGAAGGCGGTCATGAAGGCCGGCGTCTCGACCACCTTCAGCGCCTTGTCGGCCTTGGCGGCGGCCACGTCCTGCGGCTTGGGCGACAGCGCGATCTGGCATTCGCCGGCCTTGACCTTCTGCGCGCGCACCGAGGCATCGGGCGTGATCGCGTAGATCAGGCGGTCGACCTTGGGCTTGCTGCCCCAGTAGCTCGGATTCACCTCGTAGCGGATCAGCGCGTCCTTGGTGTAGCTCTTCAGCACGAAGGGGCCGGTGCCGACCGGCTTGGCGTTGAGGTCCTGCTGGCGGCCCGCCTTGAGGAGCTGGTCCGCGTATTCGGCCGAGTAGATCGAGGCGAAGCCCATCGTCAGGATCGGCACGAAGGTCGCGTTCGGCTCGTTCAGTTCGAACTTCACGGTCTGCTCGTCCACCTTCGAGACCGACTTCACCAGCTTCACCAGGCCCATCGACTGCGCGTGCGGGAAGCCGCTCGCGCCGGCCACCTTGTGCCAGGGATTGTCGTTGTCGAGCATGCGGCTGAAGGTGAACACCACGTCGTCGGCGTTCAGGGCGCGCGTCGGCTTGAAGTCCTCGGTGGTCTGGAAGGCCACGTTCGGGCGCAGGTGGAAGGTCACGGTGCGGCCGTCGGCGCTGACGTCCCACTTGTCGGCCAGCGAGGGCACCACCTTCTTGCTCGCCTCGTCGTAGGACACCAGCGTGTTGAAGATCACGTCGGCCGAGGCATTGGTGGTGACGAGCGAGTTGTACTGCACCACGTCGAAGCCGTCCGGGCTCGCTTCGGTACAGACCGTGAGCGGCTTGGCCTGGGCGATGAGGGGGGCGGCGGCGAGCGGGGCCGCAATCAGCGCGGCGGCGGCGAACGTCGTGAAACGCATGAGATCTCCCACGTGGCAGTGTCTGTTATCGGCGTGCCGGGCGGCGACGGCCATGCAGCTCCCGGGCATCGGTCGACTAGCATACCGTCAAAGCGCGCCGGGCGTGAGCGCGTATCAGAAAGGCGTCGGCCATGGCGGCGCGGCGCCTGCGGGGGCGGAGAAGGGCGCCGCGAAGGCGCCCGGATCGACGTGGCGCCGGCGTCGCCGCGGGCTTGCGAGGTGGGATCGGCCGGGCTTCGGTGATGGAGCGGGCGTCGTCTCGAAGTCGCGCGAGCCGGCAGAGCTTCGGCCCCGGAGCCGGCGTCGTCGCGAAGCCGCACGAGCCGGCCGGGCCTCAGCCCTCGGCCTTGGGACCCGGCGCGCGGGGCTTGCGCGGCGCCTTCTCGAACAGGCGGTCGTAGAGCCAGCGCGGCGCGACGTGCAGGATCTTCGCGACCAGGCCCATCTGCCAGGGAATCACGCGGAACGCGTCCTGCGCCGCGATGGCGCGCAGCGCGCGCTCGGCGAAGCGCTCCGCATCCATCAGGAAGGGCATCGGATAGGGATTGTGCTCGGTCATCGGCGTGCGGATGTAGCCGGGCGCGATGGTGACCACGCCGACCCGCGAGGGCCGCAGCTCGACGCGCAGCGCCTCCAGGTACTTGATCGCCGCCGACTTCGAGGCGCTGTAGGCGCCCGAGCCGGGCAGGCCGCGCACGCCGGCCACGCTCGCCACGCCGACCAGGGTGCCGCGCCGCGCGGCCTTCATGGCCGCCACGAAGGGCTCGAAGCTGGCCACCATGCCGTAGTAGTTGACGTCCATGATCTCGCGGAAGGCCGCCAGGTCGCCCTCGCCGGTGATCGCTCCCTTGCTGATGCCGGCATTGGCGATCACCACGTCGGGCCAGCCGTGCGCGGCCACGAAGGCGTCGGCCGCGGCCTGCAGGGCGGCGGCGTCGCGCACGTCGGCGGGATGGATCGAGATGGGGAGATCGGGATGGCGCCGCGCGAATTCGGCGAGGCTGTCGCCGCGGCGGGCCACCAGGCCGAGCGTGGCGCCCTGGCGGGCATAGGCCTCGGCGAGCGCGAGGCCCAGGCCGCTCGAGGCGCCGGTGATGAAGACCTTCGGGGGAGCGGTCATGCCGGCGCCTCGGGCGTGGGGATTACAGCTTCTTGTCCTTGACCTGCTGGACGATCCAGTCAAGCACCGGCGGCGTGCCTGCCTCGCTGCCCGTGTAGGACGGACCCGACTTGTACTTGCCCTGGATCACGATGGTCGGCACGCCCTGGATGTCGTAGGTCTTGGCCAGTTCGCCCGACTGCTTGACCTGCCCCTGCACCGTGAACGAGTTGTAGGTGGCCAGGTACTTCTGCTTGTCGATGCCCTGCGTGGCCAGGAAGTCGGCCTGCGCCTGCGGCGTGAGCAGGTAGTTCTTCTGCTTGTGGATCGCGTTGAACACGGCCGGCGTGTCCTTCTCGGCCACGCCGAGCGCGTTGAGCGTGTAGTACATCGCCGAGTGCGGGAGGAAGTCGTCGCGGAAGGCGACCGGCACGCGCTTGAAGACGATGTTGTCGCCCTGCTTCTTGACCCAGGCCTCGAGCGTCGGCTCGAACTCGTAGCAGTGGGGGCAGCCGTACCAGAAGAACTCGATCACCTCGACCTTGCCGGCCGGCGCCGAGATCGGCTGCGGCGACTTCATCACCTCGTAGTCCTTGCCGGCCACCGGCGCGGCCGAGGCGGACTGCGCCACGATGCCGGCCGCCAGGCTCAGGGACAGGAACAGCGTGCTGAACAGTTTTTTCATGTTGGGATTTCGAACGGTTGCATGGGACCGGATCGGGCCGGCCGGCTTACTGTTTCGTGAAGCGGATCACCGCGGTGTCGACACCGGCATCGGACAGCCGCTGGCGCGCGGAGTTCATGTCGTCGAACTTGTTGAACGGGCCGACGCGCACGCGATAGTACGTGACGCCGCTGACATCGCGCTTGGAGACCTTCGACTCGAAGCCCTGGAAGCCCAGGCGCGCGCGCTGCTGCTCGGCGTCGGCCTCGGTCTTGTAGGCGCCCACCTGCAGGAAGTAGCCGCTGTTGGCGTCGGCCGCGCTCGTGCCCGAGCCCGGCTTGGCCGGGGCGTTGCCCGCCTGGGCCGAGGAGGTCGGCTTGGCGGCCTGCTGGGCCGGCTTCGGTTGCGAGGAAGGCGTGGCGGCGGTGGCTTGCGGCTTCTTCGCAGGCGGCGTGTTGTCGGCGGGCTTGGGCGCCACGGCGATGCCGTTGTCGTCCGAGGACGGCTGCGGATTGCTGTTCTGCGAGCCGTTCGAACCCGGCACCTCGACGATCTGCGGCTCGGGCAGCAGCGGCGGCTGGGTCTGGTTGGCGGCCTGGCCCGGCGCGGTATTGGGCGGAGCCGGCTGCGCGGCCTGCGGCACCGGCTGGCCCGGCGTCTTGCCCTGCAGCGCGCGGTTCGGATCGAACTGCTGCGGCTGGCTGGCGCCGCTCGCGCCGGTGTCGGCCGGCGGGGCGACCTTCGAGACGAACGGCGAGGGCGCGCGCGTGATGTAGAGCGCGACCACCACGGCGATCGCGAGGCCGACGATCAGGCCCAGCACGATGCCAAGAAAGGTTCCTCCGGCTTGTTTCGACGGTTTCGACGTGCGGCGCGGTTGTGCCATTGCTTGAGTCACCTGCTAAAAGAGTCGTGAAACGGGATTCGTGGCACGGTCGCGCGCGGCGGCGCGACCGTCTGGAGCCCGGCCCGGCGGCTTTACATCTTGCTCGGCGAGGACACGCCGAGCACCGCGAGACCGTTCGCGAGCACCTGGCGCGTCGCGGCCAGCAGCGCGATGCGCGCGGTGCGTTGCGCCTCGTCGTCGACGAGCACGCGCTCCGCATTGTAGAACGAGTGAAACTCGCCCGCGAGCTCGCGCAGGTAGAAGGCCACCGCGTGCGGCGCGAGTTCGCCGGCCGCGTGCGTGAGCATCTCGGGGTACTCGGCGAGCTTCTGCAGCAGCGAGGCGGCCGGCTTGCTGTCGAGCGGGGAGAGGTCCGCGCCCGGCAGGATCGCCTCGTCGGCGCCGTGGCGCGACTTCCACTCGTTGAGCACCGAGCAGATCCGCGCATGCGCGTACTGCACGTAGTAGACCGGATTCTCGTCGTTCTGCTTCAGCGCGAGATCGATATCGAACACGAATTCCGTGTCGGCCTTGCGTGAAATCAGGAAGAAACGCACCGCGTCGCGCCCGCGAGTGATGATGGCCTCGTCGAGCTGCTCGGGCGAGACTTCCGCGTCCGGCGTGGCGCCGCCCGACCATTCGATCAGGTCGCGCACCGTCACGTAGCTGCCGGCGCGCTTGGAGAGCTTCACCTCCTGGCCGTCGCGCATCACCGTCACCATCTTGTGCAGCACGTAGTCGGGATAGCCCTTCGGGATGCCGATGTGCAGGCCCTGCAGGCCGGCGCGCACGCGCGCGATGGTGCCGTGGTGGTCCGAGCCCTGGATGTTGATGACCTTGGTGAAGCCGCGCTGCCACTTGGCCACGTGGTAGGCGACGTCGGGCACGAAGTAGGTGTAGGTGCCGTCGGTCTTGCGCATCACGCGGTCCTTGTCGTCGCCCTCGTCGGTGGTGCGCAGCCACAGCGCGCCTTCCTGCTCGTAGGTCATGCCGGCGTCGACCAGGGCCTGCACCGTGCTCTCGACGCGGCCTTCCTGGTACAGCGAGGATTCCAGGTAGTACTGGTCGAAACGCACGCCGAAGGCCTTCAGGTCGATGTCCTGCTCGCGGCGCAGGTAGGCGACCGCGAACTTGCGGATCGCCTCGATGTCCTCGATGTCGCCCTTGCCGGTGACGGGCTCGCCGTCGCTGGCCGAGACCGTGGCGCCGGCCAGGTAGTCGCGCGCGATGTCGGCGATGTACTCGCCGTTGTAGGCGGCCTCGGGCCAGTCGGCGTCGCCGGGCTTGAGGCCGCGCGCGCGCGCCTGGGTCGACAGCGCCAGGTTGCCGATCTGCACGCCGGCGTCGTTGTAGTAGAACTCGCGGTGCACCGCGTAGCCCTGGCTGGCCAGCACGTTGGCCAGCACGTCGCCGAGCGCGGCCTGGCGGCCATGGCCGACGTGCAGCGGGCCGGTCGGGTTGGCCGAGACGAACTCGAGCAGCACGCGGCGCCCGGCCTCGTGGGCGGAGCGGCCGAAGGCCTCGCGCTCGGCGAACACCGCGCCGATCACGGCCTGCTTGGCGGCCGCGGTCAGGCGCAGGTTGATGAAGCCGGGGCCGGCGATCTCGGCGGCCTCGACCAGCCCCGTCGCGGCCGGGTGGGCCGTCACGGCCGCCACGATCTTCTCGGCCAGCTGGCGCGGGTTGGTGCCGAGCGGCTTGGCCAGCTGCATCGCGACGTTGCAGGCGACGTCGCCGTGGGCGGCCGCCTTGGGGCGCTCCAGGGTGATCGTCGGCGCGACGAAACCGGCCTCGGATTCGCCCTTCAGGGCCTGGACGACCTGCTTCACGCTGTCGGCGAGCAGGGTTTCGAGTATGTGTTTTTGAGCGGGCAGCATGCTGTCGGGAATGGTGGTTGCCGGCAGCCCGGGCGGGCGGCTCCGGCGGCGCGCCGGGGCGCGCGTTTCAGGAATCGCTGAATTTTAACAGGTGCTAAACTGCCGCTCAGACGCAAAGCGTCGGCGCGACCCCAACTCGAGCGCGCCAGCCGGCCCCGGCGCCGGCACGCACAACAAGCTGAAAGGAAATTGCGATCATGATTACGTTCAAGAGCAAGGCGGCACAGGACCTCGACGTGCTGAAGGATTTCGCGGTGTATGTGCTGGGCATCGTCGGCAAGCCGCTGGGCGAGCGCGGCGTCATCACCCACGACGAGCTGGACGGCGCGATCGCCCGGCTCGAGGCGGTGACCGACCAGGCGCGCCGCGCCAGCGCCGAGCACGGCGGCCACTTCCACGAGGAAGAAGCCGACCACGCCCACCACGAGGTCGCGCCGAGCGTGGCGCAGCGCGTGGCCCCCTTCCTCGGCATGCTGCGCGCGGCCAAGGAACAGAACGCCGACGTTCACTGGGGGTTCTGAGCCCCGGCGGCGGCCTCGCCGCCCAGCAAAAAGCCCGCTTCTCGAAGCGGGCTTTTTTGTGCCTTGGCGGGCGGGGCGCGACGGGCGCGCGGCCCGTCGATTCATCGGAGGATTGCCGCCGCCGCAGCAGCCGGCTTCAGAGCAGCGGCGCCAGCGCGCGGCGGGCGTCCGCGTCCGACAGCGACATGCGCGCCGCGAAATCGGCCACCTGGTCCTCGCCGATCTTGCCGACCGAGAAGTAGGTGCTGTCGGGGTGCGCCAGGTAGAAACCCGAGACGCTCGCGGCCGGCAGCATCGCCAGCGATTCGGTCACGCTCATGCCGATCTCCTCGGCGTGCAGCACGTCGAACATGGCGCGCTTGACGAGGTGGTCCGGGCAGGCCGGGTAGCCCGGCGCCGGGCGGATGCCGCGATACTTCTCGGCGATCAGCGCCTCGTTGTCGAGCGTCTCGCCGGCCGCGTAGCCCCACAGTTCGCGCCGCACGCGCGCGTGCATCGCTTCGGCGAAGGCTTCCGCGAAGCGGTCGGCCAGGGCCTTGAGCATGATCGCGCTGTAGTCGTCGTGGTCGGCCTCGAACTGCTTTTCCTTGGCGTCCACGCCCAGGCCCGCGGTGACCGCGAACAGGCCGATGTAGTCGGCCACGCCCGAATCCTTGGGCGCGATGAAGTCGGCCAGCGAGCGGTTCGGCCGCATCACGCCGTCCACCACCGGGCGCTCGCTCTGCTGGCGCAGGTTGCTCCAGCGCATCGCCACCTCGGTGCGCGTGTCGTCGGTGTAGATCTCGATGTCGTCGTCGCCCACGGTGTTGGCGGGCAGCAGCGAGATCACGCCGTTGGCGCTCAGCCAGCGGCCCTGGATCAGGCGCGAGAGCATCGATTTCGCGTCCGAGAACACGCGCCGCGCCGACTCGCCGACGATCTCGTCGTTGAGGATCGCCGGATAGGGGCCGGCCAGGTCCCAGGTCTGGAAGAACGGACCCCAGTCGATGTACTGGGCCAGCTCGGTCAGGTCGTAGTTCTTGAACACGCGGCGGCCGATGAACTTCGGCTTGACCGGCTGGTAGGCGCGCCAGTCGATCGGCGTCTTGTTGGCGCGCGCGGCGGCCAGCGTGACCATCGGCGTCTTCTTCTTGTTGGCGTGCTGGTCGCGGATCCGGTCGTATTCGCTCTTCAGGTCGTCGAGGTAGCGCGTGGCGCCCTCGTCCGAGAGCAGGCTGGAGGCTACCGACACCGAGCGCGAGGCGTCCGGCACGTAGACTACCGGGCCTTCGTAGTTCGGCGCGATCTTCACGGCGGTGTGCACGCGCGAGGTGGTCGCGCCGCCGATCAGCAGCGGGATCTTCTTGATGCGGAAATAGTCGTCGCGCTGCATTTCCGCGGCGACGTAGGCCATTTCCTCCAGGCTCGGCGTGATCAGGCCCGAGAGGCCGATGATGTCGGCGCCCTCGACCTTCGCCTTGGCGAGGATCTCGTTGCAGGGCACCATCACGCCCATGTTGACGACCTCGAAGTTGTTGCACTGGAGCACCACCGACACGATGTTCTTGCCGATGTCGTGCACGTCGCCCTTGACGGTGGCGATCACGATCTTGCCCTTGGCGCGCACGTCGCCGCCGGCCTCGGCCAGGCGCCGCTTCTCCTCCTCGATGAAGGGGATCAGGTGGGCCACCGCCTGCTTCATCACGCGCGCCGACTTCACCACCTGCGGCAGGAACATCTTGCCCTGGCCGAACAGGTCGCCGACGATGTTCATGCCGTCCATCAGCGGGCCTTCGATCACGTTGATCGGGCGCCCGCCCGCGGCATCGATCGCCGCGCGCGCTTCCTCGGTATCCTCGACGATGAAGTTGGTGATGCCGTGCACCAGCGCATGGGCCAGGCGCTTCTCGACCGGCTGGTTGCGCCATTCGAGGTTCTCTTCCTTCTTGGCCGCGCCGGTCTTGAACTTGTCGGCCACTTCCAGCAGCCGGTCGGTGGAATCCTCGCGGCGGTTCAGGATCACGTCCTCGACGCGCTCGCGCAGCTCGGGGTCCAGGTCGGCATACACGCCGAGCTGGCCGGCGTTGACGATGCCCATGTCCATGCCGGCCTGGATCGCGTGATACAGGAACACGGTGTGGATCGCCTCGCGCACCGGGTCGTTGCCGCGGAACGAGAAGGACACGTTCGACACGCCGCCGCTGATCTTCGCGTGCGGCAGGTTCTGCTTGATCCAGCGGGTCGCCTCGATGAAGTCGACCGCGTAGTTGTTGTGCTCCTCGATGCCGGTGGCCACCGCGAAGATGTTCGGATCGAAGATGATGTCCTCGGGCGGGAAATCGCATTGCTCGACCAGGAACTTGTAGGAGCGCGTGCAGATCTCGATCTTGCGCTCGAAGGTATCGGCCTGGCCCTTCTCGTCGAAGGCCATCACCACCGCGGCCGCGCCGTAGCGGCGGATCAGCCGCGCGTGATGGCGGAACGGCTCCTCGCCTTCCTTGAGCGAGATCGAGTTGACGATCGCCTTGCCCTGCACGCACTTGAGGCCCGCCTCGATCACTTCCCACTTCGACGAATCGATCATGATCGGCACGCGCGCGATGTCGGGCTCCGAGGCGATCAGGTTCAGGAAGCGGACCATGGCCGCCTTCGAATCGAGCATCGCCTCGTCCATGTTGATGTCGATCACCTGCGCGCCGTTCTCGACCTGCTGGCGGGCCACGGCCAGCGCCTCGTCGTACTGGCCGTTCAGGATCATTCGCGCGAAGGCCTTCGAGCCGGTCACGTTGGTGCGTTCGCCGACGTTGATGAACAGGGTGCCTTCGGTGACGTTGAACGGCTCGAGGCCGGACAGGCGCATGGTGTGATCGGTCATGGCGGGGCGGATGCGTATCGGTTTGGGGGGGGGGCGGCGCGACGGCTGCGGCGGGCGGCTCGGGGCTCAGGCGGCTTCGCTGTACTGCGAGGGCCAGCGGCGCGGCTTGACCTCGGCCAGCGCGCGGGCGATCTCGGCGATGTGCGCGGGCGTGGTGCCGCAGCAGCCGCCGGCCAGGTTCACCAGGCCGGCCTGGGCGAATTCCTTGAGCAGGCTCGAGGTCACGTCGGGGGTCTCGTCGAAGCCGGTTTCGGCCATCGGGTTCGGCAGGCCCGCGTTCGGGTAGCAGGACACGTAGGTATCGCAGAGCTTGGCCAGCTCGGCGATGTACGGGCGCATCAGCGCCGCGCCGAGCGCGCAGTTCAGGCCGAAGGTGAGCGGCCGGGCGTGGCGCAGCGAGTTCCAGAAGGCCTCGACGGTCTGGCCCGAGAGGATCCGGCCCGAGGCGTCGGTGACGGTGCCCGAGATCATGATCGGCAGGTTTTCGCCGGTGTCCTCGAACAACTGGTCGAGCGCGAACAGCGCGGCCTTGGCGTTGAGCGTGTCGAAGATGGTCTCGACCAGGAACAGGTCGACGCCGCCGTCGAGCAGGGCCTTGGCCTGCTGGTAGTAGGCGTCGCGCAGCTCGTCGTAGGTGACGTTGCGCGCGCCGGGGTCGTTCACGTCGGGCGAGATGCTGGCCGTCTTCGGTGTCGGCCCGATCGCGCCAGCCACGAAGCGCGGCTTGTCCGGCGTCGAGTACTTGAGCGCCGATTCGCGCGCCAGACGCGCCGACTCGACGTTCATCTCGACCACCAGGTGCTCCATCTCGTAGTCGGCCTGGGCGATGGTGGTGGCGCCGAAGGTGTTGGTCTCGACGATGTCGGCGCCGGCCGCGAAGTACTGGTCGTGGATCTCGCGGATGGTGGCCGGCTGCGTGATCGACAGCAGCTCGTTGTTGCCCTTGATGTCGCGTCCGAAGTCGGCGAAGCGCTCGCCGCGATAGGCGGCCTCGTCGAACTTGTACTGCTGGATCATGGTGCCCATCGCGCCGTCGAGGATCAGGATCCGGCGCGCCAGCAACGCGGGCAGGTCGGCGCCGCGCGTGTAGGACGCGGCGGGGGCGGAGCGGGCGAGCAGGGAGGTCGGCATGGCGGACGGAGGGCGGATCGGGGAAAACGCCATTGTAGCGGGTGCCGGCATGCCGCGCCGGGCTACCCGGCGCGCGCGCGATTTGTCATTGAAAACCCCCGCACGACAGGCCGGGCGGGGGTTCGATCGGGAAATGCCGAAGAGGAAGCTGGCCGGCGCCGGGCCGGCCAGCGAGCCGTCGCGCACCATCCTGGGGCGGGCGGCGCGCGACGAGCGGATCAGTGCAGGACCACCGGTTGCGTCATCAGGCTGTCGAATTGACCGAGGAATTCGTCCACCTCGTCCAGCGAGGGCTCGTCCTCGATCAGTTGCTTGACGTGTTCGCGGAAGCGCTCGGCCAGTTCGCCATCGATGAAGATCTCGCGCTGCGCATTCTTGTCCACGATTTCGTAGCCACCGGAGTTCATTGCGTGATGGCCGACCTGCGGTGCGAACTCGACGACGCAGTAGTTGGGGCTGTTGTAGATCATTTGCATGGCGGCACTCCTCTTTGCTGTGGCTGTCAGGCCGAATGCTCCGAAGGTGGGGCGGGCCTGGCCGGTTTCAAGGGGTTGGCGCTGCACGCCCACGTGGATCAGGGCGCATCGGTTAGAGACCGATATCGATGAAACGTTTCCGATTTTCCTCCGGTGCACGGGCAGGGTTGTCAAACATTGTCAACACTGTGACGCAAGTTTACCGGCTTGTGTGCAGCCTCTGGTGACAGCAGGGAAACATTCGCGAAATCGGTCGAAATTACCGTGCTGGCGAGGCCGCTTGTGGTGCCGATGCGACGGGGCTCGCGGCTTCGGCCGCCGAGGCGGCCGGCATGCCGTTCGATGATACCGGCGCGGGAGCCTCGCCCGCGCTGCTCGCGCCGGCTGCCGGGGCAGAGGTCGAGGCAGGGGCAGAGGCCGGCGCGGCGGGCGCGATGCTTGCGTGCGCATCCATCGCGGCCGATTCGTCATACCCGATCCCGCGGCTCGGCGCGCCGCGTCCCTGCCATAGCAATTCGATCTCCGAACCATTCGGCTCGGTCTGCACCAGGCGCACCGGCAGCCAGTCCAGCGAGGGCGCGAGCCAGATGTCGATGCGCCGCGTGTCGCCCTCGCGGCGCGGCAGGCGGCGGAAGTGGCGGGTTTCCAGCGAGCTGGTGGCGGTGCGGATCGTCTCGTCGCCGATCGTGACGATCGGCCAGGTCTCGCCGCTGTTGTTGTCGATGATGCGGAATTCGCGCGCGACGCCGGGGCGATAGACGTCGGGCGCGCCGTGCACCAGGCCCGACAACTGCATCAGCAGGCTGAAGCGGTCCTGCATGCCGTCGGTCAGCGGCAGCGAGTTCGGCGTCCTGGTGAACACCACCTGTTTCGTCTGTCGATTGAAGATCGCGATGTCGGCGGGCTTGCGGCCGCGCTGCTCGGTGTAGCGGTCGGGCGCGATGCCGTAGGCGTCGATGCGGCCCAGGCTCTCGTAGACGAAGGGACCGACGAAGGGCACCGGGATCTCGATCAGCAGGCGATAGCGATCGCCCTCGGTGGTCCAGTGGATGGTCGCGGTGCCGTTCAGGTTGCCGTTGAAGTAGGCGCCGTAGCGCAGGTCGCCCGAGGGCGGCGCGATGAACTTCACGCCGCTGGCGGCGGCCGAGGCCGGCACGGCCGCGCTGGCCGTCGCGCTCGCGGAGGCGGCGCCCTGGCCCGTGCCGGCCCCGGCTGCCTGCCCGGCGCCCGGCGGCGCGGTGGCCGGTGCCGAAGGCGCGGTGCTGGTCAGCACCGGCGCCTGGTTGCGCGGCGCGGCCGGAGCGGGTTTGGCGGCCGGCCTGGGCACCGGCTTCGGCGCGGGTTTCGGTGCCGGCGCGGCGGGCGCGGGCGCGCGCTCGATCGGCTGCGGCTCGAGCAGCTCGACCTGCACCGGCGTATCGTCGCGCGCATCGGGATTGGCCGGCGCGCGATATCCCGCGAACCACAGGCCGGCGATCAGGTGCAACACCAGCACCAGCGCGAGCGTCAGCCCCGCGCGCAGCCAGCGGCGCGGCGAGAGGCGGGACGATTCGGGCGGCAGGGGCGAGGGCATCGAGCGAGGCTGGTCCGGTGTGTTCAGGGCGTTCTGGGGCGATGGACTGAATCATCGGCGGGCGATGCCGGTGGCGGGTTCGGCGCGAGATGGCACGTCCCGGCTCCTCGGCCGCGGGTCCCGGGCACGCGGGCCGGGGAGGGCGAGAAGCAGCAAGCCGCGTTCCGGCCATGAGGCTCGCGCTCCGCGTGGAAGCACGCCGGTTCGCATCCGGCTCGCCGGCGCGACAGGCGCGGCGGCACCGCCCAGTCCGTCCGACCCGATCGCGCGCCGAACGTTCGCGCGCGGCGTTCGGGGCTCCGGTTTCAGGCCTCGCGCGGATCGGCACTGTAGCCGATTTCGTAGGACAGCTTGCGTGCCACGGCGCGCAGCGCGAGGTCGATCTCGCCGCCCCAGGACACGTCGAAGCTGCCCTCGTGACCCAGCGCGATCAGCCCCAGCGAGAGTTCGCCGAGCGCATCGAACACCGGCATGCAGAAGGCGTGGATGCTCGGCAGCAGCATGCCCTCGACGCGCGCCGCCTGGTGCTCGCGCACCTCGGCGAGCCGCGCCTCCACCTCGGCCGGCGTGCGCGGGCCGTCGCGCGGCGGCCCGCGACGTGCGTCGGCCAGCTCGCGCTCGAGCATCGCGGCGGTCTTGCCGCGCGGCAGGTAGGCGGCGAACAGCAGGCCGGTGGCCGAGCCGAGCAGGGGCATCACGTCGCCGAGCTTGAGCGAGGCCTTGGCGGGATGGCTCGATTCCATCCAGTGCACCACGGTCGGCCCCTGGTTGCCCCACACGGCGATGCCGAGCGTGAGGTCGAGCTCGTCGCGCAGCGCCGACAGCGCGAGCCGCGCGAGCTTCACGCCATCGACGCGGGCCAGCCGGGCCAGGCCCATCTGCAGCGCGAAGCCGCCCAGCTCGTAGCGGCCCGAGACGGGGTCCTGCGCCACCACGCCGAGCCGCTGGAAGCTGACCAGGTAGCGGTGCGCCTTGGCCGGGCTCATCTGCGCGCGCTGGGCGAGATCGCGCAGCATCATCGCGCGCGGCTCGGCGGTGAGCACCTCCAGCAGGCGGAAGCCGACCTCGATCGACTGGATGCCGGAGCGGACCTTTTCCTCGGCGCCGTCGTCGGCGAGAGGGTCGGCGAGATCGTCGGTGTTGACCATGGATGGAATGCGATAGGAAGGTGGCGGGCGAGGCGGCGTGGTTCGCCGCGAGGCAGGCGCGGCCGGGCGCGGCGATGAAGCGGCCCGCGCGGCGCCGTCGCCTCGGGCTTCGCCGCGCGGATTCACCATCGTAAAATAGTTTCCCTCCATCGTCACTACACGGACTTCCCCTCCATGAAACTTGCTTCGCTGAAGGACGGCACGCGCGACGGCCAACTGATCGTGGTGTCGCGCGACCTGCAGACGGCCGCGATCGCCGAGACGGTTGCGCCGACGTTGCAGCGCGCGCTCGACGACTGGGCATTCCACGCGCCGCAGCTTCGCGAGCTCTACGATGCGCTCAACCACGGCCGCGCGCGCCGCGCGTTCGCCTTCTCGGCCGCCGACTGCATGGCGCCGCTGCCGCGCGCCTACCAATGGGCGGACGGCTCGGCCTACCTCAACCACGTCGAGCTGGTGCGTCGCGCGCGCGGCGCCGAGATGCCGCCCGAGTTCCTCAGCGATCCGCTGATGTACCAGGGCGGCAGCGACGATTTCCTCGGCCCGCAGGACGACATCGTCTGCGCCTCGGAGGACTGGGGCATCGATTTCGAGGCCGAGGTGGCGGTGGTGACCGGCGACGTGCCGATGGGCGCGAGCGCCGACGAGGCGCTGCGCGCCGTGCGGCTGGTGATGCTGGTCAACGACGTGTCGCTGCGCAACCTGATCCCGGCCGAGCTCTCGAAGGGCTTCGGCTTCTTCCAGAGCAAGCCCGCGACGGCCTTCTCGCCGCTGGCGGTGACGCCCGACGAGCTCGGCGAGCACTGGCGCGGCGGGCGCCTGGAGCGGCCGCTGCTGGTGAGCTGGAACGGCAAGCGGGTGGGCCAGGCCGAGGCCGGCGTCGACATGAATTTCCATTTCGGCCAGCTGATCGCGCACGCGGCGAAGACGCGCAACCTGCGCGCCGGCGCCATCGTCGGCTCGGGCACGGTGTCGAACCGCGATGCCAGGCGCGGCTACAGCTGCATCGCCGAGAAGCGCTGCCTGGAGACCATCGAGCACGGCGCGCCGCGCACCGAGTTCATGCGCTACGGCGATCGCGTCAGGATCGAGATGCTCGACGCGGCCGGCAAGTCGATCTTCGGCGCGATCGAGCAGGCGGTGTCGCCGCTCGACGGGCAGGCCTGAACGCGCGCGGCGGGCCGGCCGCCTGCCGGTTTGCCCCGATCGTCACGAGAAGAACCAGGAGACAGACATGAGTGAGCGTGAATCCGCCGGCCTGGAAGCCTATGCCGGCTACCAGTCGCTGCGCCTCGCGCGCCATCCGCACGGCATCCTCGAGATCGTGATGAGCGGCGCGGGCGCCAACC
The DNA here is from genome assembly GCF_007828315.1 of Burkholderia sp. SJZ089. NCBI lineage: Bacteria > Pseudomonadati > Pseudomonadota > Betaproteobacteria > Burkholderiales > Burkholderiaceae > Burkholderia > Burkholderia sp. SJZ089. The sequence goes on along the minus strand of NZ_VIUM01000002.1, from coordinate 337,606 downwards.
GCAGCAACCTGGCCACCGCCGACGCGCGCATGCATCGCGAGCTGGCCGAGATCTGGCGCGACCTCGACCGCGATCCCGAGGTGCGCGTGGCGCTGATCCGCGGCGAGGGCAAGGGTTTCTCGGCCGGCGGCGATCTCGGCCTGGTCGAGCAGATGGCCGACGATTTCGAGGTGCGCACGCGGGTCTGGCACGAGGCGCGCGACCTGGTCTACAACCTCGTCAACTGCGGCAAGCCGGTGGTCTCGGCGATGCACGGGCCGGCGGTCGGCGCGGGGCTGGTGGCGGGTTTGCTGGCCGACGTCTCGATCGCCGCCAACACGGCGCGCATCATCGACGGCCATACGCGGCTCGGGGTGGCCGCCGGCGATCATGCGGCGATCGTCTGGCCGCTCTTGTGCGGCATGGCCAAGGCCAAGTACCACCTGCTGCTGTGCGAGCCGGTCAGCGGCGAGGAGGCCGAGCGCATCGGGCTGGTCTCGCTGGCGGTGGACGAGGCCGAGCTGCTGCCGAAGGCCTTCGAGCTGGCCGAGCGGCTCGCGCGCGGCTCGCAAAGCGCGATCCGCTGGACCAAGTACGCGCTCAACAACTGGCTGCGCCTGGCCGGGCCGAGCTTCGATACCTCGCTGGCGCTCGAATTCATGGGCTTCTCCGGGCCGGACGTGCGCGAAGGGATCAGTTCGCTGCGCGAGCGGCGCGCGCCCGATTTCGACGGCGGCACGGGTGGCACGGGCAGCGGCGGGGCTGGCGGCGCCTGAGCGCGGGGCGGGTGGGGCGGCCCGGCGGCTTGTCGCCCACCGCTCGCTCCCATCCTCCGGGCTGCCCGCCCCCTCGGCTCCCCCGCGCCATGCCGGCGCGCATCGCGATCGTTCGCGCCTCGGCCATGCGCGCTATGATCGGATCACGCGCGCTGGCGCATCGTGCCTTCCCACCGACCCCGTCACCAAGGATTGCCGCATGACCGATACTCCCGGCTCCAACCCGTTCTCCGGCTTCACCGGCTTCACGCCCTCCGACATGCTCGACCGGATGTGGGACATGATGCGGCTCTCGCCGTTCGGCGCCGGAATCGGGGCGGCGGCACCGAGCGGCCTGCCGCCGTCGCTGTCGGCGATGTCCGACATGATGTCGCCGCTGTCGAGCGTCGAGGAGCTCGACAAGCGCATCACCGACCTGCGTGCCGTCGAGCAATGGCTCAAGCTCAACCTCGGCATGCTTCAGTCGGCGATCCAGGCACTCGAGGTGCAGCGCGCCACGCTGGCGACGCTGCGCGCGTTCGGCGCGCTGGCCAAGGAATCGATGTCGGCCGCCGAGGCCGCCATGGCCAAGGACACGGCGCCGCCGGCGGGGCCGGCCGCCTCGCGCGCCGCGTCCGAGCCGCCGCCGCAAGCCTTCGGCGGGGCCGCCCCGGCCGGCGCCGGCAAGCCGGACGCCGAAACGCCGCCCGGCGCGATGCCCGGCGGCGAGGCCTTCGATCCGGCCGGCTGGTGGAACCTGCTGCAGTCGCAGTTCAATCAGCTCGCCAGTTTCGCGATGACCCAGCCCGGCGCCGCCGGCGCTGCCCCCGCGGCCGCGAAGCCGGCCGGCGGTGGCGCGCGAGGCCCCGAGCCCGCGGCTTCCGGCGCCGCGCCGCGCGAACGCAAGCCGGCCACGCGCCGCGCCGCGCCGCCCAAGCCGCGTGCGGCGGCGCCCGAGGCGCCGGACGATGCGCACGACGCAGCGCCGCCGGCCGCGAAATCCTCGCGCAAGCGCAGCCCGTGATGCGCCCCGCCCACACCGACTGAGGCCCGCATGCGGCTCGCGCTCGTTCTGATGGGAGGCGGCGCGCGCGCCGCCTATCAGGCCGGCGTGCTGTCCGCGCTGGCCGAGATCGCGCGCGAGGTCGAGCCGACCCGCCGCGAGCTGCCCTTCGCGATCGTCTGCGGCTCCTCGGCCGGCGCCATCAACGCCGCCGCGATCGCCAGCCACGCCGACGACTTCCCGTACGGCGCCGCGCGCCTGCTCTCGTTCTGGGAGCACCTGCGCGCCGAGATGATCTACCGCACCGACTGGCTCGGCGTGGCCGCCGCGGGCGCGCGCTGGCTGGCCGCGATGAGCCTGGGCTGGGCCGCGCGCCGTTCGCCGCGCGCGCTGCTCGACAACGCGCCGCTGGCCCACCTGCTGCGGCGCGAGCTGAACTTCCACCGGGTCGGGCAGATGCTCGCCGCGCGCAAGCTGCACGCGCTGTCGATCACCGCGCTCAGCTACACCAGCGGCCGCCACCTGACCTTCTACGAGGGCAGCGAGCCGATCCACGCCTGGCGGCGCGCCCAGCGCACGGCACGGATGGTCGACCTGTCGGCCGCGCACCTGCTGGCCTCCTCGGCGATCCCCTTCGTGTTCCCGGCGGTGCCGCTGGTGATCGACGGGCGCATCGAGTATTTCGGCGACGGCTCGATCCGCCAGATCGCGCCGCTGTCGCCGGCGATCCATTTCGGCGGCGACCGGATCGTGGTGATCGGCGCGGCCGCCGCGCGTCCGGAGGTGCCGGCGGCGAACGGGCACGCGAGCGCCTATCCGTCGCTGGCGCAGATCGGCCAGCAGGTGCTGGCCAGCGTGTTCCTCGATTCGATCGGCACCGACATCGAGCACATCGAGCACGTCAACCGCGTGGTCGAGCACCTGCCGCGCCAGGTCGAGCCCGAGAGCGGCTGGCGCCATGTCGACGTGCTGGCGATCGCGCCTTCCGAGCGCATCGAGCTGATCGCCGCCAAGCACCTGCGGCGGCTGCCGGCCACGGTGCGCGCGCTGCTCGGCGCGATGGGCGGCAACCAGCCGGCCGGCGCCTCGTTCGCGAGCTACCTGCTGTTCGAGGCGGAGTTCACGCGCGAGCTGATCGCGCTCGGCCATGCCGACGCGATGCGGCAGCGCGAGACGCTGGCCGAATGGATCGCCTCGGCCAGCCCCGGCGGCGGCTCGCCGCCGCCGGTGTCGCCGGTGGTGCGGCCGGCGACGGCGCCCGGGGCGATCGCCGAGCCGGCGCACGGGGGCGCGGCAAGCGAGCTGCCGATGCCCGCGCCTGCCTCCGGCGCCGCGGCCGCGCGCCCGGCGCCGCTGTCGTCCGAGCCGGGCGTCGGTTCGATATCCGAACCGAATCGCCCCGATTGAGACAGCTCGGCTGGGCGGCCAAAACCGCGACGGTTCGCCGCACCAGTGTCGCGGATCCGTCACAGCTGCGTGCTATCATCGCCGACGCCGAATTCATCCAAGCGGGTGCTGGCGGCGCGATCCGTCCCTGACGCTCGCGCGCACGGCCCCGACAACGACAGCCGGCCTCGAGCCGGCCCCTCTCAGGTGCGTGCGAGGCTCGGTCTGTTTCGGGCGTCGCGCGTTTTGCCCCCACAAGCGCTTGCGCGGCAGCAATCGCGTCGCGGTGCCAAGTGCATCCGGCGCGCGTTTTAGCGCGTAAAATTACCGATTCGTCAGGTGAGCGCCTCGATTGTGGGGGCTCGACGCAACAGTCACGTTTAGCAGTCGCATTGCGCAGAACAGGGGTGGGACCATGAACACCATGCTTTATCCGGAACTCTACAAATCGCTCGAAGCCGTCCGCTGGGACATGGAGAAGGACATCCCTTGGGACAAGTTCGACGCCTCGCTGCTGACCGACGAGCAGGCGAAGACGATCAAGATGAACGCGATCACCGAGTGGTCGGCGCTGCCCGCGACGGAAATGTTCCTGCGCGACAACCACCACGACAGCGATTTCTCCGCCTTCATGAGCGTCTGGTTCTTCGAGGAACAGAAGCATTCGCTGGTGCTGATGGAGTACCTGCGCCGCTTCAAGCCCGAGATGATGCCGACCGAGGACGAGCTGCACGCGGTGCGCTTCGAGTTCGACCCGGCGCCGCCGCTGGAAACCCTGATGCTGCACTTCTGCGGCGAGATCCGCCTGAACCACTGGTACCGCCGCGCCGCCGAGTGGCACACGGAACCCGTCATCAAGCACATCTACGAAACCATCTCGCGCGACGAGGCACGTCATGGCGGCGCCTACCTGCGCTACATGAAGAAGGCGCTGGTGAACTGCGGCGACGTCGCGCGCTCGGCCTTCGCCAAGATCGGCGTGCTGATGGCCTCGGCGCGCCGCACTGAGAAGCCGCTGCACCCCACCAACCTGCACGTGAACCAGTCGCTGTTCCCGCGCGATACCGTGCAGTCGCGCCTGCCCGATCCGGAATGGCTCGAGCGCTGGCTCGACGAGCAGATCCGTTTCGACGGCGAGTGGGAGAAGAAGGTGGTCGATCGGATCCTGCACAACCTGTCGATCCTGTTCGAGCGCACCTTCGCCACCGCGCAGGAACTGAACCGCTACCGCAAGGAAGTCACGGGGCGCCTGCAGACGCCCGAGAGCGGCGGCACCACGCAACCCGCCTGAGGCGGTAGCCGCTTCGTCAATCGATTTGCAGCACACCAAGCCCGCCGAAGTTCGCGCGGGCTTTTTTATTGGGCGGCGCGTAGCATGGCCGATCGAGCCGTTACGCGGCCCGCCCGATTCCCGTTTCCCTTCTTCCAGCCGGACCGAAACCGATGCCCGCCGCCTTCGAACGTAAATTCACCACCCGCGAGGCGCTCGCCGCCCTGCGTCCGACGCTGAGCTCGCCCGTCGTGTTCACCAACGGCGTGTTCGACATCCTGCATCGCGGCCACGTCACCTACCTGGCCGACGCGAAGGCGCTCGGCGCCTGCCTGATCGTCGGCGTCAACAGCGACGCCTCGGTGCGCATGCTGGGCAAGGGCGACGATCGGCCGATCAATCGCCAGGAAGACCGCATGGCGCTGCTCGCCGCGCTCGAATGCGTCGACTGGGTGGTGGGCTTCGAGGAACAGACGCCGATCGACCTGATCGCCGCCGTGCGGCCCGACGTGCTGGTGAAGGGCGGCGACTACGACATGGATGCGCTGCCGGAATCGGCCCTGGTGCGCGGCTGGGGCGGCAAGGCGCTGGCGATTCCGTTCGAGTTCGAGCGCTCGACCACGGCGCTGCTGAAGAAGGTGCGCGGTTAAGATGCCGTACGATTCGATGGCGTCCCGATTGCGTCCTATTTAAAGGGGTTTTGCCGCGATTGATGGTCCGTGGGCGTTCGAGGGGCTTTGTGGTATACCTCTGAGGTTATCGCGGCGCGTCGGGACGAGCACGATCGAATCCCGCGTTGCTGGCGCATCCAGGGCGTACGGGCCGCCCAACTGCTTTTCGCGCCCGGATCAGGGGATAAGAACAATGCAGAACACGGCACAAGCCTTGAGAGACCTTGCGCTGGGGCCGCAGCACAACCGGCAAGTGCAAATCAGCTTTCCGGACGGCAACGCGCCTGACCCAATCCTGCTGCCTAACGCATTCGAGGCGGTTGAAGCGCTATCCAAGGATTTCACCTACAAGATCGACCTCCTGTCGGACAAAGACAAGCTTGCGCCGAAGGACTTTATCGGTAAACGGGTCACGATCAGTTTGGCGCGCGGCGATGGGAGCAGCCGATATTTCAACGGTCATATCTTCGCGTTCCGGCACGTTCGCACGGATGGCGGCTGGGTCTTCTATGAGGCGCATGTCGGTCCTTGGCTGCGCTACCTGAAGTACAGCCAGCACAATCGCCTGTTCCTCGACCAGAACCTGCACGACCAGACTGCGACGGTTTTCCAGGACTACGGTGTGTTGCCCGATTGGGCGTGGCAGGTCGGCGAAGACGATCCGCGCATGACGATGGCCTGTCAGTTCGATGAAGACGATCACAATTATCTTCATCGGCGCTGGGAACACGCGGGCTATTTGTACTGGTATGAGCACACGGCCAAGTCTCACAAGCTGACCGTTTCCGATCCGACGCGTCCTGCACCCGCCATCGACGGCAAGGGGCACGAAATCCGATTCCACAATGGCATGGGCGCGGAGGAGTCGGACAGCATTCTGAGCTGGTCCCCGTTCCAGCAGACCACGTCGACGCACGCGGAACTGTCCCGTTTCGACTTCAAGACCCCCACGCCGACCCATGTTCAAACGAGCCTGTCGAGTCCGGAAGCTGCCCTGCCGCAGCTTGAATGGAACGAGTACGCTGGCGCGTACGGTTATCGGAACATGGAGCATGGCTATCAGGTCGTCAATCGTCGAATGGAGGAAATAGAAGCGACGATCAAACGCTTCGATGCGAAGGGCAACAATCGTTTTGTGCAGCCAGGGCGCTGGTTCCGACTGACGGACCGTTATGGTTCGGCGCTGAGCCGCGATCAGAGCGACGACGAATATCTGATCGTCTCGGTTCGACATGTCGCGACCAACAACTATCTGCAGGACACGGGGGTACTGGCGGAATACCGCAATGAGTTCACGTGCGTCCCCAAGGCAACTCCGTGGCGGCCCGGACGAGGCTTCAACAGCGTCGACACGAAGATTCTCGCGCCGCAGACAGCGACCGTCGTCGGCCAGTCGGGTACAAGCATTCACACCGATGAACACGGCCGCGTCCTGATTCAATTCCACTGGGATCGCGACGGCAAGTATTCGACATGGGTGCGGGTTGCCAGCGGCTGGGCCGGAGGCGGCCAAGGAATGGCCGCGCTGCCCCGCATCGGCTCCGAAGTCATCGTGCAGTGGCTCGACGGCAATCCGGACCATCCCATCATTACGGGCCGCGTGATGAACGCGCGCAACGTGCCGTCATGGAAGCTGCCGGACGAGAATGCGCTGATGGGCATTCGCAGCCGGGAACTGAACGGTGCAGACGGTAACGCGTCGTCAGGTCGCAGCAATCACCTGATTTTCGATGACACGGCAAACGCCATTCAGGCGCAGCTCCGATCTGACCATGCGGCGAGCCAGCTCTCGCTCGGCAAGATCACTCGCATTGAGGACTGGCAGGGGCGCAAGGATGCCCGAGGCGAAGGCTTCGAGCTACGTACCGATGAGGTCGGTGCGATCCGCAGCGGCAAGGGCATGGTGATCAGCACGGAGGTACGTCCTGCCGCGCAAGGGCATCTCTCCGACGTTAGCGAACCGACATCGCGCCTGACCAAAGCACAGACCTTACACGCGCAATCAGCCAAGCTGGCGCAGCACTATCAAGCCCAGGAAAGCGGTGCGGACCAAACCCCGATTGCTGACGCACTGAAATCGCAGGTGGACGGCATTCAGGGTGGGGGGGCGACGGGCACCAGTGGTCAAGACGGCTTCCCTGAACTCAATGAAGCGCATCTACTGTTGGCCGGCGCGGCCGGCATTGCCGTCACGACGCCCGCGACCGCGCACGTCACGGGCGGCCAGCACGTAGCCGTGACGGCTGGCGAAAGCATGTCGGTCGCGACGGGGAAATCGTTCTTCGCCAGCGTATCGGACAAGTTCTCGCTATTCGTGCACAAAATGGGCATGAAGCTGATCGCGGCGAGCGGCAAGGTGCAGGTGCACGCGGAAAACGATGAGCTGGAACTGCTGGCGAAGAAGGTGTTGTCGATCATCAGCACGACGGACTGGATCAACATCACCGCGAAGCAGGGCATTCGCTTGACCGCCGGCAACAGCCAGTTAGAGGTCAGTGCGAAAGGCATCGTGGGCTATACGCCCGGCGAGAACAAGATTCATGCCGGCAGCCACGATACGGTGGGCCCGCAGAGCGTACCAGCGCAGTTCCCTGGATCGGATCTGTGCTCGCAGTTGGCTGGCGGTGCTGCGGAAACCGGCCAGGCATCGATCGCAGTCGCCTGATGGATGACGGAATGAAAACGCTCACGCCTGCGATGCAGGCTGCCCCTGATCATCAGGAAGTGGTGACGACGGGCTTCCTGCTGGTGGAACCTGCGACACTCGCTCACGTGCCTGATCTAGCCTCGCTCGACATGCGAGCCTGCACCCCGCGCGTGCTGGCACATCGTGAAGAATTGATGCCACGGTTGATCGACCTTGCCGCCCTTGATATGGAGGGGCAACGGATTGCGACCAAACGGTGGCAAGAGGAACCGGAGGTCGAGCGCCCGCCCGCAATTTGCGCGTGGATCGACAGTGCTGCGGATATCGATGCGCTCGCCGAACATGTCGCACGGTATCTGGTCGGTCCCGGCGAGGGCGGGCGGCCCGTGTTCTGGCGGTACTACGATCCGCGTGTCTTGAGTCTTACCCTGGCAGTCTTCGATCCGAGTCAGCGGCTGGCCCTCTTGGGACCCGTCCGAGAATGGTGCTTCGCTTGGGCCGGCCATCGCTGGCGTAGCGCCGGCCTGGGTGCCGACTTTGTGCCGCTGGACGATCAAGCGTCAGGCTGGCCGCGCCCTGACCAGTGGCCGCGCATCAACCGCAGCGAGATTGCCGACCGGATTCGCCGGCGGCTGCCGACGCTGTCTGTCGAACAAGCAGCGCAGTCGCCGGCGGCGCTCGATCAGATCTTGTGCTCGTTGGACGGCCAGGACGCGATGACCATGGATGCGCTTGTCGACGATGCAGTTCAACGTATGCAGCACGCTTTCCTGACCGAATGAAGCCGTCACTTCATACTGTGAAATTCCGAGGATCAACCCATGCCGACCACTAAAGGCTGTCCGCTTTGCGATCGCCAGTCGCTGCTGATCTATCCCGTCCGATACGCGATCGCGTGCCCGCGAGGCGCTTCCAAAGCGCCGGCCCTATCTGGCAATTTTCGGATCGACGGGCGTGCCCCTCAGACCGTTGCGACCGCGAAGTACACATTGCGCGCATTGCGCCCTGGCTATCTGTACACCTACGACGAGAAGCGGAAGAAACTGGCCGCTTATATGGTTCTTGACGACGGGATCATGTGGAGTTTCCCCCCCGACGTGACGCCACCGCCGGGCGACGCGGAAAGCGCGCTGACCCAAGGCTGCGCGATGGCCGGAGACTTGGCTTTCGAATCGCTCGGCCGTTGTGTGAGCGTCGAACACACGCCCGGAAGTGACGAAGCGACCAACCTCTGGATTGGCTGGTCGAACGTGCGATGGACCAAGGACCTCGTGTACAACAAAATCAACGACGCGGCTTGGCGCAAGCAGCATATGCAGTGCGTCAACGTTCCCGCGATGCTGGCCGGGAGCGCAACCGACACAGGCGAATTTCAAGCCACTCAGAGCAAGATCGCGCATTTCGCGATGGACGCTCAGGCAATGGCGGCTGCGTTTGGCTTTAGCAACCGCGCGCCCAAGGACGAGATTCGCCTGCGTCAGCGAAACGTCGCCAAACGAATCGGCGACGCGATGGCTGAATCTCCGAACAAGAAAGGGTTTGTGGTCGCGGTCAATGACCCTGTCGGTCTCACTAACGATCTCGCGGAACTGACGGTTCCCAACCTGAACAACGGTTTCGACGAACAGATGTTTTGGAAGTGGACATCTGCGCAATTGCTCGAACGTGCTGAAGCGGGAATTCGAGCGAATGCGAAAGCCATTACCGGGCTGACCTATGGAACCTCGAAAACCATCGCGGACGCCAATGCCGCCAATATGAAGGTCGGCGCGCAAGGCGTGCCGGATGCGATTGGTTTTTTCCACGTGATGCGCTCTTGGATTAAGACGGGCAGCCTTGAGCAGGCGATGAAGGAGGAAGACCAAAAGACCGAGAACGTTCCGGCAACGCAGGAAGCGGCGGCGAACGAGGCGTGGGAGGAGGCAACGTTCAAGGTCGGTCCCGATGGGAAGCGAACCAGCGTGCTCGATGAAGAGGCATTGAAACGCTTCCCGCAGGAGTATCAGCAAGCGCTCGAAGCCTTCAATCCAAAGTGGCAGCCGCTGGTGCAAGCGCATGCGGATTGGCTCAAGTCGCAATTGCTCGCCGAATGGATGGCGGGTGTTCACGATTCGCAGGATCTCCGGAGCGGCTACGCGTACAGTGAGTCGTGCGCGCAGACCATAGGTGCCGCTGTCGGTACTGAGGCTTGCAAGACGGTGCTAGATGGCTGGCTGAACGGTCGAGCTTCGGATATCCGTAATCTGTACGTGCGCGCTCTGATGTTCAATCAGGACACGCTAATGAAAGCGGCGGATGCACAGGTGCACGGTTCTGATATTCAGTATGAGAACTTCCTGAACCTCTATAAGGAAGCGTTCAAGAAGATCGAAAAACTCGGTAACGCGGCCAACCTGCGTGATCGGCTTATCGTGACGACCGCCAATCAGATCGTCAGCGTACTTACGAAGACCACGCGGGGCGCCGCACTGGGCTTCGTGACCATTCGTTTGGCGATACAGTCCGGCGTTCGACTCAAGCCGTCGCAAGTCACGAAGCTTGCCATTCGCGACTGGGCTTTGCAGCAGGCTCGGGAATTGGGCGTCAAACTGGATGGCGACCGGACTGAACAGCGCGCGTCCGCGACTCAAGTCGGGAAGCAGGTGCTGAAGACGGCACCACCCAGTGATCCAAATATCGTCGCCTACGAGATGGACGTCGATGCTCTGGTCAAGGATGGGAAGTTGGAGGCCAGTGCCATCAAGGCCGTCAAGGTTCCGGGTGTGGATGCTGCCAAGAAGTGGCTTGGCTCGGCCCAGGAGTTCAATCTCGGCGTTGTGACGGTGATTTTCCAGATGGCAACGCTTACGTTCGCGGCAAAGGATTGGGCGGGCAGCGATCAGTTCAGCCAAGGCGAAACCGGTCTGAAGGCGGTCGGGGCTGTCGTTTCGATCGTCGGGACCGTCATCGAAACCGCGTCGGAAACCGTGGCGAAAGCACCGGCTCATCCGCTGTCGGCGTTCATCATGAAGCAGTGGGCCGGTGCTAGCGAATGGGCCGAGGTCGGAGCGAAGGTCGGTCGTGGTCTTGGCGCGCTTGCAGGCATCGTGCTAGCGGGGTTTGACCTAATCAAAAATGCGCCAGAGGCATATCGGAACAAAGAAACCAAGCTTTGGGTCCTCTACAACTTGAGCGGTGCTCTCGGAGTATACGTCGCCGCCGCCGCATTCTTCAGTTGGCCACTTTTCTGGCCAGCGTTGATTTTGTCGATTTTGGTGGGAATAGCGATTGCAATTTTTAAGGCGTCCGCCCTCAAGGATTGGGTCTCACGTTGCAAGTTCAGCAAGGGGGAGCACTACGACTCGCTTGAGGCGGAGCTCAAGGCATTTAGTTCGGCTGCGGGAGACTGACACATGGACGAACGCGTCATGAAAAAGTGTATCGGCAAGCCGGTACCGGAGTGGGATCTAGCGCATCGCTTGCCGGTCAACCGAGCCGTTGGTCCGGACGTTCAGGATTTCGGATCGACATTCTGCATTAACTCGACTTTCATGGACGTGATTGAGCCGTCCTTTCTGGAGAAGCAGTGGTTTATTACTGGCGTGTTTGTCGTATTTTTGGCTGCTTTATATGGGCCATATCTTTATAGCTACACTCACACTGGCGACGCTTCCGCTTCTGACTTGTTCATAGCGGACCTGATGGCCCTGTCATTCGTGGTCGTATTTGGCGGGATCGCTTGGAAACTCGGGCGCGGACTGTTCTTTGGTTTGCGCTATCGTCCGATCCGCTTTCATCGTGAAGCCCGCAAGCTTTTTGCGATGCGTACTCGTCGGTTCTTCGGCAAGTCCGGCGAGGGTGACGTCGTTTGGGAAGCACCGTGGACAGAAGATTCGATCTTTTGTTTGCATCGCGAGGACACGTCCTTCGGCACAATCTTCCACATTCGGCACTATACGGTCGACGATCACGGCAATGTCACTCGTGTGTTCTCGATCGGTCGGGAGTGGACCGGCAGGCGGCAGGTTGAAATGGCGCTAGCGCAGTGGAACTACTGGTGTGCGTACATGAACGACGGCCCGAGCGGTTTGCCTAAACCGATGCTGTTCCACACGCAGAACGAGACGCCGCGCGAGTCGTTCCTGTTTTCTCTGTACAGCTTCGGCATGCGTGCGCCGGTCTTCATTCGGTTGCTGATGATGCCGTTGATTCTGATTTTTACCGTCATGCGAATCATTGCAAATGCAACTTGCCGTGACCCCCTCTGGCCTGCCGCGATCGAGCAAATCTCCGTGATTGCGCCCGACGACCTCTACGCGGAACCCCGCTCAGTGACACCTGTCGGATGGGGCGACACGGTTCTGGCCCAGCAGCGCGGCGAGTATCCGAATGATCCGAAAGCACGCGTCGAAGACTGGGCCGGTGAACCCGATGGCAGGCTGTATGCGGCAGCTTGGCTGGAGAATCCGGGTGCCAACATGAGGCACGCGGCTGCACGTAGCTAACGCTTATTGATGAAGAGGGTTTCCGGCATGCTCGCAAAGCACCTCGTAGTTGCACTAACCACGGCACATGTATTGTTCGTCGGAGGCATGTCAAGTGCCTATGCAAAATACGATGCTGCGGAAAAAGCGGTCGAGGCAGCATTGGGCGATGACCACGATATCGAATTTGCCGATTTATACGAAAGTACTCCTGATTTGCATGGGATAAGTCCAACGCCGAACTACAAACGAACGTTCGTCTGCGGATACGTCAGCTATAAAAAGCCGGATGGCAAACCGGTACGGGTGCGCTTCATTTATGCAGCCCGTTCGGATGACCCGTCACTTTCCGACTATGGTCCGCTCAACCTGGAGAGGCCCGAGTTAAACGACGGAATTCGTGATGAGCGCAATCGAGGCAGGTATGCGACCGCGTTCGAATTCTCGGGGTGGAATCGAGTGTGCGCTAATGCTCAGCATCCGAAGACTTTTAGCGGAGTCGCTCCGAAGAGCGATGGTTGACTTGCATACAGATGCGGCCAGATCGCGTCGAGTCCACAACATGACATGTAGACGATGCGGGAAGGGAAGATGAAGGATGAACACGGACGCGGTGTGATCCGCCTGCACGACAAGACGACCCACGGCGGCGACGTGATCACCGCGAGCGACGATTTGACAGCGCTGGGCGTGCCGGTTGCGCTGAAGGATCACCTGACATGGTGTCCGAAGTGTGGCGGGCAGTTCAGGATCATTCCGCAAGAGAGTACCCGCAACCATCACGGCACGCCGGTCGCCTTCCACGACGATCCGACGGAATGCGGGGCCCGATTGATTTCGTCGCTTGAATAAAGGTAGTGGGCATGAGCGGTTCGGTGGCCAGGAGGAGAAAGTAACTTTGAAGGATGTGTCTTCACGCGCCCCCGTCTTGATATCCGAGACCCGGTGTCAAGCGCTGCGTGCCGATATTCGTCAGCGGCTCATGACTGCACTGATGTGCTCGGCCACTGCCGTCACCGATCCGAAGCTCGCTCGCTTGCCTGGGCCGGTGCGCTATCGGATCACGGGCGCGTTTGCCGCGTGGGACGCTCTGCGGGCAGCAACAGACCGCGTGGCGTCGCCGACGCTGACCGACATGCTGCGCTCTCACGGCATCCTGCGTTTGACGCGCTATTTCGATCGCTTCACGCGGGATCTTTTGCCGCACGGAGCGGATGGCCGCTCGGCCGACGCACTTGCCGGGATCGCTCAATACAGCAGCGTGTGGCTCGCCTTCGAATTGCGTAAAGGCGCGTTTTACGAACCAACCCCACCGCTGCACCGTCTGCTCGACTCCGCCTATATCGCGGAGGATGTGCCGATTGGCATGCTCAAAATGCCGACCGATACGCTATGCATCATTCCCGAACCTACGCGCTGGAAGCAAGCCGGCGACATTGAAGCGATTGTGATCTTCAGGAATGAGCGGTCGATCGGCATTGCCACATGGTTAATGGCCGGCGGCCCTAACGACGGCGTGGCGATGGATTCGATTACGCTTCCGCTGGAGGACCCCGACAAGACGATTCGTGAATTGGTGGACGAGTTGTTTCAGCGGCCCGCAGCCGACGGCATGCCTGATTCGCCTGACGCTCAGCAGTTCTGGTGTGACGCTCTGGACTATGCGATCAAGATGTTGTTGTACCTCAATGCACGCGATGCGCAGGTCGTTCAAGAGCGCGCTTATTCGAACGCGCCACGACACTTTCCTGGGCTTGGCAAGCGAAAGCGTGCGGAACGGCTCGCGGAAATTGAACAGCTCTACGACCGACATGTCGTCGGCCCTGCGATTCTCGATGCCGAAGCGGCCGGATCAGTCCCGTCGGACGTTACGCATCGCGAAGTCAGCGGCCACTGGCGGCGGCCGCACTTCCGGATGCAGCCGTGCGGCCCACACGCGGCATTGCGCAAACTTATCTTCGTCGGTCCGGCGCTTGTGCGCCCCGACCGACTCGGACTGTAGCTGAATGGATGATTTGCTGCCGCATTACGAATACGAACTCGGGTTGTTTGCTCGGGCATTGGGCGATTTCGCGATCCGCTATCCGAAGGTCGCCGCCCGGCTCGGCATCCAGAGTGGTCGGACCGACGATCCGCATACGACGCGTCTGATACAAACCTTTTCGTTTCTTGCGGCGCACCTCGATTCGAAGCTGGCCGACGATGATCCCGAGTTCACCGAGGCGTTGCTCGAGGTTGTCTACCCGCACTATCTGCGAACCGTGCCATCGTGCGCGATTGCTCGATTTGAACCACGGGCGATCGTCGGTCAACTGACGGAGCCGTTCGTCGTGCCACGCGGCGTTGCATTGAATTCGCGCACAGCCCCAGTGCGATTCCAGTCGATCTATGACGTGACCATTTCGCCGTTGCAAATCCGCGCCGCGCGCTATGCATCGACGACGCAGGCGCCGTCGGCCGTGAGATTACCGGCCGACGCGACTGGGGTGTTGTCGATCAGCTTCGCGTCGGCCGCTGGTCCGTTCACTGCGGCCGTTCCGGACGGCCTTATACGTCTTTACCTTGCTGGCGAACGGCCGTTCGTCTCGTCGCTGCTGGACGCGTTGCTGTTGCGCGCGGTCGCCGCGTACGTTGAAGTTGATCAATGTGGGCGCTGGCAAGCACTATCGAAAGTGCCGTTCGAGCCGGTTGGCTTTTCCGATAACGAACGCTTGCTGCCCGACAGCCGAACCATCAGCCAGACCACAACCGCCTACCGCTACTTGCTGGAATACTTCGCGTTTCCCGAGTCGTTCGATTTCGTCGATCTCGACATGGGTCGCGTGCGGCGAGCAGCACGCGACCCCGACGCTCGTGAGCTGACCTTGCATGTCGTATTGCGCGATACACCCGCCGATTCGGTCGCGGCGCAGGCGTTTGCATCGCTTGACTCGTCGGCGTTCAAGTTGTTCTGCACGCCCGTCGTGAATCTGTTTTCTCAACCGGCCCAGCCCATTGTCTTGAAGGGGCAGGATGCCTATCCGGTTCAGCCCATGCGACTGATGAAACATTCGTCGCTGGGTGTGTATTCGGTCGACGCGGTCTATCTGGGTGGGTTGTCAAAGAAAAACGACAAAGACGAGGGCGTGCCGCTCGATAGTGGCCACGCCAGAATTCTGGTGCGACCGTATCAGGCACTGAATCACGATCCACGCCCGGAGTCGACCACAGTGTATTGGGTCGCGTTTCGTGATCGCGACGCGGGATCATCCGACCGTCAAACCATGATGTTGTCGCTCGTCGGACCGGACGGACAGTCGGTCCGGCCGAAGCTGCCGCAAATCGATGTGTTGACTACGGTGACGAATCGCGATTTGCCAGCGCGCTTGCCAATCGGCGATTCGGCGGGCGATTTGCTGCTCGAAAGCAAGTCGCTGGATTGTCCGATCCAGTTGATGACTCGACCGACGTTGACGGCCGAACTGCCTCGCGGCCACGGCGCGATGTGGCGCGTATTGTCGACGTTGTCGCCGCATCCGCTAGACCTGGTGCGGGACGGGGTATCGGGCCTGAAGGCATTCCTGCGGCTCCACGCCGTGCGCACGACGCCGCTCGCGCAGGGCTGCATCGATGCGATCACCGACCTGGACTACAAGGAGGCGATCAAATGGATGCCGTTGGATAGGCAGTTCCCGTCGTTCGTGCGCGGCATCGAAATCATGCTGTCGTTCGACGAGACCGCATCGCGGGAAGTGAGTCTGGTCGTGTTTACGAAATTGCTTGAACGGTTCTTCGCGCCTTATGCGCCGATGAACAGCTATGTTCAACTGGTTGTCCGTTCGGCGCAGACCGGCCAAGAGCTGACGCGAGGCGCGGCCACTTCAGGCGCGCAACCGCTGATCTAATCGCGAGCCGGTTTGATCAATACTCAGATAAATGTGCGAAGTGAAAACGGCTTGCCCCTATTTATCGCATCCCACGGCGGTCGAGGGGGGGCGGACAAAATCTTGGACTACCTGGCGGTAGTCCGTGTATCGGTATGAAGACCGCATTCGAGCAGTTCGGCCGTATCTGACGTTGAGCAAGCGCATCAGGGCGCGGAGGACTGACCTGAAAACCGGCGTCGACCTCGGGATCGAGGTCGGCGCCTTATCACCGAGGCGCGTTCAGGCGCGTAGCTTGTGAGGCGGCCTGACCAGTCGCGAGGCAGCCGCGCGGCGGCGCTTGCCCTCGGCCAGGGCGGCCGGCGCGACCGCCAGCGTGGCGGCGGCGAGCGGGGCGAGATGCTCGAGCCGCGCCAGATGCGCGGGCGAGGTCGATGCCGATGGCGAGGAAGTCGCGGAAGGCGCCGCCGGCACGGCGGGTGCCGAGCCAGGCGCGGAACCGGGCGTCGCGGCCGATGCCGCGCCTGGCTCGGCACCCGCATCGGCCGACGAGGCCGCGAGCGGCTGCGACTCGATCGGCGGCGAGCTGATCGGGCCGCCCACCACCGGCTGCTCGGCAGCTTGGGCGACGGCCGTGGTGTGCAGCGCCTGCGGCCTGATCTGCTGCGTCAGGTGCCAGGGTTCGCGCGCCCCGGCGGCCGGCGGCGGCCCGAACAGCCCCTGGATCGCGGCCAGCGCGACCAGGTTCGCCACCAGCAGTATCGCGATGAGCCAACGTAGCATCGTCGAACCTCTCCCTCGAAAGTCAGTCGTCCGCGCGCCCGGCGATGGCCGGCACGCCCCATTCCATCCTCAATCCTGCGCCGCGTCGTGCGCGATGCGCGCCAGCCCTGACAGCACCAGCGTGTCGTGCCGCGTGTAGGGCACCGTCAGCACCTGCGCGACGGCATCGGCGGCACCGCCCGACAATACCAGCCGCACCGGCCGCGTGCCCTCGGCCGAGCGCTCGCGCCAGGCGCGCTCGACCAGCCCGGCCTGCGCCTGCAGGCAGCCGGCCGACAGTGAATGCGCGGTATCGGTGGCGAACGGGATGCGCCCCGCGGCCTGGTCGAGTTCGTCGACCAGGCGCCGCGCCGTGTCGGTGGTGAGCGTCGGCAACTGCGCCGTGTGCGTGCCGAGCGAGCGCATCATCAGCGCCCAGCCCGGCGCGATCAGGCCGCCGACGAAACGGCCGTCGGCCTCCAGCGATTCGAGCGTGGTGGCGGTGCCGAAGGTGGCGATCAGCAGGGCCTCGCCGGGGAAGGCCGCGCGCGCGCCGATCAGCCCGCACCAGCGGTCGCTGCCAAGCTGCGAGGGCTGCGCATAACCGTTGCTGACGCCGCATTGTGCCTCGCGCGCGATGACGATGCGCCGCGGCAGGCCCGGCCAACGCGCCTCGACCAGGGCCTCGATGCGCGCGGCGATGTCCGCGCCGGCCACGTTCGAGATCCAGGCGCCGCGCGGCGCGGGCCGGCCCGGCCAGGCGGGTATCGCGGCGGCCGCGTGATCCGCGCCGTGATCGAAAGCGGCGCTCTCGACCAGTTGGCCGCCGGCATCGGCCAGCGCCCACTTGATGCGGCTGTTGCCCGCGTCAACGAGCAGCGCGAGCTCGCTCATCGAGCCTCGCCGCCTGCGGCGGCGCCCGGGCGCAGCGAGACGTCGCCGGCCGCGATCGCGCGCGGGCCCTCGGCGGTATCGAGCAGCAACTGCCCCTGTTCGTCGATGCCGGTGGCGATGCCGCGCGCGAGTTCCCGGCCCTGTTCGAGCAGCACCACCTCGCGGCCCGCGTAGGCGTGCAGCGCGGCCCAGCGCAGCCGGAACGGCGCCAGGCCGGCCGCCGCGAAATGCTCCAGCGCGGTGGCCAGCGGATCGAGCACGGCGGCCAGCGTGTCGGTGAGGTTCGCCGCCGGGCAGGCCGAGGACAGCGCGGCGGGCGCCAGGGCGCCGGCCAGCGCCGCGTCGCGCGCGCGCAGCGCGTCGACCTCGGCGGCCACCGCCTCGGCGCCGCGCACGTTGATGCCGAAGCCGATCACGATCGCGGTGGCCTGCGGGGTGTTCCAGACGGTCTCGACCAGGATCCCGCCGAGCTTGCCGAGCGGCTGCTCGCCGTCGCTCAGCAGCAGGTCGTTCGGCCATTTGAGGCGCACCTGCTGGCCGCGCAGCGGCAGGCTGCCGAGCCCCTCGGCCAGCGCCACGCCGACCGCCAGGCTCAGGCCCGCGAGCGCGTCGACCGGGCGCGGCAGCACGCAGCCCACCGAGCAGAGCAGCGCGTTGCCGGGCAGCGCGAACCAGGGCCGGCCCTGGCGGCCGCGGCCGGCGGTCTGCTCGTAGGCGACGCGCACGATCGGCTTGGGCAGCGCGTCGCGCGTACGCGGCAGGGTCTTCAGGTGCGCGGCGAGGTCGGCATTGGTCGAGCCGGTGGCCTCGACGATGTCGAGCGGCCAGGGCTCGGGCGCCGAGGCGGGAAGCGAGTGCGCGCGGGCCGGGTCGATCCGCGCGTCGTCGGGAAGGGGCGGGGAGGCTGTCATGGCGGCTATTGTACGAGAGCCGGCGCGCCGGGGGCCGCTCGTCGCGCGGGGGCGTGCAAGCCTGGAGGCGCGGGTGCCGCGCTCGCGGCGGCGAGTGGCTCGAGCCCCTCGTTGCTTGGCCGCCGCGAGCGTCGCCGAGCCCGGTTGCGGTCGGTGTCGTGCAGGCGAGCGCCGGGCCTTGACGACGAACCGGTCAGTTTCTCGCCGTGCCGTGTCGCGGTTTGCTTCGCGCAAGCGGGTCCGCGGGGCGGGCAGCCATCGCGCCGATCGCGCCTGTCCGCGTCGCCGTTCGGCCCTGGCCCGCCCTCACGGCGCGCTGGCGGGATGCTTCAGCGCATGCGCGGCTTCCAGCCATTGCGCGTGATAGGCGTCCTCGTCGCGCTTCACGCCCAGTTCGCCGCTGCGATAGGCCATCGCCAGCGTCTGCACGGCTTCCGGCAGCTCGTGCTCGGCGGCGCCGCGATAGAGCGCCAGCGCGCGTGCCTCGTCGCGCGGCACGCCGTCGCCGTCGCGATAGGCGTTGGCCAGCATGAACTGCGCGGCCGGCAACTCCTGCCGGGCGGCGCGCGTGAACCAGCGCGCCGCTTCGGCCGGATCGGCGCTCACGCCGTAGCCGCTGCGATAGATCAGCCCGACGTAGTAGGCGGCGGCCGCGTCGCCGGCCTCGGCGGCGGGCCGCAGCAGGGCCAGCGCGCGGCCGTAGTCGCGCGCCACGCCGCCGCTGCCGAAGAAGCGCGCGCGGCCCAGCGCGAGGCGTGCCTCGCGCACGCTCAGCGCGGTGGCGCCGGCATGCGCGGCCGGATCGGCCTCGGCGGCCGTCTCCAGCCAGCCGAGCCCTTCATCGCGCAGGCCGCTGTCGCGCGAGTCGAGCAGGGCGCCGCCGAGCGCGACCTGCGCATCGCCGCGCCCGTCGCGCGCGAGTTCGCGCAACTGCTGCATCGCGTGCGGCTCGCCGGCCTGGGCCACCATCGCGCGCCATTGCTCGATCTGGACCCGGTCGGCGCGGGTGGCGCCGCCGCCCCAGCCGGCCGCCGCCACGCCGGCGGCGAGCAGCGCGGCCACCGCCAGCATGCCGGCGGCCGGCAGGTTGGTGCGGGCCAGGCGCGCCAGCCCGCGCGCCGGGGCCGAGATCGACGCGGAGACGGTTGCCGAAGCGCCGGCGGACAAGCTGTCGAACATGCGCATCGCGGGCCTCACTGGGTCAGGTCGATTTCATAGGTGGCGAGGCCCTTGCCGCTGCCGTCGTCGGCGCTCACCTGGGTGATGCCGGTCAGGCCCGCCGCGGCGGCCTCGGCCAGCAGGTTCGGCGCCGAGGCGAAGCGCACGTGCGCCGCCGAGCCGGCGAGCCGGGTGAAGCGCCAGCTGCGCGCCGCGCCGTCGGTGGCGCGGGTGAGCTTGCCGCGCTTCTTGATGTAGGCGATCAGCACGTCGCGGTTGGCATCCGGCGAGGCGAAGATCGTCTTGCTGCCGTCCAGGCCCGGGAAGTTGCCGCCGCCGCTGGCGCGGTAGTTGTTGGTGGCGACGATGAACTGCGCGTTCGCGTCGAGTGCCGCGCCCTTGTACAGCAGCTTGCGGATCCGGCTGCCCACCGGCTGCGTGACGTCGATCTCGTAGCTCAGGTCCGGCGAGGTGAACATGTCGAAGTTGTAGCCGGGGAAGCTGCTGACCAGCTGCTGCACGGTGGCGGCGTTCGGGTCGATGGTGTTGAAGCGCTTGGCGGCCGTCTCGAGCCAGGCCTTCAGGTCGCCGCCGCTGATCTTCACCGCGTAGACGGTGTTCGGGTACAGGTAGAGGTCGGCGGCGTTGTTGATCGCCAGGCCGCCCGGCGCCACGTCGGTGAAGTCGGTGCCGCCGCCGAAGCCGCTCTTGAACGGCGCGCTGACCGACAGCACCGGCAGCGAGGCATATTGCGGCAGGTTCGCCTGCACGTAGCTCGCCACGTAGTCGGCCTGCGCCTCGTTGACGATCTGGATCGCGCCCGGGTCGCCCACGTCGGCGAAGTAGCTGCTCATGCGGTAGTCGGTGCTGCCCACCGGCGTCTTCACGTAGTCGATGGTGGCCTGGTGCTCGGCCGCGATCGCCGCCGACACGCTCGGGTCGGCCGCCACGTAGCGCTTGTCGGCGTTCTGGATCGAGCGCGCCTCGACCGTGGTCCGCGACTTGTCGACGTTCCAGCGCTTGCCGTCCCAGGCCAGGTCCAGCTTGATCACGCCGAGGTGCTTGCCCCAGTAGTTGGCCATCACGGTGGGCACGCCGTTGACGGTGCCCTTGACCTTGTCGACGCCTGGCAGGTTGAACTGGCCGACCGTGCTGTTCGCGTCCGGGAACACCTGATGCGAGTGGCCGATCAGCATCGCGTCGATGCCGGGCACCTGGGCCAGCCACCAGCTGCCGTTCTCCATGGTCGGCGAGTAGGCGGAATTGTCGAGGCCGCCGTGCGAGATCGCCACCACCAGGTCGGCGCCCCTGGCGCGCATCTCGGGGATGTACTTCTCGGCGGCTTCCTTGAGGCCGGTGGTGTAGACCTTGCCGTCCAGCCAGCGCTTGTCCCAGCTCATGATCGCCGGCGGCGTGAAGCCGATGATGCCGACCTTGACCGGCGCGCTCACGGTGCTGCCGTCGGGCGCGGTGGCGCTCACCGTCTTGGTGAGGATCGTGTAGGGCTGGAACAGCGGCTGCCTGGTCCTGGCGCTGATCACGTTGGACAGCACCTGCGGGAAGTTCGGCCCCGCGCATTTTTGCTGCTGCGCCGGATCGGGCAGCCCGTCGATGTCGAAACGATTGCCGGTGACCTGCGAGAGATAGGGCAGGCCGTAGTTGAATTCGTGGTTGCCGATCGCGCCGCCGTCGAACTTCGCGGCGTTCATCACCTTGTAGATCGCCAGCGTCTGGTCGCAGGAAACCGGCTTGACCAGCGCCTGGTAGTCGGACAGCGCGGTGCCCTGGATGGTGTCGCCGTCGTCGAGCAGCAGGTTGTTCGGATATTGCTTGCGGGCCGCCGCGATCAGCGTGGCGACGCGCTCGAAGCCGATCGAATTGTCGGCCGCCAGCTTGAAGTAGTCGTATGACAGCACGTTGGTGTGGAGGTCGGTGGTTTCCAGCAGCGCGAGCGTGGCGCGCGTGCCGGCCGGCGCCTGGGCCTCGGTGGACGGCGCGCCGGCGGCCGGCGGCGCGTCATCGTCGTTGCCGCAGGCCGACAGGCCGGCGGCGGTAAGAACGGCGGCGGCCGCGAGCACGGCCGCGCGTGCCGCGAAAACGCGCAACGGCGAGGGGAAGCGCATCGGAATGTCCTGGTTGTTTGTTATGGCGGGCGAGAAACCACGGCGACGGCGTCGTCGGCCGGAACCGCCTGCAAGTATCGAAAGCCAACATGACGGTGAAATGAAAGTCGCTCGACCGGCATTTGGAAGATTGGCTCGAAATGCCGGGCGGGGGGGGACTTGCCGGCCCGCGCGCGGGGCCGCCGGGCGCGCCGCGAGGCGGTGGCGCCTTGCGGGTTTGCGCCGAGCACAGCTTGGGCGCGCAGGCAGATGGGGTTCGATACAATGGCCGCTGTCTCAATCTCGCGAAAACTCGGCTCCCTTGGACTTCCAGACACCTCCGGGCCTGTCGGTGGATACCGGCGGCGACGGCAAGATCGTGCGCCTGTCCGGGCAATGGACGGCGCTGGCGCTGGCGCGCGACCGCGGCGTGGTGGTGCGGCGCGTCCACAAGCTCGCGCGCGGCCCGGCGCGCGCCGGCGGCCGGATGCCGGCGCTGGGCGCCGGTTCCGCCGCCGCGCAGGGCGGCCCGGTCAGCCGCTGGGACCTGTCGGCGATCGACCGGCTCGATCATGTCGGCGGGCAGGCGCTATGGCGTGTCTGGGGCCACCGGCTGCCCGAGGGCCTGACGCTGACCGACAACCAGCGCACCATCTTCGAGCGGATCCAGCGTCTCGACGAGGCGCGCGAGGAGCCGGAGCCGGTGATCCGCCACGATCCGGTCACGCGGCTCGGGCTGGCCCTGATGCAGTTCGGCGAGCACCTGTTCGGCGGCATCGCCATGTTCGGGCGCGTGATCCTCGACCTCGGCTCGATCGCCCGGCGCCCCAAGACCATGCCCTGGACCGAGATCTCGGCCAACGTCTACAACGCCGGCGCCAAGGCGCTGCCGATCACGGCCCTGGTGGCCTTCCTGATCGGCATCGTGCTGAGCTACCTGTCGGCCCAGCAGCTGCAGCAGTTCGGCGCCAACCGCTATATCGTCAACATCCTCGGGCTGTCGGTGATCCGCGAGCTGGGGCCGGTGCTGGCGGCGATCCTGGTGGCCGGGCGCTCGGGCTCGGCGATCACTGCCCAGATCGGCGTGATGCGCGTCACCGAGGAGCTCGACGCGATGCGCGTGATGGGCATCCCGCACGGGCTGCGCATCGTGCTGCCGCGCGTGCTCGCGCTCGGCGTGGCGATGCCGCTGCTGGTGATGTGGACCAATATCGTCGCGCTCTCGGGCGGGGCGCTGGCCGCCAAGCTGGCGCTGGGCATTGACGTCAACTTCTTCATCCGCTCGCTGCCGGGCGTGGTGCCGATCGCCAACCTGTGGATCGGGCTCGGCAAGGGCGTGGTGTTCGGCATGCTGATCGCCCTGGTCGGCTGCCATTTCGGATTCCGCATCAAGGCCAATTCGCAGAGCCTGGGCGAGGGCACCACCACCTCGGTGGTCACCTCGATCACGGTGGTGATCCTGGCCGACGCGGTGTTCGCGATCCTGTTCCAGAACGTGGGGCTCGGATGATGGACGAGAATCGGAACGCGCCGGTGCAGACGGGCGGTGGCACCGCCGCCGCCGCGATGCGCGCGGCCGACGCCGGGGGCGAGGCGAACCCGGCCGGCTACGTGATCGAAGTGCGCGACATGACCAAGCGCTACGGGCGCAACGTGATCCACGAGCATCTCGACTTCGACGTGCGCCAGGGCGAGATCGTCTCGATCGTGGGCGGCTCGGGCTCGGGCAAGACCACCCTGGTGCGCCAGATCCTGGGCCTGGAGCAGCCCAGCTCGGGCACCGTGCGCGTGTTCGGCGAGGATCTCGCCACCCTCGACGCCGATTCGGCGCGCGTGATGCGCAGCCGCTCCGGCATGCTGTTCCAGCACGGCGCGCTGTTCTCCTCGCTGACCGTGTTCGACAACATCGCCCAGCCGCTGCGCGAGCTCGGGCGCGTGCCCGAGGACCTGCTGCACGAGATCGTGATGCTCAAGCTGGAGATGGTCGGGCTGCCCTGCAAGCACGCCTCGAAGATGCCCTCGGCGCTGTCCGGCGGGATGGTCAAGCGGGTCGGCATCGCCCGCGCGATCGCGCTGGAGCCCGAGCTGCTGTTCCTCGACGAGCCCACCGCCGGGCTCGACCCGCGCGCATCGGACGAATTCGTCGACCTGATCGCCACCCTGCACCGCACCCTGGGCCTGACGGTGGTGATGATCACCCACGATCTCGACACCATGGTGGCGCTCTCCACGCGGGTGGCGGTGATCGCCGATCGCAAGGTGCTGGTGGCCGCGCCCGTCGAGGAGGCGGCCAGCGTCGATCATCCCTTCATCAAGGAATACTTCCTCGGCCTGCGCGGGCGCCGCGCGCTGCAGGCGCTGCCGCCCGAGCGGCGCGCGAAATTGCCGAAGGCGGCACTCGAGCCGGCGCTGTCCAGCGTCGAGCTGTAAAGCAAGGAATCGCGAATGGAAAACAAGTCACATGCGTTCTGGGCGGGGCTGTTCGCCATCGGCCTGCTGCTCGCGATCATCGCGGCGGTGTTCTGGTTCAACGTCGATCGCACGGTACGGATCCCTTACGACCTGGTGGCGCGCACCAACGTGACGGGCCTGTTCCCCGACGCGGCGGTGCGCTATCGCGGCCTGGACGTCGGCAAGGTCGCCACCATCCACTTCGACCGCGCCCACCCGGGCGAGATCTCGATCCGCATCCTGGTCGACAAGGATGCGCCGATCACGCGCTCGACCTACGGCAGCCTGGGCTTCCAGGGCGTGACCGGGATCGCCTTCGTGCAGCTCGACGATACCGGCCGCGATCCCTCGCCGCTACCCACCTCGATGAAGGACGTGGCGCAGATCCCGCTGCACCCGAGCCTGTTCGACCAGCTCCAGCAGCGCGGCGACGTGCTGCTCAAGCAGATGGAGGTGGCGGCCTCCAGCGTCAACGCGATGCTCTCGCCCGAGATGCGCGAGCAGTTGAAGGCCACCGCCGCCAGCGTGCAGCAGGCCGCCGACGGCGTGAGCACGCTCACCAGGTCGCTCGAGCCGGTCACCGCGCAACTGCCCGAAACCACCCGCCGCGTGAACCAGGCGCTGGCCTCGGCCGACGCGATGCTGGCGCCGCACGGGCCGCTCGCCGCCAACCTGGACCGCGCCGGCAAGGCCGCCGAACAGGCGGGAACTGCGCTCACGCAGATGGATCAGACGCTCTCCGAGCTGAACGCGAGCGTGCGCTACGAGACGCTGCCGCGGATCAATTCGCTGAGCTCGAACCTTGGCGATACCTCGCGGACCGTGCGCGACGTGGCCGGCGAGATCAGCCGCAACCCGCGCAGCCTGCTGTTCGGCACCAGCGCCGGCCTGCCGGGCCCGGGCGAGGCGGGTTTCGCCTGGCCGCGGGCGGGGTCGCGCTGAGCGCGGGCGGGCAAGGTGCCTGCCGCTCGCGCCCGATTGACTGATGACTGACAGATACCGGCCGGCCCGTGCCCCGCGGCGCGGGCCGGCGATCGACCCGATGCCGGTCGGCCCCCGGGCCGCGGCCACCGCCCACGAGTTCACGACCATGCAGGAATCCGCGATGTCACGCTTGTCCTTCCTCTCCGCCCGCCGGGCCGCCGCGCTGGGCGCGATGCTGCTGTTCACGCTGCTCGCCGGCTGCGCGGGCGACGCGGCCCGGATGTCGAACATCCGCTACGACCTCGGGCCGCTCGATACCTCGTCGCTGGCGCTCGCGCCGGCTTCAGGCTCCGTGATCAAGGTGCTCGACGTGCGCGCGCCCGATGCCTTCGATACCGACAAGTTCGCCTACCGGCTCGCTTATGCCGACGCGCAGCGCATCGCCACCTACCGCGACAGCCGCTGGACCGCGCCGCCCGCGCAACTGCTGACGCAGCGCCTGCGCGCGGCGCTCGCGGCGCGGGGCACGGTGCTGGAAGGGGGCGACGCGGTGCGCGCGAGCGTGCTGCATGTCGAGCTCAACACCTTCGAGCAGGTGTTCGACGGCCAGGCGCAGAGCCACGGCGAGGTGGCGGTGCGCGCCACGCTCACGCACGACGGCGCGGTGCTCGGCCAGCGCAGCTTCGTGGCGCGCGCGCCGGCCAGCACGCCCGACGCGGCCGGCGGCGCGAGCGCGCTGGCCGCCGCGAGCAACGAGCTGGTGGCGCAGATCGTCGCCTGGCTCGCGGTGCAGAACACCGCGGCGCAATGAGCGGCGCGGTGCCGGGCGGGCCGGGCGCGGAGCCGCCCAGATGAACCCGGAGGCGCCGCCGCGCGGACCGTCGCTGCTGGCGCGGCGGCTTTTCGGCGCGTACGCGGCGCTGATCGTCTACGCCTCGCTGTATCCCTTCCTCGGATGGCGCTCGCTCGGCGTCGGCCCCTTCGACTACCTGTTCGCGCCGATGCCGCGCTACTGGACGATGTTCGACGTCGTCACCAACGTGCTCGGCTACCTGCCGCTCGGGCTGTGCGCGGTGGGCGCGCTGCATCCGCGCGTGAAGGGCGCGGCCGCGGTGCTGGTCGCCACGCTGGCCGGCACGCTGCTGTCGGGCGCCATGGAGGCGCTGCAGACCTACCTGCCGACGCGCGTGGCCTCCAATCTCGACCTCGGCGCGAATGCCTTCGGCGCCTTCCTGGGCGGCCTGCTGGCCGCGCCGCTCGCGCCCGCGCTGATCGAGCGCGGCGCGCTGCGGCGGCTGCGCGACGCCTGGTTCGATCGCGAGGCCGCCACGCCGCTGCTGCTCTCGGCGCTCTGGCCGTTCGCGGTGCTGTTTCCCTCGCCCTTCCTGTTCGGCATCGGCCGCTGGCCGAGCGAGCTGTGGGACCGCGCCGATACCTCGATGCAGGACGCGCTGCTGGCCTGGATGCCGGCCGGCTGGCGCATCGACGCCTGGCCCGACGCGCTGGACGCGCATCTCTCCGATCCCGCCTGGGAGGCGCTGCTGGCGGGGCTGGGCCTGTTCGCGGCGCTCGCGCTGGCCTCGCTGACGATGCGCGCGCAGGCGCCGCGCGCGCGGCTGGCGATCGCCTTCGTGGTGGTCGCGCTGCTGCTGAAGACCGGCGCCACCTTCCTGCAACTGCGCAGCGGCCTGTCGTTCGACTGGGCGACCCCGGGCGCCTGCGCGGGCGTCGCGCTGGGCCTGGCCGCCGCGCTGGTCGCGCTGCGGCTGCGCGCGGTATGGCGTGCCACCGCGGCGGCGCTGGCGCTGGCCGTCTCGCTGGCGCTGGTCAACCTGCTGCCGGTCAATCCGTTCTTCGACTACGCGCTGTCGGGCTGGAGCCAGGGGCGCTACCTGCATTTCAACGGCATCGCGCGCTGGCTGGCCTGGAGCTGGCCCTACGCGGCCCTGGTCTGGCTCGGCTGGCATGCCGAGCATGGCTGGCTCGGGCGGCGCGCGAGGCATCGCGCGGGCGTCGCCGCGCGCGAGCGGCGCGACGACCGGCGCCGCTGAGACCGGCTGATCGGCAGCCTTGCCAGGCGGGCCAGAGCGTGGTGCCGGGACGCGAGGCATTGGTCGCGCCACGCCGGCGGTCGTGAACGCGCCGAGCCGCCCCGGCGCGCCGATCCACGCGCCGCAAGGCCCGCGCGGCAGGCCAGCGGGCCGCGCGCTCGCTCGCTATAATCGGACCTCCCGACACCCTCCCCAATCCAGCTGGCGGCGCGCGGCACAGACCAGGCGCACGCGGGCGGTCCCCATATCATGAACGGCAGCTACTACCAGCATCACGTGTTCTTCTGTCTGAACCAGCGCGACCCGGGCGCGGATCGCCCGAGCTGCGCCAATTGCGATGCGCAATCGATGCAGGAATACGCCAAGAAGCGCGTCAAGGAGCTGGGCCTGGCGGGCGCCGGCAAGGTCCGCATCAACAAGGCGGGCTGCCTGGACCGCTGCGAGGAAGGCCCGGTGATGGTGGTCTATCCGGAAGGCACCTGGTACACCTATGTCGACAAGCAGGACATCGACGAGATCGTCGAATCGCACCTGCGCGACGGCCAGGTGGTCGAGCGCCTGAAGATCTGAGCGCGCCGCGCGCCAACCGAAGGAAACCGCAAGCCGCATGAACGCCCAAACGCAGAAGTCCCTGATCGACGGCCCGGTCGGCCGCATCGAGATCGCCGTCGACCTGCCGCCCGACGGCACCGCCACGCGCGGCATCGCGCTGGTCGCGCATCCGCATCCGCTGTTCGGCGGCACCATGGACAACAAGGTCGCGCAGACGCTGGCGCGCATCTTCACCCAGCTCGGCTACATCGTCACGCGTTCGAACTTCCGCGGCGTCGGCGCCACCGAGGGCACGCACGACAACGGCCACGGCGAGACCGACGACCTGCTGGCGGTGCTGGCCCACATGCGCGCCCAGCCCGGCCAGGCCGAGCTGCCGCTGGTGCTGGCGGGTTTCTCGTTCGGCACCTTCGTGCTCTCGCAGGTCGGCAAGCAGATGCGCGAGCGCGGCGAGGCGATCGAGCGGATGGTGTTCGTCGGCACCGCGGCGAGCCGCTGGGCGGTGGCCGAGGTGCCCGAGGACACCATCGTGATCCACGGCGAAACCGACGATACCGTGCCGATCGGCTCGGTCTACGATTGGGCACGGCCGCAGGAGCTGCCGGTGATCGTGATCCCGGGCGCCGAGCACTTCTTCCACCGCAAGCTGCACATCCTCAAGCGCGTGATCGTCGACGCCTGGCGCTGAGCCGGACTGCGATCCGGTCGCGCTGCCGCGGGGACCTTGCCGCCATCTCGTCGCGCTCCCGCCGTGCTTCCCTTTGCGCTTGCCTGACGCCGGACTTGCGGATCGATTGCGGGTGACGGCCACGCGCGCCGCGCGTCTACCATCTGTCCGCCGCGCGCGACAGAAACCGCCGCCGCGGCTTGGGGCCCGGCCGGCGCCCGTATAATGGCCGGGTTTGCCCGCTACGCACGGCAGCTTCGACGCCGGCGGCGGCTCGCGAATACGCGCGTTTTCCGCGTGCCGCGAACCGACGCTGCCGCCGCCTGTCCAACTCCGCGCGTCGCGCCAGGCTCCGCCCAGGTGCCGCGGCCGGACCGCTCGCCGTCCCGGTTCCCCGATCTTGCGCCCCGTGCGCAGCACTTTCTGCCATCAGCCTGAATCGATCATGCGTTTGTCCTCCGTAGGCCTCAAGTCTCTCGCTTCCTCCACCGCCTTCGCCACCGTCGCGCGCAATGTCGCGCTCGGCGTGGTGGTGCCCGCCGCGCTCGTGACGACGGTTGCCGTCGCGCAGGCCAAGCCCGCCAAGAAGGCGGCAGCGGCTGCCGCCGCGGCCGCGGCGCCGACCGGCGCGCCGGCCACCTACATGCCGGGCGCGGTGCCGCCGCCGGGCGTCAACGCGCGCTCCTGGGTGCTGGTCGACGCGAGCAGCAACCAGGTGCTGGCTTCCGGCAACGCGGACGAGCGCGTCGAGCCGGCCTCGCTGACCAAGCTGATGACGGCCTACCTGGTGTTCGAGGCGCTCTCCACCAAGAAGATCTCGATGGAGCAGATCGTCACGCCGAGCGAGGCGGTGCGCCGCGTCGGCACCGACGAGTCGCGCATGTTCATCGAGGCCAACAAGCCGGTCTCGGTGCACGACCTGGTGTACGGCATGATCATCCAGTCGGGCAACGACGCGGCGATCGCGCTGGCCGAGCTGGTGGGCGGCAGCGAATCGCAGTTCGTCAACATGATGAACGCCGAGGCGCAGAAGCTCGGCATGTCGGGCACCCACTTCGCCGACGTGAACGGCATGCCCGACCCGCAGCACTACACCACGGCGGGCGACCTGGCCAAGCTGTCGGCGCGCCTGATCCGCGACTTCCCCGACTACTACAACATCTTCTCGGTCAAGGAATTCAGCTACAACAACATCCGCCAGCCGAACCGCAACCGGCTGCTGTGGATCGACCCGACCGTCGACGGCCTGAAGACCGGCCACACCCAGGCGGCCGGCTACTGCCTGATCGCCTCGGCCAAGCGTGCGCTGCCGGGCGCCGACGGCGGCACACGACGCCTGGTCTCGGTGATGATGGGCGAGACCAAGGAAAGCGACCGCGTGCAGGACAGCATGAAGATGCTGAACTACGGCTACAGCGCCTTCGATGCGGTGCGCCTCTACAAGGGCGGCCAGGCCGTCGAGACGCCGCGCGTCTACAAGGGTAAGGCCAATTCCGTGCAGGTCGGCGTGCAGAAGGACCAGTTCGTCACGCTGCCCAAGGGCGTGGGCGACAAGCTCAAGCCGCAGGTCACGCTGAACACGCCGCTGATCGCACCGCTGGCCGAAGGCCAGCAGGTCGGCACGGTGCAGTTCGTGGCCGACGGCAAGACCGTCGCGCAATTCCCGGTGGTGGCGCTGCAGGCGGTGCCGGAAGCGGGCCTGCTCGGCCGGATCTGGGATTCGATCCTGCTGATGTTCAGCAAGAAGTAAGCTTCGACGTGCCCGGCACGACGCCGGCGCGCCGCAAGCGGTAAGCTGTCGGCGCGGGCGCTGTCCCGCGCCTTCATCTTTTCCTCCTTGATCGCCATGAGCCAAGCAGAGTTCGATCCGGTCGTCTATCTGAGCGTGTCCTCGCAGGAGCAACGGGTGCCGCTGTCCGAGGCGCGCGTGCCGGTGCTAGATCGCGGTTTCATCTTCGGCGACGGCGTCTACGAGGTGGTGCCGCTGTACGCGGTGGAAGGCGGTGGGCGCAAGCCGTTCCGGCTGCCGCAGCACCTGGCGCGGCTGGACCGCAGCCTGAAGAAGCTCGGCATCCCCAACCCGCGCGACGATGCCGGCTGGCAAGCGCTGCTCGACGAGCTGCTGGAAGCGAACGCGGCCGGGCTCGGCGACGGCCGGCATGCCAAGGCCTATCTGCAGATCACGCGCGGCGTCGCCAGGCGCGGCCACGCGTTTCCGGCCGAGGTCACGCCCACCGTGTTCATGATGGTCAGCCCGATGGAGCTGCCCGGCAACGAGATGCGCACCACCGGCGTGCGCTGCGTGACGGCCGAGGATCGCCGCTGGCTGCATGCCGACATCAAGTCCACCTCACTGCTGGGCAACGTGCTGATGGCCCAGCATGCGGCCGAGCGCGAGGCCTTCGAGACCATCCAGTTGCGCGACGGCAACCTCACCGAGGGGTCCTCCTCGAACGTCTGGGTGGTGAAGAACGGCGAACTGCTCGCGCCGCCGCGCAGCAACAAGATCCTCGAGGGGATCCGCTACGCGCTGCTCGAGGAGCTGGCCGAGGCCTGCGGGATCCCCTTCGTGGCGCGCGAGATCAACGAGGCCGAGCTGCGCGCGGCCGACGAGATCCTGCTCAGCTCGGCGACCAAGGAAGTGCTGCCGGTCACCTCGCTCGACCAGTTGCCGGTGCAGGATGGCCGCCCCGGCCCGGTCTACATCGCGCTCTACGAGGCCTACCAGCGCGCCAAGGCGAGCGAGCTGGCGGCGGCCTGAGCCTGCCGGTGGGGCCTGGCGGCACCCACTGGCTTTTCATCGATTCCTTCTGGAGAAGCTTATGACCACCGACCCGTCCAAGACAGTCGAACTGACTGGCGCGATCGATACCAGGAAGGAGACGCTGCTCGAATTCCCCTGCGACTTCCCGATCAAGATCATGGGGAAGGCGCATCCCGAGTTCAAGGACACCATCTTCAAGGTGGTGGCCGTGCACGACAACGAGATCGACCTCGAGAAGATCGAGGAGCGCTCCTCCAGCGGCGGCAACTACACGGGCCTGACCATCACCGTGCGCGCCACCAGCCAGCAGCAGCTCGACGACATCTATCGCTCGCTGACCGGCCATCCGATGGTGAAGGTCGTCCTCTAGGCGCGAGCGCGCCGCGGGCCGGCCTGGCCGGCCTCATTCCTCCCGCTTCGGCGCGGCCGCCATGGCCGCGCCGGGCAGCCCGGGCGCGTCGGCCGTGCCGGCTCCCGCGAGGCCTGCCTGCGCCGGCATCCCGCCCGGCTGCTTTGCCCCGATCGTTTCCCCCTCCCCGTTTCGCGCGGCCCGCCGGGCCAGGCGCTCGGCATCGATGCGCAGCCATTCCCGTTCGAAATGCGCCAGTTCCGCCAGCAGCCAGGTGCGGAAGGCCTGCACGCGCGGCGCGGCCAGGCGCGAGGGCAGGCAGACGAAATAGCAGTGCCAGGGGCTCGGCCCGTCGATGTCGAACAGGCGCACGATGCGTCCCGCGTCGAGTTCGGCCGCGGCCAGCGAGCGGCGCACCAGGGCGATGCCCTGGCCGTCGATGGCGGCCTGCACCAGTTGCGAGGAATCCTGGAACAGCAGGCCGCGCTTGGGTTCGCTGAGCGTCTCCAGGCCCGCCGCGTCGAACCAGGGGCGCCAGAGCTCGTCGTCGGAGCGCAGCAGCGGGTAGCGGGCCAGGTCGGCCGGCTCCCTGGGCAGCACGCCGCCGTTCAGGCTCGGCGCGCAGGCCGGGAAGAACATCTCGTCGAACAGCTTCTCCACGTGCAGGCCCGGGTAGTGGCCGTTGCCGAAGCGGATCGCGATGTCGACGTCGTCGCGCGAGAAGTCGGTCAGCGAGTTGGTGGACTGCAGTTCGAGGTCGATGTCGGGATGGCGGTCGATGAAGGAGCCGACGCGCGGCGTGATCCAGCGCGCCGCGAAGGACTGCAGCGAGGACACCACCAGGCGGTTGCCGCGGTCGGCGGCGCGCACGTCCTGGGTGGCGTCGAGCAGGATGGTCAGCGCGGCGCGCACCTGGCGCGCGTAGCGCTCGCCCGATTCGGTCAGCGCCAGGCGCTTGCCGTGCCGCACGAACAGCGGCACCCCGAGCTCCTCCTCGAGCGCGCGTACCTGGTGGCTGATCGCGCCGTGGGTGACGAACAGCTCGTCGGCCGCGCGCGAGAAGCTCTCGTGGCGGGCGGCGGCCTCGAAGGCGCGCAGGGCATTCAGCGGGGGGAGTTTGCGCAGGTCCACTTGCTAATTTTTCTCACAAGAACGTGAAAACGTATCGTTTTACGTAAACCCTTGATGTGCCTACGATTGTAGCCATTCCCCCGCTGTTTCCGGAGCGCATCATGAGAGAAATATCGTCAAGCGTCACCTTCGAGATCCAACCCGGCGAAACCGTGCCGATGAAGGTCGTGCACAGCACGCGGCTCAGCATCCAGGGCGCGACGGTATGGGCCACGCGCAGCGAGGATGTCGACGACTACTTCCTCGCGCCGGGCGCGAACCTGCGGCTGCGCCGCGGCGAGCGGCTGTGGCTGGCCGTGGAAGGGCCGGAGGCGGCCCGCGTGTCGTTCAGCGTCGGTGCGCCGGCGCCCGGGGAGGTCGCCCACACGGCGCTCACGCGCCTGGGCAACTGGCTCTCGGCGCGCCTGCACGACGGCTGGCGCACGGTCTGAGCGATGGTCTCGCCGACACGCGCCTGCCCGGCGGCGCGGGTCGGTTTTCGGTAAACTAGCGTCCATGTCAGCGCCGGCCCCCATCAATTCGTCCCCGATTTCCCCCGATCCCGCCGCGACGGC
The DNA here is from genome assembly GCF_007828315.1 of Burkholderia sp. SJZ089. NCBI lineage: Bacteria > Pseudomonadati > Pseudomonadota > Betaproteobacteria > Burkholderiales > Burkholderiaceae > Burkholderia > Burkholderia sp. SJZ089. The sequence continues at coordinate 304,299 of NZ_VIUM01000002.1, read as the reverse complement.
CGCCCCCGAGGCGGCTGCCGCGGCGCCGTTCGTGGTGCGCTGGCTCGGCTCGGCGCCCTACGAGCCGACCTTCGAGGCGATGCGCGCCTTCACCGATTCACGCACGCCCGAGACGGCCGACGAGATCTGGCTGGTCGAACATCCCCCCGTCTACACGCTCGGCCTGGCCGGCGACCCGGCGCACCTGCTGGTGGCCGACAGCGGCGTGCCGCTGGTCAAGGTGGACCGGGGCGGGCAGATCACCTATCACGGCCCGGGCCAGATCGTCGCCTACCTGCTGGTCGAGCTGCGCCGCCGCAAGCTGACGGTGCGCGGCATGGTCGAGCGCATCGAGCAGGCCGTGATCGATACCCTCGCGGCGTATAATCTCGCGTCGGTCCGCAAGGCGGGCGCGCCCGGCATCTATGTGGAATCAGGGCCGCATGCGGGCGCGAAGATCGCCGCCCTCGGTCTGAAGATACGCAACGGATGCAGCTATCACGGGTTGAGCCTGAACGTCCGGATGGACCTCGGCCCGTTTCTCGCGATCAATCCGTGCGGCTACGCGGGACTCGAGACGGTCGACATGGCGAGCGTGGGCGTGCTCGCCGACTGGCGCGACGTGGCCGACACGCTCGTGCGCCGTCTGACCGCCAACCTCGACGGCGCCACCGTCGCCGCATTGCCGCAGGCACTGGAACACACGAATGACTGACGTAACCGCAACCCCCGCATCGGCCGCCGCGGCCGAACCCGCCGTCTACGATCCGAGCGCGAAGCAGAAGGCCCAGGCCAAGACGGCGCGCATCCCGATCAAGATCGTGCCGATCGAGAAGCTCAAGAAGCCCGAGTGGATCCGCGTGAAGGCGGCCACCGGCAGCTCGCGCTTCAACGAGATCAAGACCATCCTGCGCGAGCACAACCTGCACACGGTGTGCGAGGAAGCGAGCTGCCCGAACATCGGCGAGTGTTTCGGCAAGGGCACGGCGACCTTCATGATCATGGGCGACAAGTGCACGCGGCGCTGCCCGTTCTGCGACGTCGGCCACGGTCGCCCCGATCCGCTCGATCCGGACGAGCCGGTCAACCTGGCCAAGACGATCGGCGCGCTGCGCCTGAAGTACGTGGTGATCACCAGCGTCGACCGCGACGACCTGCGCGACGGCGGCGCCGGCCACTTCGTCGAGTGCATCCGCCATGTGCGCGAGCATTCGCCGGAAACGCGCATCGAGATCCTCACGCCGGACTTCCGCGGCCGCCTGGACCGCGCGCTGGGCATCCTCAATGCCGCGCCGCCCGACGTCATGAACCACAACCTCGAAACCGTGCCGCGCCTCTACAAGGAAGCGCGCCCGGGCTCGGACTATGCGCATTCGCTGAAGCTGCTGAAGGACTTCAAGGCGCTGCATCCGGACGTCGCCACCAAGTCGGGCCTGATGGTCGGCCTGGGCGAGACGCCCGAGGAAATCCTGCAGGTGATGCGCGACCTGCGCGAGCACGACGTCGACATGCTGACCATCGGCCAGTACCTGCAGCCTTCCGAGCACCATCTGCCGGTGCGCGAGTACGTGCATCCCGACGTCTTCAAGATGTACGAGGAAGAGGCCTACAAGATGGGCTTCACGCATGCGGCGGTGGGCGCGATGGTGCGCTCGAGCTATCACGCCGACCTGCAGGCGCACGGCGCCGGCGTGGTCTGAGCCGGCTGCTTCCAGCCCTGCCTGCCGGGCCGCTTCGGCGGCCGTCATGAAAAACCCGCCGCGAGGCGGGTTTTTTGTTGGCGGCGCGGCCTGTCGCGGGCTGCGGCCGCCTGCCCGCGCCGGCGGCCTTCGCGCTCGCGTCGCGCTGAGCGCCCGATCGTCGGCCGTATCCGGTCGAACGCGAAAAGCATAGCGCCAGCAGCGTCAATTGCATCGCAGAAATGATTGGAACGGTGCCGCCGCGCAATCTCTATAGTCGGGCGTTTTCGTGCCACCGCATCCGACTCGTAGAGGTGATTCATGCCGCGTTTCCGTTCCGTCCTGACCGCCGCGCTGGCCGGCGCCGTCGCCACGCTCAGCCTGGGTGCCGCGCCCGCGCGCGCCGCCGACAAGGAGGTGGTGATCGCCTACCAGGACATGGTGGTGCCCTTGCGCTACGCGCAGGCCACCGGCGAGGTGGAGAAGGCGACCGGCTACAAGGTGACGTTCCGCAAGCTCGGCAGCGGCGCCGACGTGATCCGCGCGCTGGCCTCGGGCTCGGTGCAGGTCGGCGAGGCCGGCTCGGCGCCGGTTGCCGCGGGCCTCTCGCAGGGCGTCGATCTCTCGCTGTTCTGGATCCTCGACAACATCAACGACGCCGAGGCGCTGGTCGCCCGCGACGGCTCGGGCGTGACCAGCGTGGCGGGCCTCAAGGGCCACAAGCTCGGCGTGCCCTTCGTCTCGACCTCGCACTTCCACGCGCTGGTCGCGCTGCAGCAGGCCGGCGTCGATCCGAACCAGGTGAAGATCGTCAACCTGCGGCCGCCCGAGGTGGCGGCGGCCTGGGCGCGCGGCGACATCGACGCGACCTACATCTGGGACCCGGTGCTCGCCAAGGTCAAGCAGAACGGCAAGGTGCTGATCACCTCGGGCCAGGTCGCCAAGGCCAGCGGCAAGGCCACCTTCGACGGCTTCGTGGCGACCCGTGCCTTCGCGCGCGACAACCCAGAGTTCCTGAGGCGCTTCGTCAAGGTGCTGGCGGCGGCCGATGCCGACTACCGCGCGCATCCGGCCGCCTGGGGCAAGGGTTCGGCGCAGGCCGCGGCGGTTGCCAAGGAGTCCGGAGCGAATCCCGACGAGGTGCCGGCCAGCCTCGCGCTCTATGCCTTCCCCTCGCCGGCCGAGCAGGCTTCGGCCACCTGGCTGGGCGGCGGCGCGCAATCGGGCGCGGCGAAGTCGCTGGCGGCCACCGCGGCCTTCCTGAAGGCGCAGGGCACCATCCAGACGGTGCTGCCCGACTACTCGGTCGGCGTCGATCCGCAATTCGTGAAGGCCGCCGCGCATTGAGCGACGGCCGGGAGGCATCAGCATGAGCACGCTCGATATCCGGCGGCTGTCGGTCGCCTATCCGGGAGAGCGCGGGCGTGAAGGCACGCGCGCGCTCGACGAGGTCGACCTGTCGATCGGGGCCGGCGAATTCGTGGTCGCGGTCGGCGCCTCGGGCTGCGGCAAGACCAGCCTGCTGAACTGCATCGCTGGCTTCGTCGAGCCCAGCGCCGGCGAGGTGCTGCTCGACGGCGAACCCGTCACCGGCCCCGGCGCCGATCGCGGCGTGGTGTTCCAGAAATATGCGCTGCTGCCCTGGCTCGACGTGCTCGGCAACGTGGCGCTGGGGCTGCGCTTCCAGCGTGTCGCGAAGGCCGAGCGCGAGGCGCGCGCGCGCCGGATGCTGGCCCTGGTCGGGCTCGAGCGATACGCGCGTGCGCGCGTCTACGAGCTGTCGGGCGGCATGCAGCAGCGGGTGGGCATCGCGCGGGCGCTGGCGGGCGATCCGCGCGTGCTGCTGATGGACGAGCCGATGGGCGCGCTCGACGCGATGACGCGCGAGACCATGCAGGAGCTGGTGCTCGATCTGTGGGCCCGCACCGGCAAGACCGTGTTCTTCATCACGCACGACGTCGAGGAGGCGCTGTTCCTCGGCACGCGGGTGGTGGTGATGACGCCGGGGCCGGGGCGCGTCGCCGAATCGCATGAACTGCCGTTCGCGCGGCAGTACGTGCGTACGCGCGATGCGCGCGCGGTGAAGTCCTCGCCCGAGTTCATCGCGTGGCGCGAGCGGCTGATCGGCCGCCTGCATGGGCGCGATACCGATACCGCCAGGGAGGCCGCATGAGCACGACCGACGACGTTCGCGCGCGCACGGTGACCTGGCAGACCGGGACGATCGCGAGCGCGGGCGGCGAGGCAGCCGCGCGCGGGTCTCGTGCGACGCTTGCGGCGGCTGGCGCGCATGCGCCGGCCGGTGCCGGCGATGGCGCGGACGCGGGTGCACCGCGCGCCGCCTCGCGCCGGCGGGCCGCGCATCGCGGTGCGCGGCGCCCCGGCGAGGGGCCGACCGCCGCGCTGAGCGCGGCCTCGGTGGCGGGCCTGGCGCTGCTCTGGTGGGCCGCGACGCACTTCGGCTGGGTGCCGCCGTTGTTCCTGCCGTCGCCGGCCACGGTCTGGCGCGCCTTCGTCGACGCCTGGCACGGCAATATCCAGGGCGGCGTACCGCTGGCCGAGCATCTCGGCTGGAGCGCGCTGCGCGTGTTCGGCGCGTTCGCGCTGGCGGCCCTGTTCGGCATCCCGGCCGGCATCCTGATGGGCGTGAGCCGCGTCGCGCGCGGCCTGCTCGATCCGCCGCTGGAGTTCTACCGGCCGCTGCCGCCGCTGGCCTACCTGCCGCTGGTGGTGATCTGGTTCGGCATCGACGAGACTGCCAAGATCGTGGTGATCTTCCTGGCCTGCTTCGCGCCGATCGCGATGGCCGCGCGCGCCGGCGTGCGCAGCGCCACCGGCGAGCAGATCGCCGCGGCCTGGTCGCTCGGCGCCAGCCCAGCGCAGGTGGTGCGCCATGTGGTGCTGCCCGCCGCGCTGCCCGAGATCCTGACCGGGCTGCGGATCGCGATCGGCTTCGGCTGGACCACCCTGGTGGCCGCCGAGATGGTGGCCGCCACCGCCGGGCTCGGGCAGATGGTGCTGAACGCCTCGAGCTTCCTGCGTACCGACGTGGTGGTGATGGGGATCGTGCTGATCGGCGCGATCGCCTGGGGTTTCGACCTGGCGATGCGCGCGCTGGAGCGGCGTTGGGTGCCGTGGAAGGGGCGGGCTTAGGGCGGAGCGGGCGTGCCGCCCGAGGTTCCTCCGCTCAATCCCCCGCCGCCGCTCCCTCACGCCGCGGATCGGCGGTACCCAGCCACAGCGACTGCCCGTCGAGCGCGACGCGCTGCAGCCCGACCAGGTCCGAGGTGATCGGGACGAGCCGCACCTCGTGCCCGCGCCGCCTCAAGCCCTCGACCAGCGTATCCGACACACGTCCCGCTTCCAGCTCGGTCGGCCCGTTGCGCGAGCCGAAGTTCGGCAGGGCGATCGCCTGCGCCACCGTCAGGCCCCAGTCGGTGACGCCGGCCAGCGTCTTGGCGACCGGCATCGCGTCGGCGCCGCCGAGCACCAGCGCCACGCGCCGCGTGCCGCGCTCGAAGGCGATCTCGGGCGTGAGCGAGGAGCGTGGCCGCTTGCCGCCGTCCAGGCGGTTCGCGATCGGCCGGCCGTGATCGCGCGGCGTGCGCGAGAAGCCCGTCAGCGCATCGTTGAGCAGGAAGCCGCGCACCATCAGCCGCGAGCCGAACGGGTCGCCCAGGCTGGAGGCCATCGCCACCACCGCGCCGTCGTGATCGACCACCGCCAGTTCGCTGGCGGCGGGCGGCGGCGCCAGCGCATCGGGATCGTCGCCGAACGAGGTGGCCAGCGTCGAGTCGGCCGGCACGCCGGCTTCGGCATGCCCCAGGCTGGTGTCGCCGATCCGTTGCAGGCGCTGCGCCAGGTAGGTCGGCGCGACCAGCCGTTGCCAGTCGCCGGCCGGCGCCGGTACGCGCTCGGGATCGGCCAGGTAGCGCGCGCGGTCCGCATAGGCCAGCCGGCCCGCCTCGCTGAACAGATGCGCGGCCTGCGGCGTCGGCTCCAGGCCGCCGCCGTCGTTGCGCACCAGCTTTTGCCCGCCCAGCTTCTGCCAGTCCGGCAGCCCGTCGAACAGGCCGAACATCTGCGCGATCGCCAGGCCGCCCGAGGCCGGCGGCGGCATTCCGCACAAGGTCCACTTGCGATAGTCGCCGCAGAACGGCGTGCGCGGCAGCGCGCGGTAGCGGCCGAGATCCTGCTGCGTGAGCAAGCCCGGATTGGCCGACTGGCCGACCTTGGCGGCGATCTCGCGGGCGATCGCGCCGCTGTAGAACGGGTTCGCGCCGCCGGCCGCGAGCTGGCGCAGCGTGGCCGCGTAGGCGGGGTTGCGCAGCAGCGTGCCGGCGGTCTTGGGCCGCCCGTCCTGCTCGTAGAAATAGGCGCGCGCGGCCGGATCGGCGCGCAGGTAGGGATCGCCCGCGATCAGCGCGGCCAGCCGCGGGCTGATCGGGAAACCCTGGTCGGCGAGCTTGATGGCGGGCTGGAACAGGCGCTTCCAGGGCAGCTTGCCGTGCGCCCGATGCGCCAGCTCGAGCATGCGCAGGGTGCCCGGCACGCCCACCGGCCGGCCGCCGGCCACGGTCTGCGCGGGGCCGAGCAGCTTGCCGTCGCGGTCCAGGAACAGGCGCTCGGAGACGGCGGCCGGCGCGGTTTCGAGGCCGTCGTAGGCCTCGGTGGTCTTGTCGTCGGCATAGAGCAGCAGCGCGCCGCCGCCGAGGCCCGAGGATTGCGGCTCGGTCAGCGTCAGCACCAGCTGCGCGGCGATCGCGGCATCCACCGCGCTGCCGCCGGCCTTGAGGATCTCGGCGCCGGCCTGCGCGGCGAGCGGGTTCGCGGCGACGATCATCGAGCGCGCCGAGGACCAGCCCGGCTTGTCGCTCCAGCCGCTGGCCGGCTCGGCGACGCGGCCGCCGAAGGCCGTTTGCGGCGGGCGCTGCGCGGCGCCGCTGGCCGCCGTGGTACCGAGCGTGGCCGACGAGGATGCTGAAACCGCTGCCGCGCCGGCTGCCGCGTTGCCCGCGCCGGGCCCGTTCGCGCCGCCGCAGGCCGCGAGCGCGAGGCCGAGCCCGGCGGCGGCCAGCGAGGCCAGCCGTCGAGCGGGATTCGCGGCGGGGAGCGTCGCCTGGCGACGGGAGGGTGACGGGCGCGGGCTGGGCCGGTCGGTCATCGTGTACCTCGGGGCATGCGGCGGGGTGGAGCGGCAGCTGTCTCGGGGCTGCCGCGCGGCGGTTGCCCGCGGCGGCCGGTCGGGCCTGGCGCGGGCCGGCTATTGTGACCGCGCGCGCGGCTCGCTGTCATCGGGCGAATCCCTCCAATTTTTCGGGTCGCGCGAGCGGCCGTGGCTGCCGGGCGCTTCGGTCGGCCAGGCGCGCGGTGAGGCGCGAGCCGCCCGGCCGGAGCGTCAGGCAGTTTGGCGCGCGGGGCCGCTCGCCCGCTCCGGGCTGGAGCGGGCCGTGCCTTCCCGGCGGCTCAATCGACCAGCCGCCCCGACAGGCGCGCCTGCTCCAGGATGAAGTCGATGAAGGTGGCGGTGGCGCGCGTGTGATGGCGGTTCGGCATGTAGAGCATCGCCATGCGCGTGCCGAAGATGCTGAGCCGGTAGGCATCGAGCGTGGTGACCACCGCGCCGCGCCGCAGGTCGTCCTGGATCACGTAATCCGGCACGATGCCCACGCCGAGCCCGGCCAGCACCGCCTGGCGCAGGAACAGGAAGTTCTCGGAGATCAGGGTGGGCGCGAGCAGCACCTCGTGGCGGTCGCCGTCGAGGTAGGCGGCGATGCGCAGCTGCCGGCCGACCACCGTGGCGGTGATCAGCGGCGCATCGGCCAGCGCGTCGAGCGTGGCCGGCATGCCGTGCCGCGCGGCGAACTCGGGCGAGGCGCAGGCGACGTAGCGCACCGCGCCCATGTCGCGCGCCACCAGGTTCTGCGGCGGCTCGGACATCACGCGCACCGCGATGTCGACCTCGTCGCGCAGCAGGTCCTCGACGCGATTCTCGAACACCACGTCGAGCACGATGCCGGGATAGTCGCGCTTGAAGGCCAGCAGCCAGTCGGACATCACGATCTGCCCATAACCGCTCGGCACCGACAAGCGCACGCGGCCCTGCAGGGCCTGGCCGAGCGTGGCGACGGTTTCCTGCGCGGCCAGCAGTTCGTGCTGGATGCGCCGGCCGTGCTCGACCAGGCGCAGCGCCACCTCGGTGGGCTCGATGCGGCGCGTGGTGCGCCGCACCAGTTGCAGCCCCACCGACTTCTCCAGTTGATTGAGCCGGTAGCTGACATTGGCGCGGCTCATCTTGAGCCGGCGCGCGGCATTGCTGAGATTGCCGGCATCGAGGATCTCGACCAGCAGGGTCAGCGCATTGAGGTCCATCCCGGTATCCATCGCTTGATTGTCAAAGGAATTTTGACAGCTTGTAAAGGGATATGGAAATTGTCAATTCGGCTCGATCAATCGAGAATCGTGAATCCGCGAGGCGAGTTGCAACCCGCCCGCACGCCCGATTCCATCCGAGGAGACACGATGAGCGCCCCGAATCCCCCCGCTGCCGCCGCTGCCGGCACCGTCACGCGCGAACGCCGCGACAAGGTGCTGGTGGTCACGGTCGACCATGCTCCCGTCAATGCGCTGTCCACCGAGGTCCGGCGCGGCTTGCTGGAGGCGATCGAGGCCGCCGCCGGCGACGCGGCGGTGGAGGCGGTGCTGATCGTCGGCGCGGGCCGCAACTTCATCGCCGGCGCCGACATCCGCGAATTCGGCAAGCCGCCGCAGCCGCCCGCGCTGCCCGAGGTCTGCCGCCGCATCGAGGACAGCGCCAAGCCGGTGGTGGTCGCGCTGCACGGCGCGACGCTGGGCGGCGGCCTGGAGGTGGCGCTCGCCGCCCATTACCGCCTCGCGCTGCCGGGCGCCACGCTGGGGCTGCCCGAGGTGCTGCTGGGCCTGCTGCCCGGCGCCGGCGGCACACAGCGCGCACCGCGCCTGATCGGCGCGGCCGCGGCGCTCGACCTGATGCTGGGCGGCCGCCATGTCGGCGCCGAGGTTGCGCGCGAGCTGGGCCTGGTCGATCGCGTGGCGGCCAGCGACGACACGCTGGCCGAGGGCCTGGCCTATGCGCAGGAACTGCTGGCGAAGCGCGCGCCGGTGCGCCGCACGCGCGACGCGCAGGGCCTGGCCGATCGCGCCGCCGCGCAGGCGGCCATCGACGCCGCGCGCGCCGAGGTGGCCAAGCGCTCGCGCGGGCTGTTCTCGCCGCAGCGCATCGTCGAGGCGGTCGAGGCCGCGCTCGCGCTGCCCTTCGACGAGGGCATGAAGCGCGAGCGCGAACTGTTCGTCGAATGCCTGGACAGCCCGCAGCGCGCCGGCCTGATCCACGCCTTCTTCGCCGAGCGCGAGGCGGCCCGGGTGCCCGGGGCGAGCGGGGCGAAACCGCGCGAGATCGCGCGCGTTGGCGTGATCGGCGGTGGCACGATGGGCGCCGGCATCGCGGTGGCGGTGCTCGACGCGGGCCTGCCCGTGATCCTGGTCGAGCGCGACGATACCGCGCTCGCGCAGGGCCGCGCGCGCATCGCCAAGGTGTATGACGCGCTGGTCGCCAAGGGCCGCCTGTCGGATGCCGCGCGCGACGAGCGCATGGCGCGGCTGGCCGGCAGCACCGTCTACGACGCGCTGGCCGAGGTCGACCTGGTGATCGAGGCGGTGTTCGAGGACCTGGCCGTCAAGCAGGCCGTGTTCGAGGAACTGGCGCAGGTCGCCAAGCCGGGCGCGGTGCTCGCCACCAACACCTCCTATCTGGACATCGACGCGATCGCCGCCAGCGCGGGCGAGCGCGCCGCCGACGTGATCGGCCTGCACTTCTTCTCGCCGGCCAACCTGATGAAGCTGCTCGAGATCGTGGTGCCGGCGCATGTCGCGCCCGAGGTGGTGGCCACCGCCTTCGCGTTCGCCAAGCGGCTGCGCAAGGTGGCGGTGCGCGCGGGTGTCTGCGACGGGTTCATCGGCAACCGGCTGCTCGCGGTCTACCGCGCCGCCGCCGATTACCTGATGGAGGATGGCGCCTCGCCCTACCAGATCGACCGCGCGATCCGCGGTTTCGGCTTCCCGATGGGCCCGTACCAGGTGATCGACCTGGCCGGCGGCGACATCGGCTGGGCCACCCGCAAGCGCCGCGCGGCCACGCGCGATCCGGCGCTGCGCTACGTGGCGATCGCCGATCGCCTCTGCGAGCGCGGCTGGTTCGGGCAGAAGACCCAGCGCGGCTTCTATCGCTACCCGGAAGGCGCGCGCGTGGGCGAGCCCGATGCCGAGGTGGGGGCGATCATCGCCGCCGAGCGCGCGGCCAAGGGCATCGCGCCGCGCGAATTCAGCGACGAGGCGATCGTGCGCCGCTACCTGGCCGCGATGATCAACGAGGCCGCCAAGGTGCTGGAGGAGGGCATCGCCCTGCGTCCGCTCGATATCGACGTGGTGCTGGTGCACGGCTACGGCTTCCCGCGCCATCGCGGCGGCCCGCTCCACTACGCGGACACGCTGGGCCTCGCCGAGGTGCTGGCCGAGATCCGCCGCTACGCCGAGGAGGACCCGGTGTTCTGGCGCCCGGCGCCGCTGCTGGTCGAGCTGGCCGGGCGCGGCGCGAGCTTCGCGAGCCTGAACCCGGCGCGCTGAGCGCGACGCCTCATCCCGTCAACCCTTTCGTCTCGACCGGAGCCGATACGATGAACCTCGATTTCACTCCCGAAGAAGAAGCGTTCCGCGCCGAGGTGCAGCGCTTCCTCGCCGAGCAGTTGCCGCCGGAGCTGTCGCGCAAGGTCAGGAGCGGCCTGCACCTCACGCGCGAGGACATGCAGCGCTGGCACGCGATCCTGCACGCCAGGGGCTGGCTGGCGAGCCACTGGCCGAAGGAGCATGGCGGCCCGGGCTGGAGCGTGGCGCAGAAATTCCTGTTCGACAACGAATGCGCGATCGCCGGCGCGCCGCGCATCGTGCCGTTCGGCGTGAACATGCTCGGCCCGGTGCTGATCAAGTACGGCAGCGAGGCGCAGAAGCGCCACTGGCTGCCGCGCATCCTCGACGGCTCGGACTGGTGGTGCCAGGGTTACTCGGAGCCGGGCGCCGGCTCCGACCTGGCCTCGGTGCGCACCAGCGCCGTGCGCGACGGCGATCACTACGTGGTCAACGGCCAGAAGACCTGGACCACGCTCGGCCACTACGCGAACATGATCTTCTGCCTGGTGCGCACCGCCACCGACGTGCGCAAGCAGGAGGGCATCAGCTTCCTGCTGGTCGACATGAACACGCCGGGCGTCGAGGTGCGGCCGATCGTGCTGCTCGACGGCGAGCACGAGGTCAACGAGGTGTTCTTCACCGACGTGCGCGTGCCGGTGGAGAACCTGGTGGGCGAGGAGAACCGCGGCTGGACCTACGCGAAGTACCTGCTGACCTACGAGCGCACCAACATCGCCGGGATCGGCTTCTCGGTGGCCGCGCTGGAGCGGCTGCGCGCGGTGGCCGGGCGGCTCCTGAAGAACGGCCGGCCGCTGGCCGAGGACCCGCTGTTCGCCGCGCGCCTGGCGCGCGTCGAGATCGAGCTGGAGAACATGAAGACCACCAACCTGCGCGTGCTGGCGGCGGTGGCCGGCGGCGGCGCGCCGGGCGCGGAAAGCTCGATGCTGAAGATCCGCGGCACCGAGATCCGCCAGGAGATCTCCTCGCTGATGCGGCGCGCGATGGGCCCCTACGCGATGCCCTTCGTCGACGAGGCCTTCGAGGCCGATCACGAGGGCAAACATGAGCAAGAGCAGGTCGGCCCGGCCGAGGCGGCCAGCGCGGCCGCGCAGTATTTCAACAACCGCAAGCTGTCGATCTACGGCGGCTCGAACGAGATCCAGAAGAACATCGTCGCCAAGACGATCGTTGGTCTGTGACGCAGACGGAGGCCCCATGGATTTCAAGCTGAGCGACGATCGCCGGATGCTGGCCGATTCGCTGAACCGCTTCATCGACGAACGTTATGGTTTTCCGGTGCGCGAGCGCATCGCGCGCTCAGAGGCGGGTTACGACGCCGAGCTGTGGCGCCGCTTCGCCGAGCTGGGCGTGATCGGCGCGCTGTTCGAGGAAGCCGACGGCGGTCTCGGCGGCGCCGGGTTCGATCTCGCCGTGGTGTTCGAGAGCCTCGGGCGTGGCCTGGTGGTCGAGCCTTTCCTCGGCGCGCTGATGGCCGGCCGCGCGATCGCGGCGGGCGGCGACGCGGCGCAGCGCGAGCGGCTGGCCGCGCTGATCGAGGGCGGCACCACGGCCGCCTTCGCGCATGCCGAGCCGGGCAGCCACTACGAGCCGCACCGGGTGCGCACGCGTGCGGTGGCGGCGGGCGAAGGCTGGAAGCTGGACGGCGCGAAGGCGGTGGTCGAGCACGGCGCGCAGGCGGGCTTCTTCGTGGTGTCGGCGCGGCTCGCCGGCGAGGACGACGCGGCCGACGGCCTGGCCCTGTTCGTGGTGCCGCGCGAGACGCCAGGCCTTGCGCTGCGCGACTACGCGCGCATCGACGGCGGCCGCGCGGCCGAGCTGCGCCTCGACGGCGTGCAACTGGCGGCGGGCGCGCGGCTGGCCGGCGACGGCGCCGAGCTGCTCGAGCGCGTCACCGGCTTCGGCCTGCTGGCCCTGGCCGCCGAGGCGATCGGCGCGATGGAGGTGGTGAAGGCGCAGACCATCGACTACCTGCGCACGCGCAAGCAGTTCGGCCTGCCGATCGGCAGCTTCCAGGCGCTGCAGCATCGCGTCGCCGACCTGCTGCTGGAGATCGAGCAGGCGCGCTCGGCGGTGATCAACGCGGCGGCCGCGCTGGAGGCGCCGCGCGCCCAGCGCGAGCGGGCCCTGTCTGCCGCCAAGTACACGATCGGGCGTATCGGCACGCGCGTGGCCGAGGAGGCGATCCAGCTGCATGGCGGAATCGGCATGACCTGGGAGCTGCCGCTCTCGCACTACGCGAAACGGCTGGTGATGATCGACCACCAGCTCGGCGACGAGGATCACCACCTGGCGCGTTATATCGCGCTGGGGCGCGGCTGAGGCGAAGGTGTCGGTGCGGCGGGCGGGCCGCCCCGGCGCCCCCGCGCCGCTCGTGTCGCGTAAATGGCCCGACACATTATTTCCCAATCGTCCGGAATACCGGACGCGCCGCTTTCCGGATTTCCGGAAAAGCGGATTGCGCGTGCCGCGCCAATTTTCATAAAACCATAAGAATCAATGGCTTGCCCGCTGTCGCCAAGCTGGCATCGAGCTTGCGTATATCTGTCGCAAGGCCGATCCCCCGGCCGGACAACGACAGCAGCAAGGAGACAACCGATGACGCCCCACCCGTATCCTTCCCCCCGGATGGTCTGAGGCCGTCGCTTGTTGCGGCACGGCAGCCGCGCGGGCGAATGGCTTCCCCCTGACATTCGTCCGCGCGCGTGACGCCGGTTCTCTAGGCTCACTTCACCCCTCTGGAAACTGGACTCATCGTGAAGAAGAAACCTTTCTATAAAGTGCTCTATGTGCAGGTGATCTTCGCCATCATCGTCGGCGTGATCCTCGGCCATTACTACCCGTCCCTCGCGGTCGACATGAAGCCCCTCGGCGACGGCTTCATCAAGCTGATCAAGATGGTGATCGGTCCGATCATCTTCTGCACGGTGGTGACCGGCATCGCCGGCATGGAAGACATGAAGAAGGTCGGCCGGGTCGGCGGCAAGGCGCTGCTGTACTTCGAGATCGTGTCGACCTTCGCGCTGGTGCTGGGCCTGGCGGCCACCCACCTGCTGCGTCCGGGCGCCGGCTTCAACATCGATCCGGCCACGCTCAACGGCAAGGAAGTGGCCTCCTACGCGGCCAAGGCGCACGGCCAGTCGACCGTCGACTTCCTGATGCACATCATCCCGAACACCATGTTCGATGCCTTCGCCCAGGGCGAGATCCTGCAGATCCTGCTGATCGCGCTGCTGTTCGGCAGCGTGCTGGCGCACCTCGGCGAGCGCGGCAAGGTGGTGACCGACTTCATCGAGGGCACCAGCCGCGTGCTGTTCGGAATCGTCCACATCATCACCAAGCTGGCCCCGATCGGCGCGTTCGGCGCGATGGCCTTCACCATCGGCAAGTACGGCGTCGGCTCGCTGATCCCGCTGCTCAAGCTGATCGGCACCTTCTACCTGACCTCGGCGGTGTTCGTGGTGGTGGTGCTCGGCGCGATCGCGCGCTTCACCGGCTTCTCGGTGATCCGCTTCGTCGCCTACATCAAGGAAGAGATGCTGATCGTGCTGGGCACCAGCTCCTCGGAAGCGGCCCTGCCGCAGCTGATGGAGAAGCTCGAGAAGGCCGGCTGCTCGCGTTCGGTGGTGGGCCTGGTGGTGCCGACCGGTTACTCGTTCAACCTCGACGGCACCAACATCTACATGACGATGGCCGTGCTGTTCATCGCCCAGGCGACCAACATCGAACTGACCTGGATGCAGCAGCTCACGCTGCTGGCGGTCGCGATGCTGACCTCGAAGGGCGCCAGCGGCGTGACCGGCGCGGGCTTCATCACGCTGGCCGCAACGCTGGCCGTGGTGCCGACCATCCCGCTGACGGGCATGGTGCTGATCCTCGGCATCGACCGCTTCATGAGCGAATGCCGCGCGCTGACCAACATCGTCGGCAACGGCGTGGCCACCATCGTGGTGTCGGCCTGGGAGAAGGAACTGGACCGCAACAAGCTGCGCGCCGCGCTCAACGGCGAACTGGCGGCCAGCGATACCACCGCGAAGGCGTAACAGGTGAAGCAGGAAGCAGCGGCGCGCGAGAAGCCGCCGCTGCGCGGCGGGGCCGGCACCGGCGGCGCGAGAGCGTTCGACCGGGCCGGCCCCGCATCTATTGGCGCGGGCGGCTATGCCACAATAGGCGATTCCCATTTTCCGGAAACCGCGAACGTGAAGCGCCGCCTGCTCGTTCTGCTCGTGCTCGTCGCGCTGCTGGCCGCCGCCTGCGCGCTGACCTGGACGATCACCTGGCAGCGCGGCATCGACGAGCTGCGCCGCAACGCGGGCGTGCGCGTCGATCGCACCACCAGCGCGCTCAAGAGCACGCTGGACCGCTACGAATCGCTGCCCTACCTGCTGGGCGGCCATCCCTTCGTGCAGGACGTGCTGGCCAACGTCGACACGCCGGGCTACGTGGAGCGGGCCAACCGCTACCTCGAGGACCTGAACCGGCACGCGCACGCCACCACCACCTACATCATCGGCGCCGACGGGCGCTGCGTGGCGGCCAGCAACTGGCGCGACCCCGACAGCTTCGTCGGCATGGAATACCGCTTCCGGCCTTACTTCATCGACGCCATCAAGGGCGGGGTGGGCCGCTTCTTCGGGATCGGCACGGTCTCGCACGATCCCGGCTACTACATCTCGCAGCCGGTGCGGCGCGAGGGGCGCATCGTCGGCGTGGCGGTGGTCAAGCTCAACCTCGAATGGTTCCAGGGCGCCGACGCCTCCGAGCCGCTGGTGGTGGCCGACGATCACGGCGTGATCTTCCTGTCCTCGGTGCCGGCCTGGAAATACCACACGCTCAAGCCGCTCACCGGCAGCGTCGCCGATTCGATCTACGCCACGCGCCAGTACGCGCAGCAGCCGGTCACGCCGGTGCCGATCCGGGTCGAGCGCGTGCTCGGCCCGGGCGCCGAGATCGTGCGGATCGGCGCCGGCATGCGCGCGCCGCGCTACCTGGCCACCCAGCGCCGGCTCGGCGAGCCCGACTGGCAGTTGGTCACGCTCGCGCCGATCGAGCCGGTCGACACCGACGCGCGCAACGCCACCGTGGTGACCGGCTTCGGCGTGGTCTCGATCTTCCTGCTGGCCTTCTACTGGCGCATGCGCCGCGCGCGCGTCAAGGAGATGATCCGCGGCCGCGCGCTGCTGCAGAACGCCTACGCGGAGCTGAACCAGCGCGTGGCCGAGCGCACCGCCGATCTCTCGCAAGCCAACGAGCAGTTGCAGAAGGAGGTCGGCGACCGGATCCGCGCCGAGCTGGAGCTGCGCGCCGCCCATGACGAGCTGGTGCAGGCCAGCAAGCTGGCGGCGCTCGGCCAGATGGCGGCCGGCATCACCCACGAGCTGAACCAGCCGCTGGCGGCGCTGCGCAGCTTCTCCGACAACACGCGGGTGCTGCTCGAACGCGGCGAGCAGGCCGCCGCGCGCGACAACCTGGAGGCGATCGCCTCGCTGACCGAGCGCATGGGCAAGATCACCAACCAGCTCAAGCTGTTCGTGGGCCGCGCGCGGCCGCGCAACGAGCGTGCCCAGGTGGCGCGCGCGCTGCGCAACGTCGTCTCGCTGCTGCGCGAGCGGCTGCAGGCGGTGAACCTGGAAGTCGAGCTCGACGATGCACTGCATCCGGGCCAGGGCCCGGCGCCGCTCGATGCCTCGCTCGAATACGCCGACCTGGTGGCGATCTGCGAGGACCTGCGCCTCGAGCAGATCCTGATCAACCTGCTCGGCAACGCGCTCGACGCGGTGGCCGGGGTGGCGGCGCCGCGCATCCTGGTGAGCATCGAGGCGAATCCCGGCACGATCGTGATCACGGTGGCCGACAACGGACCGGGCGTGCCGCCCGAGCTGCTGCCGCGCCTGTTCGAGCCGTTCTTCACCACCAAGGAGATGGGGCGCGGGCTCGGCCTGGGTCTCGCGATCTCCTCCTCGATCGCCAGCGACGCGGGCGGCTCGCTGCAGGCGCGCAATGCGCCCGAGGGCGGCGCGGTGTTCGTCTTGACGCTGCGCCGCGCCCGCACGCATCATCCGCAGAGTTTCGCGACCGGCCGCTGACCATCCCTTGACTATCCGCGCCGGTCGCGGCATCGAACCATATTGGGTGAAACAGGATGGCGAACCGCCTGCAGGTTATCTATATCGAAGACGACGAACTGGTGCGCCGCGCCGCCGTGCAGAGCCTGCAGCTCGCCGGCTTCGAGGTGGCCGGCTTCGGCTCGGCCGAGGCCGCCGAGAAGGCGATCCTCGGCGAGCGCGTCGGCGCGGTGGTGTCCGACATCCGCCTGCCCGGCGCCAGCGGCCTGGAGCTGCTGGCGCAGTGCCGCGAGCGAGCCGCCGAGGTGCCGGTGATCCTGGTCACCGGCCATGGCGACATCACCATGGCGGTGCAGGCGATGCGCGACGGCGCCTACGACTTCATCGAGAAGCCCTTCGCCACCGAGCGCCTGATCGAGACCGTGCGCCGCGCCATCGAGCGGCGCGAGCTGGTGCTGGAGAACCTCGCGCTGCGTCGCGAGCTGGCGGTGCAGGGTGTGGTGGCGCCGCGCATCATCGGCCGCAGCCCGGCGATCGAGCAGGTGCGCCGGCTGATCGCCAACGTCGCGCCGACCGACGCCTCGGTGCTGATCAACGGCGACACCGGCGCCGGCAAGGAACTGATCGCGCGCAGCCTGCACGAGATGTCGCCGCGCCGCGACAAGCCCTTCATCGCCGTCAACTGCGGGGCGCTGCCCGAGCCGATGTTCGAGTCCGAGATGTTCGGCTACGAGCCCGGCGCCTTCACCGGCGCGGCCAAGCGGCGGGTCGGCAAGCTCGAATATGCCTCGGGCGGCACGCTGTTCCTCGACGAGATCGAGAGCATGCCGCTCGCGCTGCAGGTGAAGCTGCTGCGCGTGCTGCAGGACGGCGTGCTGGAGCGGCTCGGCTCGAACCAGCCGATTCGCGTCAACTGCCGCGTGGTGGCCGCCGCCAAGGGCGACATGAGCGAGCACGTGGCGGCCGGCACCTTCCGCCAGGATCTGCTCTATCGCCTGAACGTGGTGACCATCGCGCTGCCGCCGCTGGCCGAGCGCCGCGAGGACATCGTGCCGCTGTTCGAGCACTTCATGCTCGACGCGGCGGTGCGCTACGGCCGCCCGGCGCCGCACCTGACCGACCGGCAGCGCGAGAGCCTGATGCAGCGCGACTGGCCCGGCAACGTGCGCGAGCTGCGCAACGCCGCCGACCGTTTCGTGCTGGGCGTGACCGAGGGCGTGGTGGAGCCGGCCGGCGGCGCCGAGGCGCGCGAGGCGGCCGGCGCCGAGCAGTCGCTGAAGGAGCGCGTCGAGCAGTTCGAGCGCGCGGTGATCGCCGACACGCTCACGCTCACGGGCGGCGCGGTGGCCGCCACGGCCGACCGGCTGCATGTCGGCAAGGCCACGCTCTACGAGAAGATCAAGCGCTACGGGCTGTCGACCAAGGGCGAGAACGAGCGCTGAGCGGGGCGCTCGAGGCGGCCCGCGAGCTTGCCGTCACGCCGTCATCTGCTCGGGAAATCGGCCCCGGAAACAACAAGGCCGGCGGTGCCTGGAGGCGCGGCCGGCCTTGTCTCGTTCGGGAGGCGGCGTTCAGGCGTTGCTGCCGAGCGCCTTCTGCAGCAGCTGGTCGAGCTCGGCGAACTGCGGCTCGCCGACATAACGCTTGAGGATCTTGCCGTCCTTGTCGACCACGAAGGTGGTGGGCGTGAGCTGGACGTTGCCGAACTGCTTGGCGATCGAGCCGTCGTCGAAGGCGACCTTGAACGGCAACTGGCGCGTCTGCGTGTAGTTGGCCACGTACATCGGCGAATCGTAGTTCATCGCCACGGCGACGAATTCGAGCCCCTGGCCCTTGAAGCGATTGTAGGTCTGGACCATCTGCGGCATTTCCTTCATGCAGGTCTCGCAGCTGGTCGCCCAGAAATTGACCAGGTAGACCTTGCCCTTCAGGTCCGAGCTGGTGGAGACCTTCTGGCCCGAGAGCAGGGTGAAGGTGGCGTCGGGCACGCTCGACTTGCCGTTCAGCGCGAAATAACCGGCGACGGCGATCGCCACCGCGACGGCGGCAATCACGACATAGCGCAGCGGGCTGGCGCGGCGGCTGGAGGAAGCGGGGGCTGGGCTCATCGAGGACACCTCGGCGGATCGGGCGAATCCCGCGCGGCATGCACGGGCGGCGACCATTGTAGCGTCAAATCGTGACGCTCATCGGGCAGCGCTCGCGATGCCCGGTATCAGCGCCGGCGGTGCTTCGGGCCCGATTTCCGGCCTCGCTGCGCGAGGGCACCGGGGGCGGCTTATGTTGCCTATTCGAGTGCGCGCCGAGAGGCTCGGCGACGATAATGGCGGCTCGTTCCGTTCCCCGTTCGCCATGCTCCTTTCCGGAATCCGCATCCTGTCCACCGCGCCGCGAGGTCGCGCCGAGGGTGCCCGCCGCCTCGCCCTGTCGATCGCCGCCGGGCTGGTCCTCGGTATCGCGGCCGGCTGCACGCCGGCGCTCGACTGGCGGACCCTGCACAGCGACGCCGGCTACAGCATCGACCTGCCGGCCAAGCCGACGCTCGACGCGCGCCCGGTCGAGATCGGCGGCGCCAGCATGGACATGCGCATGCAGGCCGCGCATGTCGAGGGCGCGGTGTTCGCGGTCGGCACGGTGAGCTTGCCCGACGCGCGGCCGGCCACGCAGCGCGCGGTGCTCGATGCGCTGCGCGCCGGGCTGTCGCGCAACCTGCGCGCGCAGGCGGCCGAGCGCGAGGTGGCGGTGCCGCTCGCGGCCGGCGGCAGCACGCCCGGCATCGAGCTGCGGCTCAGCGGCGAGCCGGCCGGCGCATCCGGCCATGCGGGCGCATCGGGCGCGGCCGCCGGCAAGACCGTGGTGGCCCGGCTCGTCGCGCGCGGCGCGCATGTCTACCAGGCCGTGGCGATCGCCGATGCGCCGCTGCCGGCCGAGGCGCTCGACCAGTTCCTCGGTTCCTTCAAGCTCGATTGAGGCACGTGTTCGCGGCGCGCGACCGAAGGGTGCGTCGCACTGCCGCAATGTGTGGGCGAAGTGAAGGTGCGGTCGAGGAAAACCTCGCTAGTGGTCGGATTTCACAAGGCTTTTCGGCTATCCACAGCGGATGTGGATAACTTTGTTGACAAACCCCCGAATCGTGCCCCGAGAACGGCTTCGCGCCGCTTTCAAATCGGTTTCATTGATATTCGGCGAGGAAAAAACACTTGACGATTCAGTAGCTTGCGAGCGTTCTCGCAGGTACGCGCGATGCGTCGGCGCGCGAGTGATCGATACCGGTAAATGTGTATAAGTCAAGTCTTGACAGCGAGGCATTTCGGCTCAAACCAGCTCGATCGCGCGCCGATAACGGATCGCCTCGCCGATCTGCGCGGCGTCCGGCTGCGCATCGCCGGCAAGATCGGCGATCGTGCGCGCAACTTTCAGCACCCGGTAATAGGCTCGCGCCGACCAGTGGAAGCGCTCGCCGGCCTCGCGCAGCAGGCGCTCTCCCTCGGCGCCGGGGCGGCAGAAGCGATCGGTCTCGCGTCCGCCCAGCATCTGGTTGGTGCAGCCCTGGCGCGCCAGTTGTCGATCGCGCGCGGCGGCCACGCGCCGCGCGACCGTCGCGCTGGCCTCGGCCGGGCGCGTGCCGCGCTCGGCCAGCTCGGCGGGCGACAGCGCGGGCAGGGCGACCTGCAGGTCGATGCGATCCACCAGCGGTCCCGACAGCTTGCGCAGATAGCGCGTGGCCACCTCGGGCGTGCAGCGGCAGCGGCCCGAGGGATCACCGCGCCAGCCGCAGGGACAGGGGTTCATCGCCGCGACCAGCTGGCAGGCGGCGGGGAAGTCGGCCTGCAGGCCGACCCGCGAGATCGTGATGCGGCCGGCTTCGAGCGGCTCGCGCAGCATCTCCAGCACGTGGCGATCGAATTCGGGAAGCTCGTCGAGGAACAGCACGCCTAGATGGGCCAGCGTGATCTCGCCCGGCTGCGGGGGATTGCGGCCGCCGACCAGGGCCGCCGCGCTCGAGGAGTGATGCGGCGTGCGAAACGGCCGGCGCCGCCATGAAGCGGGCGAGAAACCCACGCGGCTGGCCGACAGCAGGGCCGCCGAAACCAGCGCCTCCTCGTCGGTCATGGGCGGCAGCAGCCCCGGCAAGCGCGCGGCCAGCATTGATTTGCCGGCGCCGGGCGGGCCGATCATCAGCAGGTGATGGCCGCCCGCCGCGGCGATTTCCAGCGCGCGCTTGGCGCCTTGCTGGCCGACCACCTCGGCCAGGTCGGGAGCATTGGCTGCGGGCGTCGAATTGGACGATGGCGCGGCGATCGGTGACAGCCGCGCCTCGTCGGCACCGGCCAGGTGCGCGCAGAGCGCGGGCAGGTCGGGCGCGCCGTAGACGGTGACGCCCGGCACCAGCGCGGCTTCCGCCGCGCTGTCCAGCGGCAGGTACAGCTCGGGTCCCCTGGATGGCGGGGGCAGGCCGCGCGGCGCACGACGGCGGCGGGCGCCGGCGTTGCCGGTCGGCGCGGCGCCCTGGCCGGCTTCGGCGTCGCCGTCGTTGCGTCCACCCGCGCCGCCCTCATCCGCATCGATGCTTTCGCCCGCACCCATGTTCTCGTCGGTGCCCACGTCCTCACCCGCCCCGACATTGTTCGCTGCCGCCGCCTCGCGCCGCCGGCCTTCCGCCAGCTCCCCGCGTGCCGTCCCGCAAGCCATCGCGAAGGCGCCGCGCATCGGCCTGAGCGCGCCGGTCAGCGACAGCTCGCCGGCGAATTCGCGGCCGGCCAGCACGCCGGGCGGCAACTGCCCGTTCGCGGCCAGGATGCCGAGGGCGATCGGCAGGTCGAAGCGTCCCGATTCCTTGGGCAGGTCGGCCGGGGCCAGATTGACGGTGATGCGGCGCACCGGGAAGTCGAAGCCGCAGTTCTGCAGGGCCGCGCGCACGCGCTCGCGGCTCTCGCGTACTTCCAGGTCGGGCAGGCCGACGATCGAGAACGAGGGCAGGCCATTGGCCAGGTGGACTTCGACGGTGACTTCCGGCGCACGGCCGGCAGCGGGCGCGCGCGAGCGCACGACGGCAAGCGACATGGGGCACTCCTGGAGGCGGCCGAGGGAGGCTCGGGCTGCCGTTCGGGGATTCCGTTGAGCGGGTGCGCGCTTGCCGGCGTGGCGCGGGCGGGTGCTGCGGGGAGTCGCGGCCGGGGCCGCGACGGGGGATCAGAGGCCCGAGGGGCGCTCGTTGAGCTTGCGTTCGAGATCGGCGACGCGGCGCTCGAGCTCCTCGAGGCGCGCGCGGGTGCGGGCCAGCACCTGGGTCTGGGTGTCGAATTCCTCGCGCGTCACCAGGTCGAGCTTCGAGAAGCCCTGGGTGAGCATGGCCTTGACGTTGCGTTCGACATCCTTGGCCGGCGAATTCTTCAGCAGATCGCTGACGCGCGACTGCAGATCGTTGAAAACGTCGCTGGGTTGTTTCATGGTGTTCCCCTTCTCTGCACAAAAAATGTGCAAATTCCGTTGCGTTCGTGCCGACAAGGCGCGCATGAGCGGATTTGGTGCGCGCCGCCGGCCCGTTTCCGGGCATCGCGCGCCCCGTTGCGGCGCGCCGGATGCCCCGGACGTGCGTGCACTCTAACAACCTTCCATTACGCACGCCAGCGAAGTGCCGCCGCGCTGGCCGTTCGGCCGGGTATTCCGGGCCGCCGGGCGGCGCGCGCGATGGTTCGGACCGCGACATGGCACGCGAGTTGCTGAGTGTGTCCCGCTACCCACGGAACGCGGTGAGTCGGACCACCGCCCGGACCACCAGAAAAGCGAGAGGACTTCATGAAACTGATTACCGCAATCATCAAGCCGTTCAAGCTCGATGAGACGCGCGAGGCGCTCTCGGCGCTCGGCGTCTCGGGCATCACGGTGACGGAGGTGAAGGGCTTCGGCCGCCAGAAGGGCCATACCGAGCTCTATCGGGGCGCCGAATACGTCGTCGATTTCCTGCCGAAGATGAAGATCGAGGCCGCCGTGTCCGACGACCTGGTCGACCAGGCGGTCGAGGCGATCGAGCGGGCGGCCCGCACGGGGAAGATCGGCGACGGCAAGATCTTCGTCACGCCGATCGAACAGGTTATCCGGATTCGCACCGGGGAGACGGGCGCCGACGCCCTGTAAGTCAATAAAACGACAAGCGACAAGAGGAAACCCAAGATGCGCAAATTTTTGATGTCATTGCTGATGGCCGGCTCGCTGGCGGCGACCGGGATCGGCGCCGCGATGGCCGACGACGCCTCGTCCGCCCCCGCCGCAGCCTCGGCTGCCGTGGCCTCCGATACCACGGCCAGCGCGCCGGCGGCCGCCAGCGCGGCACCTGCTCCGGCCGCCGCTTCCGCGGCCACCGACGCGAGCGCCGCCGCCGCCCCGGCTTCGGGTGCCTCGGCCGCCGCCGCGCCCGCCGCACCGACCGCGCCCGTCTCGGTCGATTCCTCGAAGATCAACTCGGGCGACACCGCCTGGATGCTGACCTCCACCGCGCTCGTGCTGTTCATGACGATCCCGGGCCTGGCGCTGTTCTACGGCGGCATGGTGCGCAAGAAGAACGTGCTGGCCACGGTGATGCAGAGCTTCGCGATCACCGCGCTGATCACGGTGCTCTGGACGGTGGTCGGCTACAGCCTCGCGTTCACGCCGGGCAACGGCTTCATCGGCGGCTTCTCGCGGGTGCTGCTCTCGGGCATGGCCTACGTGAAGGGCGATACGGCCACCACGCTGACCGTCAGCCACCTGGCCACGACCATCCCGGAATCGGTCTACTGCGTGTTCCAGATGACCTTCGCGATCATCACGCCGGCCCTGATCTGCGGCGCCTTCGCTGACCGCATGAAGTTCTCGGCGATGCTGGTGTTCATGACGATCTGGTCGCTGGTGGTCTACGTGCCGATCGCGCACATGGTCTGGGAGCCGACCGGCTGGCTGGCTTCGGACGGCGTGCTCGACTTCGCGGGCGGCACCGTGGTGCACATCAACGCCGGTATCGCCGGCCTGGTCGCGGCCCTGGTGCTGGGCAAGCGCGTCGGCTACGGCCGCGAGGCGATGGCCCCGCACAACCTGGTGCTGACGCTGATCGGTGCCTCGATGCTGTGGGTGGGCTGGTTCGGCTTCAACGCGGGTTCCGCGGTGGCCGCCGACGGCCGTGCCGGCTTCGCCATGCTGACCACCCAGATCGCCACGGCCTGCGCGGCGCTGGGCTGGATGTTCGCGGAGTGGATCGCCAAGGGCAAGCCCTCGGTGCTCGGCATCGTCTCCGGCGCGGTCGCCGGCCTGGTGGCGATCACCCCGGCAGCCGGCTTCGTCGGCGTGGGCGGCGCGCTGGTGATCGGCATCGCCGCTGGCGTGGTCTGCTTCTGGTCGGCCACCTGGCTCAAGATCAAGCTCGGCTACGACGACTCGCTCGACGCGTTCGGCGTGCACGGCGTGGGCGGTATCCTCGGCGCCCTGCTGACCGGCGTGTTTGCGGTCAAGGACATCGGCGGCTTCGACGGCAGCCTGCTGGTGCAGGCCAAGGGCGTGGCGATCACGCTGCTGTACAGCGGCATCGTGACCTTCATCATCCTGAAGGTGATCGACATGGTGATGGGCCTGCGCGTCACGGAAGAAGAGGAGCGCGAAGGCCTGGACGTGATCCTGCACGGCGAACACGTCGAGTAATGATCGGATGGAAGGCCCCGAGGACCCCAGGTCCCGGGGCCCGGGCGGCGGCGCCGAACGGCGCGCCGCCCGATCGAAAGAATGAGCGCAGCGACTTCGGCCCGCCTTCCCGGCGGGTTTTTTTTCGACCAGGTGTTTTGAAGGGCCGGCGCCAGCCCCATCTGCCGGTCATGTCCCTGTCGTGAATCGCGCGATCCCGTGCCGGGATAACCCTTTCGGCTATCGGGTCAATAGCGAGAAAAAGATACGGTGTTTCCTTGCGAAGCCGGGAACAATCCCCAAATGGGCAGGGTAATTGCTCTACAATCTTTTTTCTCCTGTTCGCGAGTGATTCATGGTTCCCCACCTCGTTACGGCGTTAAACGGTCCGCTGCTCGAGCTGGAGCGGAAAATCCTCGACGCGACGCCGGCGATCGAACGCTGGTTCCGCCTCGAGTGGCAGGAACACACGCCGCCGTTCTATTGTTCGGTCGACCTGCGTAACGCCGGCTTCAAGCTCGCGCCTG
The DNA here is from genome assembly GCF_007828315.1 of Burkholderia sp. SJZ089. Classification (NCBI taxonomy): domain Bacteria; kingdom Pseudomonadati; phylum Pseudomonadota; class Betaproteobacteria; order Burkholderiales; family Burkholderiaceae; genus Burkholderia; species Burkholderia sp. SJZ089. The sequence continues at coordinate 279,660 of NZ_VIUM01000002.1, read as the reverse complement.
TCGATGCCAATCTGTTTCCCGGCAGTTTCAACAATCTGCCGCCGGAAGTGCTGCCGCTCGCCGTGCAGGCGGCGATGGCCGCGATTGAAAAAATTTGCCCGGATGCGAAAGGATTGCTCGTCATCCCGGAACTGCCCACGCGCAACGCCTTCTATCTCGAGAACGTCGCGCGGCTGGCCACCATCATGCGCCAGGCCGGGCTCAACGTGCGTTTCGGCTCGCTCGACCCGAGCGTGACCGATGTCACGCCGATCACGCTCGCCGACGGCCAGAAGATCGTGCTCGAGCCGCTCGAGCGCTCGCAGCGCCGCCTGGGCCTGAAGAATTTCGATCCCTGCTCGATCCTGCTCAACAACGATCTGTCGGGCGGAATTCCGGACGTGCTGGAGAACCTGCACGAGCAGTACCTGCTGCCGCCGCTGCACGCGGGCTGGGCGGTGCGTCGCAAGTCGACCCACTTCGCCTGCTACGACGACGTGGCCAAGAAGTTCGCGAAGATGGTCGGCGTCGACCCCTGGATGGTGAATCCCTATTTCGCCCACGTGGGCGGCATCGACTGGCAGGCCGGCAACGGCGGCGAGGCGCTGGCCGACGCGATCGACGCGGTGCTCAAGAAGATCGCGCGCAAGTATCGCGAATACGGCATCAGCGAGAAGCCCTACGTGGTGGTGAAGGCCGACGCGGGCACCGCGGGCCGCGGCGTGATGACCGTGCACGATGCTTCCGAGATCGGCGGCATGACCAAGCTCGAGCGCGCCCAGATGTCCGAGACCAAGGCCGGGCTGCCGGTCAGCGACGTGATCGTGCAGGAAGGTGTGTATACCTTCGAGCGGATCGGCGACGACGTGGCCGAGCCGGTGGTCTACATGATCGACCGCTACGTGGTGGGCGGCTTCTACCGCACCCACTCGGCGCGCGAACGCGACCAGAACCTCAATGCGCCGGGCATGCACTATGTGCCGCTCGGCTTCGAGCACACCGCCCTGCCGGACGCGCACGCCAAGCCGGGCGCCGCGCCGCCGAACCGCTTCTACATGTATGGCGTGGTCGGCCGGCTCGGCCTGCTCGCCTCCTCGATCGAGCTCGAGAAGACCGATCCCGAGGCGATCCAGGTCTGAGCGGGCCCGCCCGCGCGAGATCAAGACAGCCACACTCAGCCAGCCATCACCAGGACCCGCATGGACATTCTCTTTATCGCCGACCCGCTCGATCGTTTCCGGATCTACAAGGATTCGACCTACGCGATGATGGCCGAGGCGGCGCGGCGCGGGCACACGATCCATGCCTGCGAGCCGCAGCAGCTGGCCTGGACCGGCAGCTCGGTGGAGGCCGACGTGCGGCGCGTGACGATCGTCGGCGACACGGCGGACCTCCATCGCGACACCTGGTTCGAGGCCGGCGCGGCCGAGTCGCGCGCGCTGACGTCCTTCGGCGCGGTGCTGATGCGCAAGGACCCGCCGTTCGACATGGAGTACGTGACCTCCACCTGGCTGCTGGAGATGGCCGAGCGCGCCGGGGCGAGGATCGTCAATCGCCCGCAGGCGATCCGCGATCATTCGGAGAAGCTCGCGATCGGCGAATTCCCGCAGTTCGTGGCGCCGACCCTGGTCACGCGCGACGTGGCGCGGCTGCGTGCCTTCCACGCCGAGCACGGCGACGTGATCGTCAAGCCGCTCGACGGCATGGGCGGGATGGGCGTGTTCCGCGTCAAGGCCGACGGCATGAACCTGGGTTCGATCGTCGAGATGCTCGGTGAGGACGGCCGCCGCTCGCTGATGATCCAGAAGTTCATTCCCGAGATCAAGGCGGGCGACAAGCGCATCCTGCTGATCGGCGGCGAGCCGGTGCCGTATTCGCTGGCGCGGATCCCGCAAGGCAACGAGGTGCGCGGCAACCTGGCCGCCGGCGGCGTGGGCGTAGCCCAGCCGCTCACCGAGCGCGATCGCGAGATCGCTGCCGCGCTCGGACCGGTGCTGGCCGCGCGCGGCCTGCTGCTGGTCGGGCTCGACGCGATCGGCGACTGGCTCACCGAGGTCAACGTGACCAGCCCGACCTGCTTCCGCGAGATCATGGAGCAGACCGGCTTCGACGTGGCGGCGATGTTCGTCGACGCGCTGGAGCGCGCGGTCGGCTGAGATTCCGCTTTGCACCGGCGGCGGCCGCGCAGGTCCCCCGCCGCCGGATCGGCAGCGCGGCCGGCCCACGATGTGGACTGGCCCCGAAACCGGCCTGCTACAATGCCCGTTCGCCCGGTAGGTTTATTCCTGGCATCCGGTCCGGCGGTCGGGCCGACATTGTTGCAAGGTTGACATGGCAGGCATCCTGATCATTGCTCATGCTCCGCTGGCCACCGCGTTGCGGGAGTGCATCTCCCACATCTATGGCGGCCTGCCGGCGCGCATCGGCGCCATCGACGTACTCGCGGATAACGATCCGGCCCAGGTGATGGCATACGCCCACTCGGAGATCGCGCGGCTGCGCGAGGAAAACGGCGTGCTCGTGCTGACCGACATGTACGGCGCCACGCCGGCCAATATCGCCGGCCAGCTCGCCAAGCTCGACGGGGTGCGCGTGCTGGCCGGCGTCAACCTGCCGATGCTGGTGCGCTCGGTCTGCTACCGCACCACCCCGATCGACACGCTGGTCGAGAAGGCGCTGGCCGGTTCGACCAAGGGCATCCACGAGGTCGCGGCCGGCACGCCGCCGCCGCGCCCGGGCCTCGGCTGCGGCGAGTGCGCGCCGATTCCGCCCGAACCCAAGCCGCAGACCGAAACGCATTGAGCGGCCGCTCGCCCGGCGCGAGCGGCCGTCCTTCTTCCGCCGGCGCGGGGGCGCCGGTTGTCCCTACCTGAACGGAACACCATGCTTCAGCAAGAAACGACCATCGTCAATAAATTGGGGCTGCATGCTCGCGCGTCCGCCAAGCTGACCCAGCTCGCCGGCAACTTCCAGTCGGAAGTCTGGATGACCCGCAACGGCCGGCGCATCAACGCCAAGAGCATCATGGGCGTGATGATGCTGGCGGCCGGCATCGGCAGCACGGTGACCATCGAGACCGAGGGCGCCGACGAGAAGGAAGCGATGGACGCCTTGCTCGCGCTGATCGCCGACAAGTTCGGCGAAGGCCAGTAAGCCTTTCCATCACGTTCCCGTCTTGCAGCGAATGCCGCGTGAAGAAGTTCACGCGGCATTTGCGTTTATTCAGACAACAGATCATTGCCCGCCGATGCTGCGACGCATGCTGTCACGCCGGGTTCGCGGAATTTATAATCGCGAATCGGGGTCATGGGCGCGGCGGCGGGCTGCGCATGATCGGACTGACAGGAGGTGCGCGTGTCCTTCACGCTGCAGGGAATTCCCGTTTCGAGAGGTATCGCGATCGGTCGCGCGTATCTGATCGCGCCTGCGGCGCTCGACGTCGCCCATTACCTCGTCGAGGCGCAGCAGATCGAGGCCGAGATCGAGCGGCTGCGCGGCGCGCTGCTGACCGTGCGCGGCGAGCTCGACGTGCTGCGCGCCGATCTCACCGAGGACACGCCGAGCGAGGTGGCGGCCTTCATCGACGTGCATTCGATGATCCTCAACGACGCGATGCTGGTGCAGGAAACCGTCGACCTGATCCGGGTGCGCCGCTACAACGCCGAGTGGGCGCTGACCGAGCAGCTCGACGTGATCAGCGGCCACTTCGACGACATCGAGGACGAGTACCTGCGCGAGCGCAAGGCCGACATCGAGCAGGTGGTCGAGCGCGTGCTGAAGGCGCTGGCCGGCGCGCCCTCGGCCTCGCAGGCGCTGGGCGGCGCGGCCGGCGGCAAGGACGACATGATCGTGGTCGCGCACGACATCGCGCCGGCCGACATGATGCAGTTCAAGAACCAGGCTTTCCGTGCCTTCGTCACCGACCTGGGTGGGCGCACCTCGCATACCGCGATCGTGGCGCGCAGCCTCGGCATCCCGGCCTCGGTCGGGGTGCAGCACGCCAGCGCGCTGATCCGGCAGAACGACCTGATCATCGTCGACGGCGACCGGGGCATCGTGATCGTCGATCCCGCGCCGATCGTGCTCGAGGAATACTCGTACCGGCAATCGGAGATGGCGCTCGAGCAGCGCAAGCTGCAGCGCCTCAAGTTCTCGCCGACCCAGACCCTGTGCGGCACCCAGATCGACCTGCTGGCCAATATCGAGCTGCCCGACGACGCCAAGACGGCGGTCGACGCGGGTGCGGTGGGCGTCGGCCTGTTTCGCACCGAGTTCCTGTTCATGAACGACGCGAACGCGCTGGCCGAGGAGGAGGAGCAGTTCCGTGCCTACCGGCGCGCGGTCGAGCTGATGAACGGCAGGCCGGTGACGATTCGCACCATCGACGTGGGTGCCGACAAGCCGCTCGAGGCGCTCGAGGAAGGCTACGAGACCGCGCCGAACCCGGCGCTGGGCCTGCGCGCGATCCGCTGGAGCCTGTCCGAGCCGCAGATGTTCCTCACCCAACTGCGCGCGATCCTGCGCGCCTCGGCGGTGGGGCCGGTCAAGATCCTGGTGCCGATGCTCGCGCACGCGCAGGAGATCGACCAGACCCTGGATTTGATCCGCGAGGCCAAGCGCCAACTCGACGACGCCGGCCTGGCCTACGATCCGAACGTGCGCGTGGGCGCGATGATCGAGATTCCGGCGGCCGCGATCGCGCTGCCGCTGTTCCTCAAGCGGGTCGACTTCCTCTCGATCGGCACCAACGACCTGATCCAGTACACGCTGGCGATCGACCGCGCCGACAATGCGGTCGCGCATCTCTACGATCCGCTGCATCCGGCCGTGCTGCACCTGATCGCCTACACGCTGCGCGAGGCGAAGCGCGCCGGCGTGCCAGTATCCGTCTGCGGGGAAATGGCGGGCGACCCCGCGATGACGCGTCTGCTGCTCGGCATGGGGCTCACCGAGTTCTCGATGCACCCGAGCCAGTTGCTGGTGGTCAAGCAGGAGATCCTGCGCGCGCACCTGAAGGCGATCGAGAAGCCGACCGCCGACGTGCTCGCCTCCTACGAGCCCGAGGACGTGCAGCTCGCGCTCAAGCAGCTCGCGGCGGCCGAGCCGAAGGCGGATTTGGCGGCCTGAGCAGCCTGGCGGGACGAAACGAGAAAGGCGGGGCATCCGGTTCGGACGCCCCGCCTTTTTCATGGGATGAGGGAAACGGGAAGCCGGGCGGGCGCCTCAGTGACGGCCGCCGCAGACCGGGCAATCGGCCTGCCGCGCGATGCGCATGGTGTTCCATTCCATGCGCAGCGAATCGAGCATCATCAGTCGCCCGACCAGCGGCTCGCCGAAGCCGCCCACCAGGCGCAGCGCCTCGGCCGCCTGCATCGCGCCGATGATGCCGACCGTCGGCGCGAACACGCCCATGGTCGAGCAGGCCACTTCCTCGAAGGGCTGGTCCTCGGGGAATACGCAGGCGTAGCAGGGCGAGGCCGGATCGCGGAAATCGAAGCTGCTGATCTGGCCGTCGAAGCGCAGCGCCGCGCCCGAGACGAGCGGTACGCCGTGCGCGGCGCAGGCGCGGTTGATCGCGTGACGCGTCGCGAAGTTGTCGCTGCAGTCGAGCACCACGTCGGCGCGCTGCACGGCGGCGTCGAGCCAGGCCGCATCGGCGCGCTCGGCCACGGCATGCACGACCACCTCGGGATTGAGGCGCGCGAGCGCGTCGCGGCCCGATTCCACCTTGCGGCGGCCGACCGATTCGGTGACGTGCAGGATCTGGCGCTGCAGGTTGGTGAGGTCGACCGTGTCGGCGTCGACCAGGGTGATCGCGCCGATGCCCGAGGACGCCAGGTACATCGCCGCCGGCGAGCCGAGGCCGCCCGCGCCTATCACCAGTGCATGCGCGTCGAGGAAGCGCTGCTGCGCCTCGATGCCGATCTCGTCGACCAGGATGTGGCGGGAGTAGCGGAGCAGTTGTTCGTCGTTCATCGCGGGGGAAGGGGAGAAGCCTGGGTTGCGTGCCGATATTCTAGGCCCGTTCTCCGCGGGCCTTGGTTGCCGAAGCCCGCGCCAAAAGAAACGGGCCACCGCGGCACTGCCGCGATGGCCCGTGTCGGGCGCCGGCTGCCGCTTAGTTCGGCGCCGAGGCCGGCTTGGCCGAGGAGGCCTTGGCCGGCGCGGTGGCGGCCTTCGGCGCGGAGGCCGAGGGCGCGGCCGCGCCCGCCGTCAGCGGCTTCGAGGTGCTTTCCGCGAGCAGCGACTTCGATTCCTGCACCGGCTTGCCTTCCAGCTTGTTCAGGGCCTGCTGCAGCATGAAGTCGTCGGCGCTGCCGAATTCCACCGGCTTGCGGTTGCGATCCTTCTCGCGCTGCTCCGGCGTCTTCTTGTCGTTCTGCTCCTCGAGGATGCGCAGCTGGTCGAGGCGGCGCTGTTCGCGGGCCTCCAGCTCCTTCTTCTCGTTCGGATCCTGGGTGTTCGCGAGGTGGTTGGTGTAGTCCACTTCGCGCGTCACCAGCACGTCGTCGGGATCGCCGTCCGCGAACTGGTCGACCGGGATATCCGGCACGATGCCCTTGTTCTGGATCGAGCGGCCGCTCGGCGTGTAGTAGTAGGCCGTGGTCAGGCGCAGTGCCGTGTCGGCGGTGAGCGGGCGCACCGTCTGCACCGAGCCCTTGCCGAAGGTGGTCTTGCCCATGATCAGCGCGCGGTGCGAATCCTGCAGCGCGCCGGCCACGATTTCCGAGGCCGAGGCCGAGTAGGCATTGGTCAGCACGATCATCGGCACCGTCTTGAAGATGCCCGGCAGGCCCTTCAGCGGATCGGAATCGAAGGTCGGCAGACGGTAGTTGTCGTAGTCGTCGCGATAGACCTGCTTGGAATCGGGGATCTGGCCGTTGGTCGAGACCACCACCGAGTTCGGCGGCAGGAACGCGCCGGCCACGCCGACCGCACTCTGCAGCAGGCCGCCGCCGTTGTTGCGCAGGTCGACCACCAGGCCCTTCAGGTTCGGCTGCTGGCGCGCGATGTCCTGCAGGCGCGCTGCCAGGTCGGGGGTGGTGCGTTCCTGGAAGCTGGTGATCCGGATGTAGGCGTAACCCGGGTCGAGCATCTTCATCTTCACGCTCTGCACCTTGATGATCGCGCGCGTGACGGTGACCGGGAAGGTGCGGTCGTCGGTCTTGCGGAAGATCGTCAGGGTGACCTTGGTGCCCGGGTCGCCGCGCATCTGCTTGACGGCCTTGTCGAGCGTCATGCCGCGTACCGGCTTGTCGTTGATGCGCGTGATCAGGTCGCCGGGACGGATGCCGGCGCGGAACGCGGGCGTGTCCTCGATCGGCGAGATCACCTTCACTAGGCCGTCTTCCTGCGAGATCTCGATGCCCAGGCCCGCGAAGCGGCCCTTGGTCTGTTCCTGCAGTTCCTGGTAGTCGGTCTTGTCGAGGTAGGACGAGTGCGGATCGAGGCTCGACACCATGCCCTTGATCGCGGCCGTCAACAGCTTCTTGTCGTCGACGGGTTCGACGTATTCGCGCTTGATCTGGCCGAACACCTCGGCGAACAGCCGCAATTGGTCGAGCGGCAGCGGCGTCGTGATCGTGGCTTGCTGGGCCGACGCCGAAATCTGCAGCGTCGCGAATACACCGGTGGCAAGGCCCGCGGCAACGAGGCCGATATTCTTCAATTTCATTCGCATAGGATCGTGTGCGTCGGAAAGCGCGTGTGGCTATGGCGTGAAGGTGGGAGGACGGTCAAGTATATCTCCGTTCGTCCCGATGCTCCGCCGTGGCGGGTGAAAGCGGCGACGAAGCGGGTTCGACAGCGGCGGCGCGGCCGGGTTCGCCCGATCTCGCGCGATGATGCCCGGCGCGGGCTTGCCGAGGCGGGAGCGGCGGCCGGCTGGCGCGAAACCGGCGTGCGGCTGGCGGCGGCGCCGGCCGCGACGAGCCGAACCCGGCGCTTCGTCCGCCGGATCTCGGCATCTCGCGATCGGGAGGGCAGAAGCTGCCGAGCGGGCGCGGTGACGAGCAAGAGCCGTTCGTGCCGGAGGATGGCAAGGGCCGCTGCCGCGCCGGTCCAGGCTCGAGGCCCGGGCCGGCACGACATGAGCGCCGGCTTACTTGGCCTTGCCCTGCTGCGCGACGGCGGCCTGGGCCTTGGCGATCGCCTCCTGGTCGCCCAGGTAGTAATGGCGGATCGGCTTCAGGTTCTCGTCGAGTTCATAGACGAGCGGCACGCCGTTGGGGATGTTCAGGCCGACGATGTCGTCGTCCGAGATGCCGTCCAGGTACTTGATCAGCGCGCGCAGCGAGTTGCCGTGCGCGGCGATCAGCACCTGCTTGCCGGCCTTGACGGCGGGCGCGATCGACTCGTTCCACAGCGGCAGCACGCGCGCCACGGTGTCCTTCAGGCATTCGGTGAGCGGCAGCTGCTCGCGCGGCACCTTGGCGTAGCGCGGGTCGTCGAAGGGCGCGCGCTCGTCGCTCGGCTCCAGCGCTGGCGGCGGCGTGTCGTAGCTGCGGCGCCAAACCAGCACCTGCTCGTCGCCGAACTTGGCGGCCGTCTCGGCCTTGTTGAGGCCCGACAGCGCGCCGTAGTGGCGCTCGTTGAGGCGCCACGAGTGCACCACCGGCAGGTACATCTGGTCCATCTGGTCCTGCACGTGCCAGAGCGTGCGGATCGCGCGCTTGAGCACCGAGGTGTAGGCGATGTCGAACGCGTAGCCGGCTTCCTCGAGCAGGACGCCGGCCTGACGGGCCTCGTTGTTGCCTTGCTCGGTCAGGTCGACGTCGACCCAGCCGGTGAAGCGGTTTTCCTTGTTCCAGGTCGATTCGCCGTGGCGGATGAGAACGAGCTTGTACATGAGTGCTTGCTGGTCGGTAGTAAGGAAGCGGGCCGCAAAGGGCGGGTCCGTAGCCGGGTCGCCATCGCGTCAGACGGATATTTTATAATGGCGGGATTGTCCTTTTCGATTTCTCTTTTTTAGCGGCGGATCCTCCGTGACGTTCTTTACCGATTACACCAACCTTGCGCTCATCGCGATTCTGCTCGTTTCCGGCGGCCTGCTGGTGGTTCCCGCGCTGCGGCGCGGGGGCGGCGGCCTGTCCAGCGCCGAGGCGACTCAACTGATCAACCGGCGCAATGCGATCGTGATCGACCTGCGGCCCTCGGCCGAGTATGCCGCCGGGCACCTGCCCTCGGCGCGCTCGGTCGAGTACGCCGAGCTGGCTTCCCGGCTCGGCCAGGTCGCCAAGAACAAGAGTGCCCCGGTGCTGCTGGTCTGCCAGAACGGCCAGCAATCGAACAAGGCGGCCAAGGCCGTGCGCGAAGCCGGTTACGGCGAGGTCCATGTGCTGCAAGGCGGTGTCGCCGAGTGGCAGAAGGCCGGCATGCCGGTCGTCAAACAAGGAGTGGCGAAGTGAATAAAGTAGTCATGTACAGCACCCAGGTCTGTCCTTACTGCATGATGGCCGAGCGCCTGCTCAAGCAGCGCGGCGTCGAGCAGATCGAGAAGGTGCTGATCGACAAGGAGCCGACGCGCCGGGCGGAGATGATGGAACGTACCGGCCGTCGCACGGTTCCGCAGATCTACATCGGCGAAACCCACGTCGGGGGCTACGACGACCTGTCCAAGCTCGACCGCGAAGGTGGCCTGCTGCCGCTTCTGGAAGCAGCCTGATTCCGGCAGAATGACGCCTCTCCCGGGCGCCGGGACGGGGCTGCGTGCCGTGCGGGCACGACAAGACAACCGGGTGGCCGGAGGAAACCGGCCGCCGCCACATCAATTTTAGGGAGCCAACATGTCCGACGTCGAAAACCAGCCGTTCTTCAACATCCAGCGCATCTACCTGAAGGATCTGTCGCTCGAGCAGCCGAATTCGCCGGCGATCTTCCTCGAACAGGACATGCCGTCGGTTGAAGTGGAAGTCGACGTGAAGGCCGAACGCCTGGCCGAAAGTGTTTATGAAGTGGTCGTCTCGGGTACCGTCACCGCCAAGGTCAAGGACAAGGTCGCGTTCCTGATCGAAGCCAAGCAAGCCGGCATCTTCGACATCCGCAACATCCCGGAAGAGCAGCTCGACCCGCTGGTCGGCATCGCCTGCCCGACCATCCTGTTCCCGTACCTGCGCTCGAACATCGCCGATGCGATCACGCGCGCCGGCTTCCCGCCGATCCACCTCGCGGAAATCAACTTCCAGGCGCTCTACGAGCAACGCCTCGCGCAGATCCAGCAGCAGGCCGGTGCCGCCAACGGCGCGCCGAACGGCACCACGCTGAACTGAGCACGCGTCCCACGAACCGGTGCTGGGTATGAAAGTCGCTGTTCTCGGCGCCGGTGCATGGGGCACCGCGCTCGCCGCGCATCTGGCCGCGCGGCACGATACGCTGTTGTGGGCGCGCGATCGCGCGCTCCTCTCCGGGCTCGATGCCCATCATGAAAATTCCCGCTATCTGCCTGGCGTGCCGCTGCCCGCCGCGCTGCGCTGCGAGCCCGAGCTCGCGGCGGCGCTCGCGCATGGCGCGGCCGACGACGCGCTGTGCGTGATCGGCGCGCCGGTGGCCGGGCTGCGCGCGATGTGCGCGGCGATGCGCGATGCCGGCTGCGTGCCGGCGCACCTGGTATGGGTCTGCAAGGGTTTCGAGCCCGATACGGAACTGATGCCGCACCAGATGATCGCCGAGGCGCTGCCGGGGCATGCCAGCCATGGCGTGCTGTCGGGGCCGAGCTTCGCGCGCGAGGTGGCCCAGGGGCTGCCGGTGGCGCTGACCGTGGCGAGCGGCTCGGCGGCCTGCCGCGATCGCACGCTGCAGGCCTTCCACCATGGCGCGATGCGCATCTATACCGGCGACGACGTGGTCGGCGTCGAGGTGGGCGGGGCGGTCAAGAACGTGCTGGCGATCGCCACCGGCATCGCCGACGGCCTTGGCCTCGGCCTCAATGCGCGCGCCGCGCTGATCACGCGCGGGCTGGCCGAGATGTCGCGGCTGGGCGTGGCGCTCGGCGGCCGCGCCGAAACCTTCACGGGCCTCACCGGGCTCGGCGACCTGATCCTCACCGCCACCGGCGACCTGTCGCGCAACCGCAAGGTCGGCCAGCAACTGGCGCAGGGCCTGTCGCTCGAGGAAATTCTCCAGGCGCTCGGCCATGTCGCCGAAGGCGTGCGCTGCGCGCGCGCGGTGCTGGGCCTCGCGCAGGCCCAGGCGATCGACATGCCGATCACCGAGGCGGTCTGCAGCGTGCTGTTCGACGGCGTGGCGCCGCGCGACGCCGTGAGCGGGTTGCTGCGCCGCGACGCCAAGGCCGAATGAGCCTGTTGGCTTGGGCCGGCGAGGGTGTTGCGTGCCTGTCGCCCGAGTCGGTGCCGGATTCCTCTCGTTTTCCTGAATATCCTTCGATCGTCTCGCTTCGTCGCTCAATTTCGCCGATGCGAGGCATTTGAATTCGTCGCGAAGTGCCGGCCGGGCTCCCCTCGGCTGGCGCCCCGCCCGCATCGCGTCTACGCTTGCGCTTATCCCGACTATCCGGCGCCTGCCCGGCGGAGGCCAGCATGCTCATGATCGGTGCCACCCGTGTCGACGCGCGCGTGGTCGACATCACCACGCTCGCGCTCGATGCGATCGTCAATGCGGCGAACGAGTCCCTGCTCGGCGGCGGCGGCGTGGACGGCGCGATCCATCGCGCCGCGGGCCCCGAACTGCTGGCCGAATGCCGGAGCCTGGGCGGCTGCGCGACCGGCGACGCCAAGCTCACCGGTGCCTACCATCTGCCGGCACGGCACGTGATCCACACGGTCGGGCCGGTCTGGCACGGCGGCATGTCCGGCGAGGCCGAACAGCTCGCCTCCTGCTACCGGCGCTCGCTCGAGGTGGCGGCCGCGGCGGGCTGCGCCTCGCTCGCGTTCCCGGCGATCAGCTGCGGCGTGTATCGCTTTCCGCCCGAGATCGCGGTCCAGATCGCGGTGAGCACCGTGGTGTCGATGCTGCCGGGCGCCGGTTTCACGCGCATCGTGTTCGCCTGCTTCGACGAGGCCATGCTCGGGCACTACAAGATCGAACTCGCCCGGCTCTGAGGCCGGGCGATCATTTGGGATTGCTTGCCATCGATGCGGCAGCGCATCATGCGCCGCCCTCGAAGCCGGCCTGGCGCCAGGCCTCGAACACCACCACCGCCACCGTATTCGACAGGTTGAGGCTGCGATTGCCGGGCCGCATCGGCAGCCGCACGCGCTGCTCGTTCGGAAAGCGCTCCAGCATGGACTCGCTCAGGCCGCGCGTCTCGGCGCCGAACACGAACCAGTCGCCGGGCGTGAAGGCGTGATCGTGGAAGCGCCCCGAACCGCGCGTGGTGAAGGCGAACAGGCGCGCCAGGTCCGGCTGCTCCTGGGCGAGGAAGGCATCCCAGTCGCGATGCACCTGCATCTGCGCGTATTCGTGATAGTCGAGCCCGGCGCGGCGCAGCTTCGCGTCGTCGAGCGGGAAGCCGAGCGGCTCGATCAGGTGCAGCCGCGCGCCGGTATTGGCGCACAGACGGATCACGTTGCCGGTGTTCGGCGGGATTTCGGGTTCGACGAGTACGACGTTGAACATGTGCGTTTCCAGTTGCTTGAAATGTTTCCTCGACTGCATGCAGTCGTGCCGGCGGTGTCTGGACGGCACTCCATACATCGTCCCTGCATGACGCGGCGGCGACGCGTCACCGTATCGTCACCTCGATGCACGCTTTGGCGAGGCCGATACGCCGGCAACGATCTCGCGCAGATCGCTTGCCGTCCAGCCTAATCGCGCGGCGTGCGCAGCGCGACGAAATTCGTCACGCGTCGCGCGCCGGCCTGTTTGAGCAAGGCGGCCAGCGCGGCGAGCGTGGCGCCCGAGGTCATTACGTCGTCGACCAGCCCCAGGTGCAGCCCGCGCACTTCGCCGCTCAGGGCGAAGGCGTGCTCGACGTTGGCGCGCCGCGCGGCCAGGTCGAGCCGGGACTGCGGCGCGGTATCCACGCTGCGCGCCAGCCGCCGCGCGTCTGCCGGCACCGCGAGGGCGCGCGCGAACGGCCGCGCGATCGCCCAGGCTTGGTTGTAGCCGCGCTCGATCAGGCGTCGCCGCGCGAGCGGCACCGGCAGCACCAGGTCCACGCGGGCCGAGCCGGACGGCAAGTCGGCCGCGGCACGCGCAAGCCGTTCGCCGAACAGCCTGCCGACGGCCAGCCGCGCGCCGAACTTCAGATCCAGCGCCAGCGTGTCGAGCGGCGGCCGGTAGTCGCCCAGCGCGAGCGTCGCATCGAACGGCGGCGGTGCCGCGCGACAGCGTTCGCAGCGATAGCCGAGGCGGGCCCCCTGGCCGGCGCGATCCGCCGCGAGCGGCAACGCGCATTGCAGGCAGCGCAGCCGCGATTCGTTCCAATATGCGATGTCGCAGGCCTCGCAAATCAAGTTGCGTGACGAATTGCCGCATAACAGGCAGAGATTCGGCAACGCAGCGACGAGCAGCCGTTCGCAGGCCCGGCGTATTGTCGCGAAACGGCCGCGCGACGTGCTGCACGGCAATATTCCAGGCTTCCGCATGGAGCTTCTCCGCCAGGGCCGCCCGCGCTGAAGCCCGCGAGGCGAGCGAGTATACTTCGGGCACTTCGCCAGTTTGCCCGACATGTCCTCCCTTCCCGCCCCTTCCGGCCGTCCGGCCAATGATCCCCGGCACCTGCGGCGGATCTTCGATCGCCGTGCCGCCGCGTTCGACGCGGTGTCGTTCTTGCCGCGCGAGATCGCGCAGCGCATGGGCGAGCGTCTCGACTACATCAAGGTGGCGCCTTCGGGCGTGCTCGATGCCGGTTGCGGCATCGGCGACGATCTCCCGCTGCTGCGCGCGCGTTTTCCCGAGGCGCCGGTCTACGGAATCGATCTATCCGCCACGATGCTCGCGCGCGCCGCCACGCAAGAGGCGGCCGACACCAGTTGGCGGCGCTTCCTGCCGGCCACGCTGTCGAAGGCGCTGGGCCAGCGCGGCCCGCGCCTGGCTCAGGCCGATTTCGCGGCCCTGCCGTTCGCCGGCGCGGCCTTCGACTTCCTCTGGTCGAATCTCGCGCTGCACTGGCATGCACGCCCCGACCTGGTGTTTCCCGAATGGCAACGCGTGCTGCGCGTGGGCGGGCTGCTGATGTTCAGCACGCTGGGCCCCGATACGCTGCGCGAATTGCGTGCCGCTTATGCCGAAGCCGAGGCTGTTACCGATTGCGCGCCGCGCGCGCATGTGATCGACTTCGTGGACATGCATGATCTCGGCGACATGCTGGTCGAAAGCGGCTTCGAAATCCCGGTAATGGACCAGGAAGTGCTGACCATCACCTACAAGTCGCCCGAATCACTGTTGGCCGACGTGCGCCGCTGGGGCGCCTATCCGTTCCCGCGCGAAGGCGGCGAGAGGCTGCCGGCGCGCACGCTGCGTGCCCTGAAGGACGCGCTCGAGGCCCGTCGCCGCGACGACGGCACGATCGCGCTGACGTTCGAAGTGATCTACGGGCACGCCTGGAAGGCCGTGCCGCGCACCACCGCCGATGGCCATGGCATCGTGCGGATCGAGGATATCGGGCGAGGTCGTCCCAAGAATCCTTGACGCGGTAAAGAGGGGTTTCGTTATGCTTGAAATTAGCACTGGAAAACGACTCCGAAAAACCTTATAAAATGGCTGGAACGCTTGCCCAGCTTGGGTTTGCGGGCAATAGGCGCTTGCTTGTGGATGCGGTTTTTCACGCCTATAATGCGTCAGTTTGCCGTCCTGCAAGCGTCCCACAATACAGGGCGGCAGAGGCCGATGCGGGCCAGCTTCGATGCCGATCGCGAGAGGCAGCGATGGATGGAACGATGGGTTTCACGGACACCGAAACAGTTCTGATGGACTGGCTCATCAAGCGTAATTGTTCGGTGTCTCCGCGCCAGTTCGTCGCGTGCTACGCGTCGCTGGCCGCTTTCTCGCTTGCGATCGCCGTGCTGCTGTCGTGGCGCGGTGCCTGGCTCGTGCTGCCGTTCACCGGCGTCGAGCTGCTGGCAGTCGGCGTTGCATTCGCCATGTATGCGCGTCACGCAGTCGATTACGAACGTATCAGGCTGTTTCCTCATCGGCTGCTGATCGAGCGGATGAGTGCGGAGCGCATGACGCGCCTCGAGTTCAATCCGCGCTGGGTGCGGGTCGAGGCGGGGCTCACGCCGCGCGATCCGGTGCGGATCGTGTCGCGCGGGCAGAGCGTCGTGGTCGGGCAGCATCTCGCGCAGCATCGGCGAGCCCAGTTCGCTCGCGAGTTGCGTCTGTGGTTGATGCGTTGCGGCTGATCGAGGCGGCCGCCGCGAGCTGCCGGCGGCGGGGAGGGTAGGAATGACAATTTTGGGTAAGGAAGCCATGAAAACAATCAAGCGCGCCCTCACTGGTTTGCTGGCAGTCTGCGGACTCATCGCGTCCGGTGCGGCACTGGCTGTCGGCGACAGCCCGGGCGGCCCCCGCGTCAACGAGATCAACCTCCAGCCCCCCGTCACGAAGATCGCGCAGGAACTGTACGACCTGCACACCATGATGCTGATCCTCTGCACGGTGATCTTCGTCGGCGTGTTCGGCGTGATGTTCTATTCGGTTTTCGCCCACCGCAAGTCGCGCGGCCACAAGGCCGCCAATTTCCACGAGAGCACCACGGTCGAGATCATCTGGACCATCGTGCCGTTCGTGATCGTGGTGCTGATGGCCCTGCCGGCCACCAAGTCGGTGGTGGCGATGAAGGACACCACCAATGCCGACCTGACCGTGAAGGTCACGGGCTACCAGTGGAAATGGGGCTACGACTACGTGAAGGGGCCGGGCGAGGGCATCAGCTTCGTCTCGACGCTGACCACCCCGCGCAGCGAGGTGAACGGTCAGCAGCCGATCAGCGACACCTACCTGCAGGAAGTCGACAACCCGCTGGTGGTGCCGGTCGATAAAAAGGTTCGCATCATCACCACCGCCAACGACGTGGTGCATTCCTGGTACGTGCCGGCCTTCGGCGTGAAGCAGGACGCGATCCCCGGCTTCGTGCGCGATACCTGGTTCAAGGCCGAGAAGGTCGGCACCTATCGCGGCTTCTGCACCGAGCTGTGCGGCAAGGAGCACGCCTACATGCCGGTGGTGGTGAAGGTGGTGTCGGCCGAGGACTACGACAAGTGGGTCAAGGACGAGAAGGCCAAGGCGGCCGCCACCGTGCTCGATCCGAACAAGGTCTGGACCAGCGCCGAGCTGATCGCGCACGGCGAGGAGGTCTACAAGGCCAATTGCGCGGCCTGCCACCAGCCCAACGGCAAGGGCCTGGGCGCGTTCCCGGCGCTCGACGGCAGCAAGATCGCCAACGGCCCGATCGCCGAGCACGTCAGCATCGTGCTGCACGGCAAGGGCGCGATGCCGAGCTGGGCCTCGCTGTCCGACGTCGACCTGGCCTCGGTGATCACCTTCGAACGCAATTCCTGGGGCAACCATACCGGCGACGTGCTGCAACCCAGGCAGGTCACCGACGCGCGCAACGGCAAGATGCCCGAAGGCGGCGGCACGCAGGCCGCGGCCGCGCCGGCGGCAGGCGCATCGGCCGCCGAGGCATCGGCGCCGGCTGCCGCCGCCTCGGATGCGGGCTCGAATGCCGGGGCCCAGGCCGCCGCGCTGCCGGCCACCATCTACTTCGATACCAACAAGAGCGACCTGCCGGGCGATGCCAAGGCCGCGATCGATGCGGCGGCGCAGTACGCCAGCGCGCATCCGGACGCCAAGCTCGCGCTGTCCGGCTACACCGACAAGACCGGTTCGGCCTCGGCCAATGCCGAACTCGCCAAGCATCGCGCGCAGGCCGTGCGCGACGCGCTGAAGGCCGCTGGCGTGGCCGAGGATCGCATCGTGCTGAAGAAGCCGCAGACGATCACCGGCGGCGCCGACGCGAAGGAAGCACGCCGCGTCGAAATCGGGCCGGCTGCCTGACGGATCGTTCGTCGTCTGGGTCGACGTCAATCGGAATACGGATCAGGAGACATCCATGTCTAGCATTGGACACGACGTAACCGCGGGACACGCGCACGACGATCACGCGCACGAGCTTCCGCATGGCTGGCGACGCTGGCTGTTCGCGACGAATCACAAGGACATCGGCACGCTGTACCTGCTGTTCTCGTTCGTCATGTTCCTGTCGGGCGGCGTGATGGCGCTCGGCATCCGCGCCGAGTTGTTCGAGCCGGGCCTGCAGATCATGCGTCCCGAGTTCTTCAACCAGCTCACCACCATGCACGGGCTGATCATGGTGTTCGGCGCGATCATGCCGGCCTTCGTGGGCTTCGCGAACTGGATGGTGCCGCTGCAGATCGGCGCCTCGGACATGGCCTTCGCGCGCATGAACAACTTTAGCTTCTGGTTGCTGCCGGTGGCGGCGGTGCTGCTGGTGGGCTCGTTCTTCGCGCCGGGCGGTGCGACCGCGGCCGGCTGGACGCTCTACGCGCCGCTGTCCACGCAGATGGGCCCGGGCATGGACTTCGCGATCTTCGCGGTCCACCTGATGGGCGCCTCGTCGATCATGGGCGGCATCAACATCGTGGTGACCATCCTCAACATGCGCGCGCCCGGCATGACGCTGATGAAGATGCCGATGTTCGCCTGGACCTGGCTGATCACGGCCTACCTGCTGATCGCCGTGATGCCGGTGCTGGCCGGCGCGATCACCATGGTGCTGTTCGATCGCCACTTCGGCACCTCGTTCTTCAACGCGGCCGGCGGCGGCGATCCGGTGATGTACCAGCATATCTTCTGGTTCTTCGGGCATCCCGAGGTCTACATCATGATCCTGCCGGCCTTCGGGATCGTCTCGCAGGTGATCCCCGCCTTCTCGCGCAAGCCGTTGTTTGGCTACAGCTCGATGGTCTACGCCACCGCTTCCATCGCCATCCTCTCGTTCATGGTCTGGGCGCACCACATGTTCGCCACCGGCATGCCGGTCACCGGCCAGCTGTTCTTCATGTATGCCACCATGCTGATCGCGGTGCCGACCGGCGTGAAGGTGTTCAACTGGGTGGCCACCATGTGGCGCGGCTCGCTGAGCTTCGAGACCCCGATGCTGTTCGCGATCGGCTTCCTGTTCGTGTTCACGTTCGGCGGCCTGACGGGCCTGATGCTGGCGATGGCGCCGCTCGACATCCAGTACCACGGCACCTACTTCGTGGTGGCGCACTTCCACTACGTGCTGGTGGCGGGTTCGCTGTTCGGGCTGTTCTCGGGCTGGTACTACTGGTCGCCGAAATGGACCGGCTGGATGTACAACGAGATGCGCGGCAAGATCCACTTCTGGGCGTCGATGATCTTCTTCAACGTCACCTTCTTCCCGATGCACTTCGTCGGCCTGGCCGGCATGCCGCGCCGTTACGCCGACTACCCGGCGCAGTTCACCGACTTCAACCAGATCGCCACGATCGGCGCGTTCGGCTTCGGCCTGGCCCAGGTCTACTTCCTGTTCGCGGTCGCGCTGCCCGCCTATCGCGGCGGCGGCGAACTCGAGAAGGCGGCCGACAAGCCCTGGGACGGCGCGATCGGCCTGGAATGGACGGTCCCGAGCCCGGCGCCGTTCCATACCTTCGAGAACCCGCCGACGGTCGACTGACGCAGCACACGCGCTGGCCGCCCGGCCCGGGCGGTGGCGCCCAACCCAGCGCCCGAGGCGCCCGAGCCGATGAACCGCAACCGTAGCCCGGCAGCACGCACCCCCGCGCAGATCCGCGCGGGCAATCGGCGTCTCGGCCTGATCCTGCTGGCCGTGGTCGCTGCCTTCTTCACCATCGCCGTCGTCAACCAGTGGATCGCTTCGACCTCATGACGCCGACGTAATCGCCTGACGGAGAGGATTCCTCACCATGTCGAAACCGCTTGCCGATGCCGACAGCCTGTTCAACCGCGCGATGCTGCTCAAGCTCGTGGTGGTGGCGGCCCTGATGTTCGGATTCGGTTTCGCCCTGGTGCCGATCTATCGCGCGATCTGCCAGGTCACCGGCATCAACAACCTGGTGCAGCGCGACGTCAGCGCGCGCGAGGCGCGCAATACGCAGGTCGACATGAGCCGCACCATCTCGGTCGAGCTCGACGCCAATGCGCGCGGCCCGCTCGGCTTCAGGCCCGAGCAACGCAGCCTCGACGTGCATCCCGGCGAGGTGATGACGGTGGTCTACGACGTCACCAACGGCCAGGGCCGCCCGGTGGTGGCGCAGGCGATCCCGAGCTATGCGCCGAAGCAGGCGACCGAGTATTTCAAGAAGATCGAGTGTTTCTGTTTCACGCAGCAGACGCTGAAGGCGAACGAGTCGCGACGGATGCCGGTGGTGTTCGTGATCGACCCGGCGCTGCCGAAGGACGTGAAGACCATCACCTTGTCCTACACGTTCTTCGAACTGAATACGCCGGCCTCGGTGGCGGCGGGCGCGCCGCCCAAGCCGGGCGTGTGAGCGGCGCGGTCACGAGGGCGGGAGACGTCATGGCGCAAGGTTCGATCGGCAAGACCCTGAAGGCGGTGATGTGGTCGTTCTTCGGCGTGCGCAAGCGCAGCGATCTCGAGGCGGACGCGCAGTCGCTCAATCCGCTGCACGTGCTGCTGGCGGCCTTGATCGCGGCGGCGCTGTTCATCGGCGTGCTGCTGCTGGTGGTGCATGCGGTGGTCGGCTAGCTCGGCGGTGCAGGCATGAGGCTGGGACATGAATGAGACAGGGACGCGAGGCGGTCCGGAGCATTCCGGAAACAACAGGACTGAAATGGAGAATCAAGCATGAGCGGTCATAACGAAATCCCGTACTACTTCGTACCGCATCCGTCACGGCATCCGATCAGCGCGGCGCTCGGCCTGCTCGTCATGCTCGGTTCGGTGGCGCTCTGGATCAACGGCCACGGCTGGGCGCCGATCACCGTGGTGCTCGGCCTGCTGTGGGTGCTGTTCGTGCTCTACCACTGGTTCGGCGACGCGATCTCCGAATCGGAAGGCGGCATGTACGGCCAGCGCGTCGACAAGTCGTATCGCTGGAGCATGAGCTGGTTCATCTTCTCCGAGGTGATGTTCTTCGGCGCCTTCTTCGGGGCGCTGTTCTATGCCCGCGAGATCGCCATGCACCAGCTCGGCAGCCTCGACTACCGGCTGATCTGGCCAGACTTCAGCGCGGTCTGGCCCAACGAGGGGCCGGCGGCGCTGGCCGGGCACTTCCGCACCATGGGCCCGTGGCCGGTGCCGACCATCAACACCGCGCTGCTGCTGAGCTCGGGCGCGACGCTGACGGTCTCGCACCACGCGCTGCGCGAGGATCACCGCCGCAAGGCGATCGCCTGGCTGGCGGCCACCATCGTGCTCGGCGTGTGCTTCCTGTTCCTGCAGGGCTTCGAGTATTTCCACGCCTATCACGAGCTGAACCTGACGCTGGCCTCGGGCGTCTACGGCTCGACCTTCTTCCTGCTGACGGGCTTCCACGGTTTCCACGTGTTCCTCGGCGGCACCATGCTGACGGTGGTGCTGGTGCGGATGCTGCGCGGGCACTTCAAGCCCGATCACCATTTCGCCTTCGAGGGCGCCGCCTGGTACTGGCACTTCGTCGACGTGGTGTGGCTGGGGCTTTACGTGGTGGTGTACTGGCTGTCCTAAGCGGGGGCGGGCAGGGCCGCGGCCGGCATGAACATGCCGGCCCGCTGCAGGAGCGGATGGCGAACGAGGGAGGGCGCCTCAGCGGCCGAGCGGGATGCCGGTCGAATGGATCCAGCCCATCCAGTTCGCGAACAGGATGAACAGGAACAGGGAGATCGACAGGCCGACACGCGTGGCGAGCGACCAGACCATCCGTTTCGTCTGACCCCGGTCGTGCATCATGAAATAGAGGGCCGAGGCGAGGCTCGCGAGGATCAGCGCAAAGGCGATGGGAACGAGGATGTGCATGGAACTGGCCGTTGAGCGGCGTGGCGTCGATGACCCGGGGATTATCTCACTTCGCTCGCGCGCGCGGGATCGTTCCGGAGTCCGAACATGAAGCTGCGCTGGCTGCCCGCGCTGCTGATCCTCGCCGTGATCGCGCTGACCGTGCGGCTCGGCTTCTGGCAGCGCGATCGCGCGCATCAGAAGGAGGCGCTGGAGGCGAACGTGCTGCGCTACGAGCATGCGACCCCGTTCGTGGCGGGTTCGGCGCCGGTGGTCCTGAAGGCGGTCGAGTTCCGTCGCGTGCGGGCCAGCGGCCGTTTCCTGCCCGGCCAGGCCGTGTTCCTCGACAATCGCCCCTATCGCGACCAGCCCGGTTTCTACGTGGTGATGCCGATGCGGCTCGCCGACGGCGGCACGGTGCTGGTCAATCGCGGCTGGCTGCCGCGCAACAGTTCGGATCGCACGGCGATCGCGCCGTTCACGACGCCGGGCGGCGAGGTGAGCATCGAGGGCATCGCGCGCGCCGATGCCTCGCGCGCCTTCGAACTCGGCAGCGGCGGTTCGGCCGCGCATCAGCGGATTCGCCAGAACCTGGAGGTGGCCGCGTATGCGCGCGAGATTGGGCTGCCGCTGCAGCCTTACGTGATCCAGCAGACCAGCGACAGCGGCGACGGCCTGGTGCGCGACTGGCCGCAACCGACGCAGGACGTCGGCCGCAACTACGGCTACATGGTGCAGTGGTGGGCGATGGCCGCCGCCGCTGCCGGTTTCGGGCTTTACGCGGCACGCCGCGCGGCCAGGAAACCGTCGCGTGAAGCTTCCTCGGGCCCGGCCTGAGGTGCGCGAACGCCGGCCGCCCCGCCATGATTGATATGAAGAGGAACCCCGTGTCGACCCAGTCATCCCGTCCCGCGCCGGCCCAGTCAGGGCGCGGCACATCGT
The DNA here is from genome assembly GCF_007828315.1 of Burkholderia sp. SJZ089. NCBI lineage: Bacteria > Pseudomonadati > Pseudomonadota > Betaproteobacteria > Burkholderiales > Burkholderiaceae > Burkholderia > Burkholderia sp. SJZ089. The sequence continues at coordinate 257,837 of NZ_VIUM01000002.1, read as the reverse complement.
CGCAGAAAGGCTCCTGGCAACGTGGCCGCTGGGTGGTGCTCGCGCTGTTCCTGATCTGCGCGGCGCCGGTCATCGCGTCCTATTTCACTTACTACGTGATCAAGCCCCGTGGCGGCTCCACGAACTATGGCGCGCTGATCGATCCGCAAAGGCCGATCCCGCCGACGCTGACCGGCACCGACGAAAGCGGCCGCGAGGTGGCACTCGCCTCGCTGCGCGGGGTCTGGCTGCTGGTGATGGAAAACGGCAGTTTGTGCGATGATGCGTGCGCCCGGAAACTGTACTTCATGCGGCAGGTACGCGCGACGCAGGGCGGCGAGCGGCAGCGGATCACCATGGTCTGGCTGCGCAGCGATGCCGGCAGCGTCGACGCGAAGCTCCTCGCCGCCTATCCGGACACGCGGCGCTTCATCGTCGATCCTGCCGCGGTCGAGGCCTGGCTGCCGGCCGACAAGGGCACGCAGGCACGGGATCACATCTATCTGGTCGACCCGAGCGGCAACCTGATGATGCGTTTCCCGAAGGACCCCGACCCCAGCAAGATCAAGAACGACATGACGAAGCTGCTCAAGTGGTCGAGCATCGGCTGAGGCCGGTCGGCGGCCGCGGCTCAACGAGAATCCCGGGATGTACCTACTGCAACTGGGCCTGATCGGCCTGACCATCGCGCTGCTGCCCTTGTCCTACGTGTGGGTGAAGGCCGACGACGACAAGTTCCGCAAGCTCGTCTGGATGACGACCTTCTTCACGCTCGACCTCGTGATGTTCGGCGGCTTCACGCGCCTGACCGATTCCGGGCTCGGCTGTCCCGACTGGCCCGGCTGCTACGGCACCTCCTCGCCCTTCATCGCGCACGCGGCGATCTCGGCCGCGCACCTGGCGATGCCCTCGGGCCCGGTCAGCATGGGCAAGGCCTGGATCGAGATGATCCACCGCTACTTCGCGATGGCGATCGGCGTGCTGATCATCGCCCAGGTGCTGATCGCCTGGGTGGCGCGCGCGCGGCGCCGGCCGCTGTCGGTGTCGCCGTGGTGGCCCACCGGCCTGCTGCTGCTGATCCTGGTGCAGGGCGCGTTCGGCGCCTGGACCGTCACCATGAAGCTGCAGCCGGTGATCGTCACCATCCACCTGCTGCTCGGCCTCAGTCTGCTTGGCGCGCTCGGCTGGCTGGCCGCGCGCATGACGCCGCTGCCCGCCCACGCGCCCGAGGCGGGGCGCCATCGCGCCGCCGCGCTGGCCGCCTTGCTGCTGCTGGTGGTGCAGATCGCGCTGGGCGGCTGGGTCAGCACCAACTACGCGGTGCTCGCCTGTACCGATTTCCCGACCTGCAACGGCCAGTGGGTGCCGCCGATGGATTTCGCGCACGGTTTCCACCTGTGGCGCGCGCTGGGCATGTCGGCCGACGGCGAGGTGATCACCCAGGACGCGCTGGTGGCGATCCACTGGACTCACCGGACCTTCGCCTTCGTGGTGATCGCCTACCTGGTGGCCTTCGCCTGGCGCATGCGCCGCTATGCCTCGCTGCGGCGGCCCGCCGACGGCGTGCTGCTGGTGGTGGTGATCCAGTTCGTCACGGGTCTGACCAATATCGTCCTGCAGTGGCCGCTGCCGGTCGCGGTGGCGCATAACGGCGGCGCCGCGATCCTGCTGCTGTTGCTGGTCATGTTAAACTTTCGAATCCTTTCAAGTCGTCCCGGCCGAGCCGTGCTCCCCGCGCGCGATATCGCGCCCGCCTGACGCCCCACGCACATGGAATCCACGCTTTCCCAGTCCCCCGGCAGCCGCCTGTCGCAGTATTTCGCGCTGACCAAGCCGCGCGTCACCCAGCTCGCGGTGTTCTGCGCGGTCATCGGGATGTTCCTCGCCACGCCGGGCATGGTGCCGCTGCGCGTGCTGATCGGCGGCACCATCGGCATCTGGCTGCTGGCCGGCGCCGCGTTCGCGATCAACTGCCTGGTCGAACAGAAGATCGACGCGAAGATGCGCCGGACCGCCTGGCGCCCCTCGGCGCGCGGCGAGATCACCACGCCGCAGATCCTGGCCTTCTCGACGGTGCTGGGTGGCGCGGGCGCCTGGACGCTCTACACCTTCACCAATGCGCTGACGATGTGGCTGACGATCGCCACCTTCGTCGGTTACGCGGTCATCTACACGCTGCTGCTCAAGCCCGCCACGCCGCAGAACATCGTGATCGGCGGCGCCTCGGGCGCGATGCCGCCGGCGCTCGGCTGGGCGGCGGTGACGGGCAGCGTGCCCGGCGACGCCTGGATCCTGGTGCTGATCATCTTCGTCTGGACCCCGCCGCATTTCTGGGTGCTCGCGCTCTATCGCGTCAAGGACTACGAGAACTCGGGCCTGCCGATGCTGCCCGTCACGCATGGTTCGAAGTTCACGCGCCTGCACATCCTGCTCTATACCGTGATCCTGTTCGCGGTGACGCTGATGCCCTTCATCTCGGGCATGAGCGGGGTGGTCTACCTGGCCAGCGCGGTGGTGCTCGGCGCGATCTTCCTCGCCTACGCGTGGAAGGTCTACGTCGACTATTCCGATGCGCTCGCGCGCCGCGCGTTCCGCTACTCGATCGTCTACCTGTCGCTGTTGTTCGCCGAGCTGCTGGTGGACCACTACGCGCGTCCGCTGCTCGGCTTCTGACTCCGCACGTGAGCCTCGCGTCCCGATTTTCGCGCCGCCGCTGGCTGGCTGCCTGCGCGGGCGCTTTGCTGCTCGCGGGCGGCTTGGCCGGCTGCGACCAGCAGCCGGCCTTCCAGAATCTCGACATCACCGGCAATACCCAGTTCGGCAAGGATTTCTCCTTGCCCGACAGTTCGGGCAAGCTGCGCACGCTCGCCGATTTCAAGGGCCGTGCGGTGGTGCTGTTCTTCGGCTACACGCATTGCCCCGACGTCTGCCCGACCACGCTGGCCGAGCTCGCGCAGGCCATGCAGCAGCTCGGGCCCGAGGCGAAGCGCGTGCAGGTGCTGCTGGTGACGGTCGATCCCGAGCGCGATACGGCGCCGCTGCTCGCCCAGTACGTGGCCGCCTTCGATCCTTCGTTCATCGCGCTGCGTCCCGCCGACGATGCGCAGCTCAGGCAGGTCGCCAAGGATTTCCGGATCTACTACGCGAAAGCGGCCGGCAAGACGCCGGGCAGCTACACCATGGACCACACGGCCGCGAGCTACGTGTTCGATCCTGACGGCAAGCTGCGCCTGTTCGTGCGTGACGGGCAAGGGCCGGGGCTGTGGGTGCACGACCTCAAGCTGCTGCTCGGCTGAGCGGCGAGCGCCTCGCTCAGGGCAGCGCGGGCAGGTTGAGCCCGGCGGCCACGCGGGTGGTCTTGAATTCGGTCACGATGTAGGTGGCGAGCCCCTCGATCACGAAGGGATCGGCCGCCAGGATCGCGTCGAGCCGTTCGCGCTCGATGCGCGCGGCGAGGATCACGCCGCCGCTGCGCGGCACCTTCGGCCCCGAGGCGATGAACACGCCGTTCTCGAACTGCACCTGCAGATAGGCGCGATGGCGGTCGAGGGCGGCGTCGACGCGCTCGAGCGGCGCGATGTAATGGATGTCGATCACGTACATGCGAGGTCCTGTGCGGAAGCGGCGCGTTCATCGGGTGCCGCGCCGAAGCGTTTTAGCACGGCGGCCCGGCCCTGAACAGCGCGCAGGTCTTCCCCGTTGCGGTGCATACCCATATGAGCGGGATGTATTTCACTTGGCCTGCATCCTGTGACACCATGTGCAGCCTTTGGGGGCGGGCAGCCATGAGCCGCGCCGCTCCTTCGATCCAATCGGTACGGCAACAGCACTACAGCAAGCGAGAACAACAGATGAAGCGTCGCAATCTCTTCAAGGTGGTATCCGCCGTCGCGGCCAGCGCGGCTCTCGGCCTTTCCCTCGGCGCGCAGGCGCAGGACAAGGTGATCAAGGTCGGCACGGTCGCCGGCCCGGACGCGCAGGTCTGGCAGGTGGTCCAGAAGGTCGCCAAGGAGAAGCAAGGCCTGAACGTGAAGGTGATCGAGTTCAACGACTACGTGCAGCCGAACGCCGCGCTCGACGCGGGCGACCTCGACGCGAACAGCTTTCAGCACCAGCCCTACCTCGACAGCCAGGTCAAGCAGCGCGGCTACAAGATCGTCAGCGCCGGCCTGACCTACATCTCGCCGATCGGCGTCTATTCGAAGAAGTACAAGTCGCTGAAGGACCTGCCGGAAGGCGCGAAGCTCGCGGTGCCGAACGATCCGTCGAACGAGAACCGCGCGCTGCTGCTGCTGCAGGCGCAGGGCGTGATCAAGCTGAAGGCCGGCGCCGGCACGGGCGGCAACAACGCGACCGTGCTCGACGTGGCGAGCAACCCGAAGAAGTTGAAGCTGACCGAGCTGGATGCGGCGCAACTGCCGCGCGTGCTCGGCGACGTCGACGCGGCCGTGATCAACACCAACTACGCGATCGCGGCGAACCTGCAGCCGACCAAGGACGCGATCGCGCTGGAATCGTTGACCAGCCCCTACGCGAACCTGATCGCCGTGCGCGCCCAGGACAAGAACCAGCCCTGGGTGAAGAAGCTGGTGGCCGCCTACCAGTCGCCGGAAGTGAAGGACTACATCAACAAGCAGTTCAAGGGTTCGATGGTCCCGTCGTTCTAAGCGTCGGATCGACCCCATCGTTTCTTCTCGAAAGGCCCCGCGGGGCCTTTCGTCGTTTGTGGCGTGATGGGTTCCGGCCCTCCAGGCTTTCCATCTCGAAATCTGTACGAGGCCGGGCGGCTTCCCCTATACTGTATAAACGTACAGTAATCGTCCGCCCAATGTCTGCGTCTCCCATTCCCCTCGAATCGCTGCATCCGTCTCTCTGGCGAGGCTCCCAGCTCGCCCGGGGCGGCCCGCGCACGATCGCGACGGGTTATCCGGCGCTGTCGGCCGAATTGCCGGGCGGCGGCTGGCCGGTGGGCGGGCTGGTCGAGCTGCTGGTGCCGCATGCGGGCTGCGGCGAGATGAGGCTGCTCGCGCCCGGGCTGGCCGGCACGGTGGCCGAGTCGCGGCCGCTGGCGCTGGTCGCCCCGCCGCATCCGCCGCACGCGGCGGCGCTGGCCGAACTCGGCGTGCCGCTCGATGCGCTGCTGTGGTTACGCACAGGGAATCGTCGCGATGCGCTGTGGACAGCCGAGCAATCGCTGAAGACGGGATGCTGTGGCGCGCTGCTGTTCTGGCAGGTCGAGGCCGCGCCCGCCGACGTGCTGCGGCGCCTGCATCTGGCCGCCGCGCGTGCCGGCGACACGCTGTTCGTGATGCTTCGTCCGCTCGCGGCCGCGCGGCAGCCTTCGCCGGCCGTGCTGCGGCTCGCCCTGCAGCCGGTGCCGGGCGGCGTGACGATCGACATCGTCAAGCGCCGCGGGCCGGCCGCGGCGGCACCGCTCGAGCTGGCCTTGCCGTCGCCGATCGTGGAGGGTCGTTATGCGCGTCTTGCTCGGCATCCATCTGCCGCGCCTGCCGCTCGACGTGTGCGCACCGCCGTCTGAGGACGGCGTGGGCAGCGCGGTGCTCGAGCAGGGCGTGGTGCTGATGGCGGATGCCACGGCCCGTGCCGGCGGCGTGCGCCCCGGCATGAAGCGCGGCGGCGTGCTGACACTGGCGCCCGAGACGCGGCTCGTCGAGCGCGATCTCGCGCGCGAGGCCGATGCGCTGCGCGCGGTGGCGATCGCGCTGCTGCGCTTCTCGCCCTCGGTCGCGCTCGACGAGGAGGCGACGCTGATCGTCGATGTCGGCCCGAGCCTGCGCCTGTTCGGTGGGCTGCCTTCCTTGTGCCGCCAGGTGCGGGTGGCGCTCGACGCGCTGGGTTACGCGGCGCGCCTGGGTGCCGCGCCGACCGGCCGCGGCGCCTGGTTGCTGGCACGCGCCCGGCCACGTCCGGGGCGGCGCCGGCGCGTGATGCGCGAGGCCACGCTGCGGCGCTCGCTCGATGCGTTGCCTTGCGAGTTGATGCCGGCCGCGCGCGATTACGCCGGCTGGCTCGACGGGCTCGGCTGCGCGACGCTGGCCGATCTGCGCCGGCTGCCGCGTGCCGGCTTGCAGCGGCGCTGCGGGCCGACACTGCTGGCCTCGCTCGATCGCGCCTATGGCGACTTGCCCGAGCCCTTTGCCTGGCTGCCGATTCCCCCCGAATTCAATGTGCGGCTCGAACTGCCCGAACGCGTCGAGCATGCCGAGGCGGTGCTGTTCGTCGCGCGCCGTCTGGTCGCCCAGCTCGGCGGCTGGCTGGCCGCGCGGCAGTTGTCGGTCGCGGTGCTGCGCTTCGATCTCGATCACGAACGCGGCCGCGCGGCGGTGCCGCCCACCGCCATCGAGCTTGCCTTTGCCGAACCGACGCGCGACGAAACGCATTGCCTGCGCGTGCTCGGCGAACGGCTCGCGTGCCTCGAATTGCCGGGCGCGGTGCTCGCGGTGCGGCTCGTCGCGATACGCGTCGAATCGGTCGCGCCGCCGCCCGTCGACCTGTTTCCCGAGCCGGGGCGCACGCGCGAGGCCCGCGCGCGGCTCGTCGAGTTGCTGAGCGCCCGGCTCGGCGCGGACAACGTGCTGCGCGCCGTGCCTTCGGCCGACTATCGCCCCGAAACCGCGAACCGATGGCTGCCCCTGCATGCGCCGGCCGGGCGCTTGCCGGCGCAGCCGGTCGCGTCGCCGCGTCCGGCCTGGCTGCTGGCCGAGCCGATTCCGCTCGCGATGCGCGATGAACGGCCCTGCTATCGCGGGCAGCTTCGCATCATGTCGAGCTTCGAGCGTATCGAGGGCGGCTGGTTCGACGGCCGGATCGTCCTGCGGGACTACCACGTCGCGCAGGACGAGGACGGGGCCTGTTACTGGATCTATCAGGATCGCGAGGGCGAGGCGCGGCGCTGGTTCCTGCACGGCCTGTTCGGGTGAGGCGATGGGGAGTCCGAATGCCTTGCCCGCTTATGCGGAGCTGTTCTGCCGATCGAACTTCTCGTTCCTGCACGGCGCCTCGGCGGCCGAGGAACTGGTCGAGCGCGCGCAGGCGCTTGGCTATCGCGGCATCGCGATCACCGACGAGTGCTCGCTGGCAGGCGCGCCGCGCATGCACGTGGCCGCGAAGGCGAATGCCGAAGCCTTGCTCAAGCAATGGGAGGAGGCGGGCAGCGATCCGGCAAGCAAGCCCGAGCCGCTGCGCCTGGTGATCGGCTCGTATTTCGAGGTGACGGCCGATGTGGTGGCGCCGGGCGGCGATCCGGGCCCTGGCGCCTTCGGGCTGGTGCTGCTCGCGCGCAATCGCGAGGGTTACGGCAACCTCTCCGAGCTGATCTCGTGGCGGCGCATGGCGTCGAAGAAGGGCACTTACACGCTGACGCCGCGCATGCTGGCTGCCCCGCCTTCCGAGTTCGCGCATCTGCGCGGCGTGCCCGATTGCTTCGCGATCCTCGTGCCGAGTTATCCCGTGCGTGCCGACGTGCTCGATGCGCAGGTGGCGTGGTTCAAGCACGTCTTCGGCGAGCAGGCGCGGCTCGGACTCGTGCAGTTGGGGCGAGCGCTCGATGGCGTCTATCGCGAGACGATCGAGGCCGCGAGTGTGCAGCGCGCGATGCCGTTGGTCGCGCTCGGTGACGTGACCATGCATGCGCGTTCCTGCAAGCCCTTGCAGGACATCATGACGGCGATTCGCGTCGGGCAGCCGGTCGGTGAATGCGGTTATGCGCTGGCGTCGAATGCCGAGCAGCATCTGCGCAGGCTGGGGCGGATCGGGCGGTTGTTTCCGGCGGAGGCGCTTGCGGAGAGTTGTCGGGTGCTTGGTGAATGCCGTTTCGATATGAGCAAGCTGAAGTATGAATATCCGCTCGAGATCGTCCCCGATGGCATGACGCCGACCCAATATCTGGCGCAGGAAACCTGGAAAGGAGCGCAGGAACGCTTCGCGAAGCGTATTCCCAAATCGGTAAGGAGACAAATCAAGTACGAACTCGGTCTGATTGCCGAGATGGAGTACGAACCGTTTTTTCTCACCGTTTACGACATCGTCAAGTTCGCCCGCAGCAAGGAGATTCTTTGCCAAGGCCGCGGATCGGCCGCGAACTCGGTGGTCTGCTACTGCCTGCGCGTGACTGCGGCGGATCCCGGTCGTACCACCATGCTTTTCGAACGCTTCATCAGTCGCGAGCGTGGCGAGCCGCCCGATATCGACGTCGATTTCGAACATGAGCGACGTGAAGAAGTCATTCAGTATATCTACGAGAAATACACCGAGGATCGCGCGGCGCTCGCGGCGGCTGTCTCCACCTACCGCCCGCGCGGCGCATTGCGTGAAACCGGCAAGGCGCTCGGTGTCGATCTGATGCTGGTCGAGCGTGTCGCCAAGGAGCATCGGTGGTTCGACGGCCGCGCGGATTTGCTTGCGCGTTTCGCCTCGGTCGGACTCGATCCCGAGGTGCCGATCATCCAGGCCTGGGCCGAGATGGCTTCGAGGTTGCTCGGCTTTCCGCGTCACCTTTCCCAGCATTCGGGCGGCTTCGTGATCAGCCGTGACAAGCTCACGCGGCTGGTGCCGATCGAGAACGCGGCGATGGAAGGGCGGCGCGTGATCCAGTGGGACAAGGACGATCTCGAGGCACTCGGGCTGATGAAGGTCGACGTGCTCGCCCTCGGCATGTTGACGGCCTTGCGACGTGCGTTCGATTTCGTCGGTGAGTGGCGTGGCAAGCGGATAGGGATCGACGACATTCACGAGGGCGACAAGGCAACCTACGACATGATCTCGAATGCCGATACGGTTGGTGTATTCCAGATCGAGTCGCGCGCGCAGATGTCGATGTTGCCGCGGCTGCGGCCGCGAAAATATTACGATCTCGTGATCGAGGTCGCGATCGTGCGACCGGGACCCATCCAGGGCGGCGCCGTGCATCCATACCTGAAGCGGCGCCAAAATAAGGAGGATGTGAGTTACCTGAAGGACGATCTGAAACCCGCGCTCGAACGCACGCTCGGCGTCCCGATCTTCCAGGAACAGGTGATGCAGATCGCCATCATCGCGGCCGGCTTCACCCCGGGCGAGGCCGACGAACTGCGGCGCGCGATGGCAGCCTGGAAACGCAAGGGCAATCTGGAGAAGTATCGCGAGAAGATCGTCAAGGGCATGGCGGAGCGTCATTACCCGTCCGAGTTCGCCAGCCAGATCTTCGAGCAGATCAAGGGCTTCGGCGAATACGGTTTCCCGGAAAGCCACGCGGCGAGCTTCGCGATCCTGGTCTACGCCAGCAGTTGGCTCAAGTGCCACGAGCCGGCGATCTTCCTCGCCTCGCTGCTGAACAGCCAGCCGATGGGTTTCTATCCGCCCGCGCAACTGGTGCAGGACGCCAAGCGACACGGCGTGACGGTGCGCCCGATCGACGTGACGGCGAGCAACTGGGATGCCTCGCTCGAACCGCTGCCCGACGAGCCGCCGCCCGAAGGCCGCCCGGCGGTACGTCTCGGCATGTCGCTGGTTGCCGGACTGGGCCGCGAAGCCGCGCTGCGAATCGAGGCAGCACGCCAGCAGGGCCCTTTCGCGAGCGTCGACGATCTCGCGCGCCGCGCGCGGCTCGAACGGCGCGACCTGGAGGCACTGGCGGCCGCGAACGCCTTCGCCACGCTGGCCGGCAACCGACGCGACGCCTTGTGGCAGGCGGTGGCTGCCGCGCCCTCGCGCGACCTGCTGGCGATGGCGCCGATCGACGAGCCGGTGCGGCCCGAACTCGGCGCGCCGTCCGAGGCCGACGACATCGTCGCCGACTATCGCACCATCGGCCTGACGCTGAACCGCCACCCGGTCGCGCTGCTGCGCGAGCAACTGCGTGCGCGGCGGCTGGCTTCCGCGCAGGAGCTGGCGCAGCATCGCAATCGCCGGCTGGCCCGCGCCTGCGGAATCGTGACGGCGCGGCAGATGCCGAGCACCGCGAAGGGCACGCTCTTCGTCACGCTCGAGGACGAGACCGGCAGCGTCAACATCATCGTTCGGCGCGAACTGCTCGAACGGCAGCGTCGTGAAATCCTCGATTCGCGGCTGCTGGCCGTCTACGGCGTCTGGCAATCCGAGAACGAGGTCCAGCACCTGATCGCGCAATACCTGGAGGACCTGACGCCGCTGCTGGGCAGCCTGCGCACCTCGAGCCGCGAGTTTCATTGAACGCGATGCGCTCCAGACAATCAAAAAGATCCGAATTGGCGCATCCGTGATCGTATTTGCGATCATCGATGCGCCCGAGCTTCCTACAATACGTGGTCATGCATGCGGCTTTGCCGCTGCCCCGATCACCCACCTGGACGGACTCTTCCATGCAGCTCAGCAGCCAGAATTTCCAAGACGGCCAGCCGATCCCCGGCGAATTCGCCTTCGCCGTGCCCGACGCGGCCAGCCATGTCGCGTTGTCGGCCAACCGCAATCCGCAGCTCGCCTGGCGCGACGTGCCCGCGGGCACGCAATCCTTCGTGCTGGTCTGCCACGATCCCGACGTGCCGAGCCGCGGCGACGACGTGAACCAGGAAGGGCGCGTGGTGCCGGCCTCGCTGCCGCGTGTCGATTTCTTCCACTGGCTGCTGCTCGACATCCCGGCCGGCACCACCGAGATCGCGGCCGGCGCGCAGTCCGACGGCGTCACGCCGCGCGGCAAGCCGGGCCCGCAGGCGCCGGCCGGCCTGCGCCACGGCATCAACGACTACACCGGCTGGTTCGCCGGCGACGAGCAGATGAAGGGTGACTACTACGGCTACGACGGCCCCTGCCCGCCGTGGAACGACGAGATCGTCCATCACTACGTGTTCACCGTGTATGCGCTGGGCGCGCCCAGGCTCGAGGTGGACGGCCCGCTCACGGGCGCGAACGTGCGCGCCGCGCTGGCCAAGGCGCCGGTGCTCGGGCAGGCGAGCCTGACGGGCCTCTACAGCCTGAATCCCGCCGTGACGATCGGCTGAGGATGGATACGCGGGATCCGGGTTCGGCCGCGACGCCGCCGGCGCGTATCGCGGCCGGCGGCGGGGAAAACGGCGCCGCTCGTCCCGTCGAGGCGGACCCGGCCGCCTGGCGCTCGCCTTCGGGCGAGCCGCTGTTCCGGCGCGCGCTCTGCGCACTGGGCCAGCCTTGCCTGAGTCAGCCCCAGGCCACCTCGCATTTCGTGTTCCATGACGCGACCCTGTTGCTGATCGCCGCGGGCCGGCTCGACATCGACGACGGCCTCGCGCCGCTTTCGGTCGATGCGCCGGATTCGCTGGTGCTGGTCGACCCGGGCAGTCGCGCCGACCTGCTGAAGACACCGGGCGGTGCCGAGCGGCGTTTTCGCTCGGTCTTCCTGGGCTTGTCGGGCGCCTTGCTCGACGATCTGGAGCGCGCCGCACCGAGTCCGCGCGCGCCGGCACCGAACGCGCCATGGCGCTGCGTGCCGCTCGATACGGATCTCGCCGCCACGCTACGCCATGTGCTCGACAGCATCGCCGCTCCCGCGATCAGCGACGAGCGCCTGCGCCTCCGCCTGCTGGACCTGCTGCTGGCGCTCGCCGAGCGCGGCCAGCGCTTCGCCCGCCTCGACGCCGGCAGCACGGCCGCGCGCTTGCGCGCGTTGATCGCCGAGGCGCCGGCACATCACTGGACCGCGCAGACGGCCGGCAGGGCGCTGGCGATGAGCGCCGCCACCTTGCGGCGGCGCCTGGTGGCCGAGCAGGCGGCCTTCGAGGACCTGCTGATCGAGGTGCGCATGCACCACGCGATGATGCTGGTGCAGACCACGGCCTGGGGCATCGCGCATATCGCCGAGGCTTGCGGCTACCGATCTCGCGCCCGTTTCACGGAGCGCTTCCAGGCGCGTTTCGGTTGCCTGCCCTCGACGGTCAGATAAACCCTCCTGTCTCCCCCCATCGATAGATACCAGTTCGTCGAACTGGTCCTATGCAGGTATGGTTCGCTTGCCGAACACGCCGCTTTTATCTCCTCCCGCGAGTCACTGCTATTCGCCCTACGGGTAAATCCCGAGTCGCCAAAGCCCGATAAACAAAGCCAATTTCGCACTAAAACGCTTGCCGGGCACGGCTTTTCAAGATGGCTCGGCGGCTCGCCCATCAAAATTGACTGGTATTAGTTTGGTTATATAATCACCTCGCTTCGGACGGGTGGGCCCGTCGCGGCGAACCGGTCCGCGACGCACATGGCAGTGGCAGGACGATCCGTCGGCCGCCATCGCCCGTCCGGACGGCGGGCACGCGCATCGCTAGGCGCCAGGCGGGGAACCCGCCGCCGATCGTGCTGTCCCGTCCATCAGCCGCCCGCATCGAGGCTCGATGCCAAGTCCATCGAGGCCCGCCGGCCGGCTTCCTCTCGCAACCGCAATACCGGAGTCAAGTGAACGCGATGCTGACCGGAAATCTACTGACACCCGAGGGCTGGCGCCACGGCACGATCGAATTCGGCAATGGCCGGATCACGTCGCTGAGCGGCCGGCCGGTCGATCCCTCGCGCAACGACGACCCCTACATCGTGCCGGGCTTCATCGACCTGCACGTGCATGGCGGCGGCGGCGCCGACGTGATGGAGGGCGGCGACGCGATCGAGACGATCGGCCGGACCCATGCGCGCTACGGCACCACCAGCCTGCTGGCGACCACCATGACCGCGCCGCGCGACGAGCTGATGAACGTGGTCTCGCAACTGGGCGAGCGCGCGCGCCACCGCACGCCGGGCTGCGCCCGCGTGCTCGGGGTGCACCTGGAAGGTCCCTACATCAATCCCGGCAAGCTCGGCGCGCAGCCCGACGCGGCGGTTTCCGCCGCGCTCGACGAGGTGCTGCGCTACCTGTCGATCGCGCCGATCCGGGTGGTCACGCTGGCGCCCGAGATCGCCGGCCATATCGAGATCATCTCGGAGATGGCCGCGCGCGGCGTGCGCGTGCAGCTCGGCCATTCGCTGGCCACCTACGAGGACGGCGTGGCCGCGCTCAAGCACGGCGCCTGTGGCTTCACCCACCTGTTCAACGCGATGTCGCCGCTGCACCACCGCAATCCGGGCCTGGTCGGCGCGGCGCTCGCGCATGCCGAATACGCGGAAATCATCCCCGACCTGCTGCACGTGCATCCCGGCGCGATCCGCGCCGCGCTGCGCTCGATCCCGCGCCTGTACGTGGTGACCGACAGCACCTCGGCCACCGGCATGCCCGACGGCGAATACCGGCTCGGCAGCCAGCACGTCACCAAGTGCCTGGGCGGCGTGCGCCTGGCCGACGGCACGCTGGCCGGCAGCACCCTGACCATGGACCAGGCGTTCCGCAACCTGGTCTCGATCGGCCTGCCGATCGCCGACGTCTCGAACCGCATGTCGCGCTACGCGGCCGACTACCTCGGCATCGAGGACCGCGGTCGCCTGGCGCGCGGCGCCTGGGCCGACGTCGCGGTGTTCGACCGCGACCTGAACCTGACCGCGACCTATGTCGAAGGAGAATCGATTGTCGAATATGCTTGAAGAGGCGCGCCAGGCGTCGCAGGTAGTGGCCGCCCAGCTGGCCGATCTGTCGCGTGTCGAGGCGCTCGCCGAGCGCCTGCTGGCCACCCCGCCGCAAGTCGCGCTGACGGTCGCGCGCGGCAGCTCGGACCACGCGGCCAGCTATTTCGCCAGCCTCACCATGAGCCGGCTCGGCGTGCCGGTGGCCTCGCTGCCGATGTCGGTCGCGACCCTGCAGCAGGCGCCGCTGCGCGTGCGCGACCAGCTCGCGATCGCCTTCTCGCAGTCGGGCAAGAGCCCCGACCTGGTCAACACCATGGCCGCGCTGCGCGAGGCCGGCGCGCTGACGGTGGCTGCCGTCAACGTGCTGCCCTCGCCGCTGGGCGACGCCTGCGAACACGCGCTGCCGATCAGCGCGGGCCCCGAGCTGTCGGTGGCCGCCACCAAGAGCTATATCGCCATGCTGTCGCTGTCGGCGCAGATCGTTGCGCTCTGGCAGCGTGACGCGGCGCTGATGACGGGCCTGCGCGCCCTGCCCGAAACGCTCGCCAAGGCCGGCACGCTCGACTGGACCCGCGCCATCGACGAGCTGCGCGAGGTCGAGCGCATGATCGTGATCGGTCGCGGGCTGGGCCTGGCGATCGCCCAGGAAGCCGCGCTCAAGCTCAAGGAAACCTCGGGCATCCAGGCCGAGGCCTTCTCGAGTGCCGAGGTGCGCCACGGCCCGATGGAGCTGATCGACCGCGACTACCCGCTGCTGGTGTTCGCGCCGCCCGGGCCCGAACAGGCCGGCCTGCTGCAGCTCGCTGCCGACATGCGCGCGCGCGGCGCGCGGGTGCTGCTGGCCGCGCCGGAAGGCACGCCCGAGGCGACCCTGCCGCTGGAACGCGCGGCCCACACGGCGCTCGATCCGATCGCCGCGATCCTGTCCTTCTACGTGATGGCCGCGCACCTGGCGGTGGCGCGAGGGCGCGATCCGGATGCGCCGCGTCACCTGAACAAAGTCACCGAAACTCACTGATCCCGCGAGATTGACGATGAGACGTGCCGAGGAGTCCCAGTTGAAGAAGCCATCCCCTGACCAGTTCGTGCTGCTCGCGCCGCTGACGGGGCCCGTCGTGCCGCTCGCCGACGTGCCGGACCCGGTGTTCTCCGGCGGCATGTTCGGCGACGGGATCGGTATCGATCCGCTCGAGGGCCGTCTCGTCGCGCCTTGCGAGGGCATCGTCACGCACCTGGCGCGCACCGGCCACGCGGTCACCATCACCACCGCCGAGGGCGCCGAGGTGCTGCTGCATATCGGTATCGACACGGTCGAGCTGAGCGGCCGCGGCTTCACGCCGAGGGTCGATGCGGGCGCGCGGGTGGCCCCCGGCGACGTGCTGGTCGAATTCGATCCGGATCTGGTCGCGCAGGCCGCGCCGAGCCTGGTTTCGGTGATCGCCATCGCGAATTCGGAAGCCTTCGAGATCGTCGAGCGCGCCGGCCGCGGCGTGGTGCGTGCCGGCCAGACGCCGCTGCTGACGCTGCGCGCGAGCTCCACGGAAGTGGCCGCCGCCGCGCGCGACGTGGCCGACGCGATGCAAGCGCGTCGCCAGATCACGCTGCCCCACGCGGGCGGGCTGCATGCGCGGCCGGCCGCGCGCGCCCGGGAAGCGGCGCGTGGGCTCGACGCCAAGGTGCACATCCATTTCGGCGAGCGCAAGGCCGCGATCGAGAGCGTGGTCGGCCTGCTCGCGCTGGGCGCGGGCGAAGGCGCCGTGATCGAGCTGGTGGGCGTTGGCCCGCAGGCTGCCGAGGCAGTCGACGCGATCGCCGAGGAACTGCTGCGCGCCGCGCACGGCGAGGTGGAAGAGCGCCCGACGCGGCAGGCCTTCCCGGCGCCGGCGAGCGCGCCGCGCAATCCGGGCCAGCCGCTCGCGCCGAATACGCTGGCCGGCGTATGCGCCGCGCCCGGCATCGCGGTCGGCCAACTGGTGCGCTGGGACCAGGCCGAAATCGTCCCGCCCGAGCTGGCGACCGGCACGCCGGCGGCCGAGAGCCGCCTGCTCGACCAGGCGCTCGGCGCGGTCGATGCCGAACTCGATCACACCGTGCGCAGCGCCTCGCAGCGCGGCGCGGTGGGCGAGGCCGGGATCTTCGCCGTGCATCGCGTGCTGCTGGAGGACCCGGCGCTGATCGACGCGGCGCGCGACCTGATCAGCCTCGGCAAGAGCGCCGGTTTCGCCTGGCGCGAAACCATCCGCGCGCAGATCGCCGTGCTCGGCAAGCTCGACGATCCGCTGCTGGCCGAGCGCGCCTCGGACTTGCGCGACATCGAGAAGCGCGTGCTGCGCGCGCTGGGCCTGAGCGCCGGCGCCGTGCACGAGCTGCCCGACGAGGCCGTGCTCGCGGCCGAGGAATTCACGCCGTCGGACCTTTCCTCGCTGGACCGCCAGCGCGTCACCGCGCTGGTGATGGCGCGCGGCGGCGCGACCTCGCATGCCTCGATCATCGCGCGCCAGCTCGGCATTCCGGCGCTGGTGGCGGTGGGCGACGCGCTGTTCGCGATCCCCGACGGCACCCAGGTGGTGGTCGATGCGACCGGCGGCCGGATCGAACATGCGCCCACCGCGCTCGACGTCGAGCGCGCGCGCCTGGAGCGCCAGCGCCTGGCCGGCGTGCGCGAGGCCAATCGCCGCCTGTCGGGCGAGGCGGCCAGCACCACCGACGCGCGCCATATCGAGGTGGCCGCCAATATCGCCACGCTCGACGACGCGAAGACCGCCGTGGAAAACGGCGCCGACGCGGTCGGCCTGCTGCGCACCGAGCTGATGTTCATCCATCGCCAGGCCGCGCCGACCACCGACGAGCATCGCGACAGCTATCAATCGATCGTCGACGCGCTGCAGGGCCGTACCGCGATCATCCGCACGCTCGACGTGGGCGCTGACAAGGAAGTCGACTACCTGAGCCTGCCGCCCGAGCCGAACCCGGCGCTGGGCCTGCGCGGGATCCGCCTGGCCCAGGTGCGCCCGGACCTGCTCGACGACCAGCTGCAGGGCCTGCTGGCGGTCAAGCCGTTCGGCGCGGTACGCATCCTGCTGCCGATGGTGACCGATGCCGGCGAACTGGTGCGGATCCGCGAGCGCATCGACGGTTTCGCCCGAGCGCTGGGCCGCACCGAGCCGATCGAAGTCGGCGTGATGATCGAGGTGCCGTCGGCGGCGCTGCTGGCCGACCAGCTCGCCCAGCATGCCGACTTCCTCTCGATCGGCACCAACGACCTGACCCAGTACACGCTCGCCATGGACCGCTGCCAGGCCGATCTGGCGGCGCTCGCCGACGGCCTGCATCCGGCCGTGCTGCGCCTGGTCGATGCGACCGTGCGCGGCGCCGAGAAGCACGGCAAATGGGTCGGCGTATGCGGCGCGCTGGGCGGCGATCCGGCGGCGGTGCCGGTGCTGGTCGGGCTCGGCGTCACCGAGCTGTCGGTCGACCCGGTCTCGGTGCCGGGCATCAAGGCGCGCGTGCGCGGCCTCGATTACGCGCTGTGCCGCCAGCGCGCCCAGGATCTGTTGTCGCTCGATTCCGCCCAGGCGGTTCGCGCGGCCAGTCGCGAAATCTGGCCGCAGGATTGAGCGCGGCGGCAGCCGGATTCGCGTCGTAGTTCCTCCCCGCAACACATGCACATCAACAACGAAAGACGAGACGATTTGGAGATCTGAATGGACGGGAATCCGTTTCTGAAAATACAGAGCCTGGGCCGGGCGCTGATGCTGCCGATCGCGGTGTTGCCGGTCGCCGGCATCCTGCTGCGCCTGGGACAGTCCGATGTACTCAACATCAAGATGATCGCCGACGCCGGCGGCGCGGTGTTCGACAACCTGCCGCTGCTGTTCGCGATCGGCGTGGCGGTCGGCTTCGCCAGGGACAACAACGGCGTGGCGGCGCTCGCGGGCGCGATCGGCTATCTGATCGAAACCGCGATCATGAAGGACATCGACCCGAAGCTGAACATGGGCGTGTTGTCCGGGATCATCGCCGGCATCGTGGCGGGGATGCTCTACAACCGCTACAAGGACATCAAGCTGCCGGACTACCTGGCCTTCTTCGGCGGCAAGCGCTTCGTGCCGATCGTCACAGGCCTGGTGTGCGTGATCTTGGGGATCGTGTTCGGCTACATCTGGGGGCCGATCCAGGGCGTGATTGACGCGGCCGGCCACTGGCTGACCACGGCCGGCGCGATCGGTGCCTTCGTCTACGGCTTCCTGAACCGGCTGCTGCTGGTCACCGGCCTGCACCACATCATCAACTCGCTGGCCTGGTTCGTGTTCGGCAGCTTCACGCCGCCGGGCGGCGGCGCGGCGGTGACGGGCGACCTGCACCGCTTCTTCGCCGGCGACCCGACCGCGGGCGGCTTCATGGCGGGCTTCTTCCCGATCATGATGTTCGGCCTGCCGGCCGCGTGCCTGGCGATGTTCCACGAGGCACCGAAGGAGCGCCGCGCGGTGGTGGGGGGGCTGCTGTTCTCGATGGCGCTGACCTCGTTCCTGACGGGCGTGACCGAGCCGATCGAATTCAGCTTCATGTTCCTCGCGCCGGTGCTCTACGTGATCCACGCGGTGCTGACGGGGCTGTCGCTGGCGATCTGCCAGTTGCTCGGCGTGAAGCTCGGCTTCACCTTCTCGGCCGGCGCGATCGACTACGTGCTGAACTACGGGCTGTCGACGAAGGGCTGGATCGCGATTCCGCTGGGTCTGGCCTACGCGGTTGCCTACTACGGCCTGTTCCGCTTCTTCATCCGCAAGTTCAACATGGCCACGCCGGGCCGCGAGCCGGCCACGACCGAGGATGCGGCGACGAGCGGCGCGGCTGGCGGCCTGGCGCCGGCCGGCGCGGCGGCACTTGCCGGCAATGCGGCACCGCGCGCGATCCGCTATATCGCGGCGCTCGGCGGCGCGGCCAACCTGTCGGTGGTCGATGCCTGCACCACGCGCCTGCGTCTGTCGGTGGTCGATCCCGAGAAGGTTTCGGAAGCGAACCTGAAGGCGATCGGCGCGCGCGGCGTGCTCAAGCGCGGCGGCAGCAGCGTGCAGGTGATCATCGGGCCGGAAGCGGACCTGATCGCCGATGAGATCCGCTCGGCGATCGGCAGCGGCGCAGCAGCGGGCGCGGTCAGCGCGCCGGCGGCAGCGGCGGCGGTGCCGGCCGGCGAGGCGGGCCCGCTCGATCCGGATCCGATGCGCTGGCTGGCCGTGTTCGGCGGCGCGACCAACGTGCTGTCGCTCGACGCGGTGGCGACCACGCGGCTGCGCGTGGTGGTGCGCGATCCGTCGGCCGTCGATCGCGATCGCCTGGCGAGCCTCGACGTGGCCTGGGTCTCGACCGACACCTTCCACATCGTCTGCGGCTCGGCGGCATCGCGTTACGCGCAGCAACTGTCGACGCGTCTGCCGTCGACCGGCACCGGCGGCGCGGCGGCCCAGCCGGCCTGATCCGGGCCAGGGAAACCCGGTCGGGCAGCGTACCGCCCGACCAGCGGTTTCCAGTGGCGCATCAAGAACAAAAGGCACCCTCGGGTGCCTTTTGTCGTTTCTGCCAGGGAGCGGAAAGCTCAGTGCTGGCCTTTCTGCTTCTGCGCGTCGAGCGCTTCCTGCGACTCGAGCCACATCGCATTGATGACGCCGAAGGACAGCGCCACGCCGATGCCGAGGATCCAGGTGAAGTACCACATAGTCAGTCTCCGGAAGAGAGCGGGTCGGTTGCTGCAAGCCGGGCCACGAGGGGCCCGACGCATGGGTCAGTAAAGCGAATGGCTGTTGTCCTCGAGCACCTTCGGCGTGATCTTGCCGCGCAGCACGCGATAGACCCAGCTCGTGTAGATCAGGATCAGCGGCAGGAACACGATCACGGCCACCAGCATCACCTCGAGCGTCATGTGGCTGGAGGTGGAATCCCAGACCGTCAGGCTGCTGCGCGGGTCGAGCGAGGACGGCATGATGAACGGGAACATCGAGAAACCGGCCGTCAGGATCACACCGATGATCAGCAGGCTGGTGGACAGGAAGGCGCTCTTCTCGAAGCGAGAGCAGGCCAGCAGCGCGGCCAGCAGGCCGCCGACGAAGGCGATGGCCGGCGCGATCGTCATCCAGGGATAGCTGTGGTAATTGCTCAGCCACAGCGCATGGCCGGCCGCGACCTGCTTGAGCAGCGGATTGGCGACGGTATCGAACGGCGCGGCCTGGGTGATCTGGTAGCCGCCGATCGAGGTGCAGATCAGGGCACCGGCCAGCGCGAACAACACGATCGCGACGATCGCGCTGACGCGCAGCGCGCGGGCCGCGCGGCGGGCGATCACGCCTTCGGTCTTCATGCGGATGAAGGCGGCGCCGTGCGCGACCAGCATGCTCAGCGAGACCAGCCCGCAGAGCAGCGCGAACGGGTTCAGCAGCGCCCAGAAGCTGCCCGTGTAGGTAACGCGCAGATCGCTGTCGAAGGCGAAGGGCACGCCCTGCAGCAGGTTGCCGAAGGCCACGCCGAAGACCAGGGCCGGTACGAAGCCGCCGATGAACAGCCCCCAGTCCCAGCCGGCACGCCAGCGCGGATCGCTGCGCTTGCTGCGGTAGTCGAAGCCGACCGGCCGGAAGAACAGCGCGAACAGTACCAGCAGCATCGCGAAGTAGAAGCCCGAGAACGAGGCGGCGTAGACCAGCGGCCAGGCCGCGAACATCGCGCCGCCGGCCGTGATGAGCCAGACCTGGTTGCCTTCCCAGGTGGCGCCGACCGTATTGACGATGATGCGGCGCTCGTCGTCGGTCTTGCCGAGGAAGGGCAGCAGGGCGGTGGCACCCATGTCGAAGCCGTCGGTGAGGGCGAAGCCGATCAGCAGCGTGCCGACCAGCACCCACCAGATCACCTTCAGAGTTGCGTAGTCCATGACGATTCCTTGTGCGGTTTCGGTGAGCCGGGCGCGATCAGGCCGCCGGGGCTGCCTGCTGTTCGTGGTGGTAGCGGCCGGTATGCAGCGAGGACGGGCCGAGGCGCGCGTACTTGAACATCAGCGTGATCTCGATCACGAATAGCGCCGTATAGAACAGGATGAAGCCGGCGAGGCTCAGGTAGAGATCGGTGGGCGTGAGGCTGGAGGCCGACAGGTGGGTAGGCAGGATGCCGGCGATAGTCCAGGGCTGGCGGCCCACCTCGGCCACCACCCAGCCGAACTCGGCGGCCAGCCAAGGCAGCGGGATCGCCCACACGGCCCAGCGCAGGAACCAGCGGCGCTTGGGCAGCAGCAGTTCGCGGCGCGCGCAGAACCAGAAGGCGAGCACGAAGGTGGCGAGGAACATGAAGCCGAGCAGCACCATCAGTCGGAACGAGAAGAACACCGGCGCCACCGGCGGGATGGTTTTTTTCGCGGCTTGCTCGATTTGCTGCGGCGTGGCGTCGGTGACGTTCGCGGTGAACTGCTTGAGCATCAGCCCGTAGCCGAGATAGGTCTTGTGCGCGTCGAAGCTGGCCTGGGTGGCCGCGCTGGTATCGCCGGCCTTGAGCTTCTCGAGTGCCGCGTAGGCGATCATGCCGCTGCGGATGTGGTCCTCGCTGCGCTTGATCAGCTCGTTGAGGCCGACCACGGGCTCGTCGATCGAGCGGGTGGCGATCAGGCCCAGCGCATAGGGAATGCGGATCGCGTAGTCGGTGCGCTGCTCGGCCTGGTTCGGGATCCCGAAAATCGTGAAGGCGGCCGGCGCTGGCGTGGTTTCCCATTCCGATTCGATCGCGGCCAGCTTGACCTGCTGCACTTCGCCGGTGGTGTAGCCCGATTCGTCGCCGAGCACGATCACGCACAGCGTCGAGGCCAGGCCGAAGCCGGCCGCCACCGCGAACGAGCGCAGCGCGAAGGCGGTGTCGCGGCGGCGCAGCAGGTACCAGGAGGAGATGCCCAGCACGAACATCGAGGCCGTCACGTAGCCGGCCGACACGGTATGCACGAACTTGACCTGCGCGACCGGGTTGAACAGCACGTCGAACAGGCTCGACAGTTCCATGCGCATGGTCTGGTAGTTGAACTCGGCGCCCACCGGGTTGTTCATCCAGCCGTTGGCCACCAGGATCCAGAGCGCCGAGAGATTCGAGCCGAGCGCCACCAGGAAGGTGACGATCAGGTGCTTGACGCGCGAGAGCTTGTTCCAGCCGAAGAAGAACAGGCCGACGAAGGTCGATTCGAGGAAGAAGGCCATCAGCCCTTCCACCGCGAGGGGCACGCCGAAGATGTCGCCGACGTAGTGCGAATAGTAGGACCAGTTGGTGCCGAACTGGAATTCGAGCGTGATGCCGGTGGTCACGCCCATCGCGAAGTTGATGCCGAACAGCTTGCCCCAGAACTGGGTCATGTCCTTGTAGACCTGCTTGCCCGTCATCACGTAGACGGTTTCCATGATCACGAGCAGCCAGGACAGGCCGAGCGTGAGCGGGACGAACAGGAAGTGGTAGAGCGCGGTGATGCCGAACTGCAGACGCGACAGGTCGACGACTTCGCTACTGATCATGGTGGGCTCCCTTGGAGGAATCGGGGGCCGTCGGCCCGAGCAGGCGGGCGGCGACGACGGCGGGCGGCAACTGCATGTGCTCGGCCTGCGGGTGATTGAAGAACGCGTACTTGAGGGCCATCAGCAGCACCAGCTTGACGGCCAGCACGACCGACAGGTCGCGCACCAGGGTGGGCCCCCGGGCCCAGGCGATGACGCGTGCACGCAGCGTGGGCCTGGCGTCCTGCGAGGCGGATTTGCGGGTGAGGATCAGTGGCATGATCTGGTGGACGGCGCCCTGAAGTCGTTGGTTTTGAGACGATCGTGGCGCTGGCCGGCGCCGTGGGGAGAACACCAAAATTCTAAAATTGTGCGGTGCGATATTTGCGAATTCATCTGCGGCGGACGGTCGCGAAATGGCCTGCCGCATTTGATGTGTCGCAAGTCTTGATCGAATCGTGTCCGGCTTTGAGAAGCGGTAGGGTCGATTGCCGAATATCCCAATTTATAGGTCGAAATCCGGTCCTTGTCAGGTAGATGGCATTTCGCGCCGGAGCGATCAGGATTGCTGATCGAAAGCGAGGCGCAAAAGGAAAAGGCCCGCTGTCGTGAGACAGCGGGCCTTGGGGGCTGCGTGGAGGGCCGGCGATCAGCCGGCCGCTCGCGTCATGCGTAGGCGGCGAGTGCGGCGCGCATCTTCTTCATCGCGCTGGCCTCGATCTGGCGGATCCGCTCGGCCGATACACCGAATTCGGCGGCCAGGTCGTGCAGCGTCGAGCCGCCCGAGCCATCATCCTCGACATTGAGCCAGCGTGCCTCGATGATGCGGCGGCTGCGCGCGTCGAGCGACTCCAGCGCTTCCGAGATGCCGTCCGTCTGCAGGCGGTCGCGCTGGCGCGAGGCGATCACGGCGGTCGGCTCGTTGTGCGAGTCGGCCAGGTAGGCGATCGGCGCGAAGGATTCCTCGCCGTCGTCGACCTGCCCCTCGAGTGCGATATCGCCGCCGGACAGTCGCGTCTCCATCTCGGCGACATCCTCGCGCTTGACGTTCAGCTCCTGGGCGAGGCCGTCGATTTCCTCCGGCGTCATCGCCTGCATGCCTTTCTTGTGGCTGCGCAGGTTGAAGAACAGCTTGCGCTGCGCCTTGGTGGTCGCGACCTTCACCATGCGCCAGTTGCGCAGGATGTATTCGTGGATCTCGGCCTTGATCCAGTGGATCGCATACGAGACCAGGCGCACGTTCTGGTTCGGGTCGAAGCGCTTGACGGCCTTCATCAGGCCGATATTGCCTTCCTGGATCAGGTCGCCGTGCGGCAGCCCGTAGCCGAGGTAGTTGCGCGCGATCGACACCACCAGGCGAAGGTGCGACAGCACCAGCCGGCGGGCCGATTCGAGATTGTTCTGGTCGCGAAATTCGGTCGCGTACTGGCGCTCTTCCTCGAGCGTCAGCATCGGGATCCGGTTCACCGACTGGATATAGGCGTCGATATTGCCCAACTGGCCGGGCAGCATCGATTGGGACGCGAGCGCCAGCGAGCCTGCCGACGAGGCCTTCGCAGGCACCGGGCCAAGCGTATTCGGAAGGGTCAGAGCGTTGCTCACTTAGTAAACTCCTTTGGAATCAGGGACAAGCCCCGTTACAAGGCGATTCCACCGAGCTATCTTAGCACTCTCGCCAAGTGAGTGCTAAAGACTTAGAGGGGGCAGGGCCATTCGAGTTCCCGCAGCTCTATCGAAGTTGTCATGTCGATAGATACTACTCGTTTCTACCTAGGCGCAGCGGATCGTGGTCAATTCAATTTGACGTTTTTTCAATCACTTTCCGGCACAGGATTTCGATTCTTGTCGATTGCGAAGCAAACCATTTCGCGAGACGATGCCGATCAGAAATGTCCTTTACCATAAGATGCTGTTCGATTTGAGCCGGACGCGAGACCCGCGCCGGCGCTCCATTCAACCCCGGAATCTGGAGTGAAGGATGCAGAACAAGAAAAATCTCAGGGCGGGACGGTGGCTGGCCGGCACGGTGCTGGCCGCCACCCTGGCGGGCGGCTCGAACGCCGCGTTCGCCGACCGCTGGGGGGTACAGCTCGCGGGCGGCATCGCCGACCACGACATGAAGAAGGTCGATCTCGGCGTGGTCTGGGATCCGGGCTGGTCCTGGTGGCAGATGGGCGACTGGCATTTCACCTTCGTGATGGAAGGCCACGCCTCGTACTGGCATTACGGCGGCGATCATGCCGTCAATGCCAACATCGGCGAATTCGGGGTCACGCCGGTGTTCCGCTTCATCAAGCGTAGCGGCGCGATCCGGCCGTTCTTCGAGGCCGGCGTGGGCCTGCGCCTGCTGACCCACCCGACCATCGCGACCAACTACACGATGTCGACGGCGTTCCAGTTCGCCGACATGGTCGGCGTCGGCGCGCAGTTCGGCGGCCACCAGCAGTACCAGGCCGGCTTTCGCTTCCAGCACGAGTCGAACGCCAGTATCAAAGATCCGAATCCTGGTATAAATTTCAGCCAAATCTACGTGCAGTACAACTTCTGAACGGCACGCGCCCGGCGCGCGGAGTCTGGGAGTGCGGCGATGATGGCGAAAGTGATCGAGGCGATCCGTGCACTGGAGCGCGACCGGTTCCGCGCGATGGTCGATGGCGATGGCGAGGCGCTCGACGCCTTGCTCTCGGAACACGTCTACTACGTGCATACCAATGGCAAGCGCGAGTCGAAACAGCAGTTCATCGACGCGATCACCGCCGGCCGGCGCCGTTATCGTCAGATCGAAGTGCAGTCGCAGGACGTGATGCCGGTCGGCGGCGAGGCGTTTGTCGTCACCGGCCGCGTGATCGTCGAGCTCGAGGCGAACAACGGCGGCATCGTCTTCCCGATCGCCTATACCGCGCTACAGGCCCAGGAAAGCGGGCAGTGGCGCTTGCTGGCCTGGCATGC
The DNA here is from genome assembly GCF_007828315.1 of Burkholderia sp. SJZ089. NCBI lineage: Bacteria > Pseudomonadati > Pseudomonadota > Betaproteobacteria > Burkholderiales > Burkholderiaceae > Burkholderia > Burkholderia sp. SJZ089. Next base: position 232,920 of record NZ_VIUM01000002.1, on the reverse strand, counting down.
CACGCGCTGCGCGACCGAAGCCTGAAGCCCCGCGGTGGCGGGACGCTGGTGAATGCGGTTGGCATTCATCGGCATTCGAAGCGGCCTGCTGGGCCGCTTTTTCATTGCGCGGCGCCGAGGATCGCTCGACGTCGCGCCGGTCGCGCAAGGCGTGCCGGCCGGGTTGTCGGGGCCGGCCGGGCCATGGTTGATGAGGCTTGATCGGGTTCAGGCCGCCGCGCGGCGATCCGAGCAATGCCAGTCCGAGCGGTTGATCGAGCTGGCGAGCGCATCGATGGCGGCCACCACGGCCTCCTCGTGCGCGCCGACGCCGTAACGCATCGGCGCGTCGCCCATCCTGGCGCCGACGAATACGGCCACGCGGCCGTCGACGGTGCGGGCCGACTCGACCGAGACGATCTCGATCGTGGTGCCTGCCGCGTTCGCGAATGCCGCGGCGGCATGCGCGACCACCGCTTCCTCGCCGGCGTCGCCGGGAATCGCGGCACCCGCGGCAATCTCGTGGCGCTGCCAGCTCATGGTGCCGCCGTTGCGCGCGGCCGGCCCGGTGGTCTCGAAATACTCGCGACGGAACAGCGAGCAGATCGCGTCGCCCGTCACCTCCTCGCCCGAGCGATCGGCCACCGTCTGCACCGCGTGGCTGAACTCGATCTGCACGCGGCGCGGCGGCGTGAAGCCCATGCCGCGCTCGAGCAGATAGGTCGCCCCGCCCTTGCCCGACTGGCTGTTGACGCGGATCACGGCGTCGTAGCTGCGGCCGAGGTCGGCCGGGTCGATCGGCAGGTAGGGCACTTCCCAGATCGCGTCGGGACGCTGCTGGGCGAGGCCCTTGCGGATCGCATCCTGGTGCGAGCCCGAGAAGGCCGTGAACACCAGGTCGCCCGCATAGGGATGGCGCGGGTGCACCGGCAACTGGTTGCAGCGCTCGACCACGCGGCGCACCGCGTCGATGTCGGAGAAGTCGAGGCCCGGGTCGATGCCCTGTGTGTAGAGGTTCAGCGCGAGCGTGACGAGATCGACATTGCCGGTGCGCTCGCCGTTGCCGAACAGGCAGCCTTCGATGCGATCGGCGCCGGCCAGCAGGGCGAGCTCGGCGGCGGCCACGGCGGTGCCGCGGTCGTTGTGCGGATGCACCGACAGGACGATGCTGTCTCGGTAGCCGAGGTTGCGGTCCATCCATTCGATCTGATCGGCGAACACGTTCGGCGTGGCGGCCTCGACGGTGGCCGGCAGGTTCACGATCATCTTGTGGTCGCGCGTCGGGCGCCAGGTCTGGGCGACCGCGTCGCACACCTCGCGGGCGAAGGCCAGCTCGGTCATGCTGAAGGTTTCGGGCGAGTACTGGTAGGTCCAGTGCGTGCCGGGGCGCGCCTGCGCCTGCTCCTTGATCATGCGCGTGCCGTCCACCGCGAGCGCCTTGACCTGGTCCTTCGAGAGCCCGAACACGATCTTGCGGAACGACGGGCTGATCGCGTTGTAGAGATGGACGATCGCGCGCGAGGCGCCGTCGAGCGCTTCGAAGGTGCGGGCGATCAGATCCTCGCGCGACTGCACCAGCACCTCGATGGTCACGTCGTCGGGAATCCGCTTCTCGTCGATCAGCTTGCGCACGAAGTCGAAGTCGGTCTGCGAGGCCGAGGGAAAACCGACTTCGATTTCCTTGAAACCGATCGCGACCAGCATCTCGAAGAACTCGAGCTTCTGCTCGATGCTCATCGGTTCGATCAACGACTGGTTGCCGTCGCGCAGATCGGTGCTCATCCAGATCGGCGCCTGCTCGATGCTGCGGGTCGGCCACTTGCGGCCGGTGAGTCGGACGGGTTCGAAGGGGCGGTACTTGTCGGCGGGGTTGCGCTTCATCTTGGCCTCGAGGCGATTCAGTCGCGAGCGAAGATGGGCGGCAACGGATCAGGTGGCGCTGCCTGCGCACGGCCGCGCGAGTTCGCGTGACGATGCGGCGGATCTTCGCGGTCGCCCGACGGATGGACGGACGACGGCTGACGACTACGGGTTTTAAAAAACGACGAGAAGGAACTGCGAGAACTGCTCAGGGGGGACCGTGCGGGGTGCACGGCGCGACGACAGCTTTACGCTAGTCGTAGCGATAGCGACCGCGCTAGGCGGCCGGAGGTAATTCGGAGGGGGTTCGGAAAGGAACGCATGGCGACAACTTTATGCGATGTCGTTTCGCGTTGTCAATCGGTCGAGTGGCGGCAGCCTGTCGCGATTCGGACAGGTCTTGCCGCGGATCGGACGAGAAGAGTTAGGACGATGCGATCGAGACCCGAATAGGTGGTCCGGCAGGCGATGCCTGGGGAGGCACCGGCTGCCGGCGCCCGAGTTTCGACGGCAGCCCGGCTCAGGCCTCGATGCGCGCCACGCGCAGGATCGTCTCGACCTGCCGCGCCAGCGCCTCGGGCACGGCCACCTCGCCGGTCAGCGCCGCGCGCGTCCAGGCGGCCGTGGTGGCCGCGTCCTTCGATTCGGGCAGCTCCACCGGCGGCGCGTCGGGCGAGGAGCGCTCCGGCGCGACCAGCGTCTCGCAGAGCCCGTCGTGCAGCCAGTCGACCTGCACCTGCCGGCGCGTGTCGGCCACGGCTTCGCCCTCGGTGCCGCGCGCGAGCAGCGCGCCGCCCGCGGCCGCCTCGGGATGTTCGCGGAACAACTGAGCGAGGCTGTCGCGGTAGGGCGGATGCGTGTAGTTGACGAGCCGCAGCCCGAGCGGCGCGAACGGCTGCAGCAGCTTGACCAGCGTATGCGTGGAGTTGCGCACGCCGAGCACGCGGCGCAGCGCGAGCAGTCGCGCGAGCTTCGGCGCCAGCGCCTCGAGCGGCATGAAGGCGACCCGGCGCGCGGCCAGGTCGCGCTCGGCATCGGCATGCGAGGCCGCAGCCGGCATCGCCAGTTCGGCGAAGATCTCGGCGCTGGTCACGCGACCCGGATCGACGCTGACGCCATGCACCAGCACCGGCACGCCCTCGCGAGCCAGCAGCAGGGCCAGCAGCGGTACCAGGTTGGGCTGCTTGCGCGCGCCGTTGTAGCTCGGGATCGACACCGGCCGATAGGCGCCGCGCTCGCTCGCGAGCGGCGCGAACGAGGCTTGTGCCGCCGCTAGCATCGCGGCCAGCTCCTCGGCCGTCTCGCCCTTGAGCCGGTAGGCGATCAGCACCGCGCCCAGCTCGACGTCCGAGACGCGGCCGTCGAGCATGGCCTGGTAGAGCGCGAAGGTGTCCTCGGGCGACAGCGCGCGGGCGCCATGCGGGCCGCGGCCGATCTCCTTGATGAAGCGGGCGCAGGCAAACGGTTCGAGCGGGGCGGAGTGGGGGCGGACGTCGGTCATCGAGGCGTGGGGGCTTGGGGCTCGGGCCTCGCCTTGACGCGCCGTCGCCCGGATCTGCGGGAAGCCCACTGAGTACCGCATTTGCCGGATTCTGGCAAGCACGCGGCCCGGTTGCGCCATGGTCGAAGGCGGGCTCCAGGCCTAGGCGCCGTGACGGAAACCGGCACAATGACGCATCCATTCCCGCGTCGATTCCATGAGGGACCGCAACCGATGAAGCTCTACGGCTATTTCCGCAGCTCCGCCTCGTTTCGCGTGCGCATCGCGCTGCACCTGAAGGGGCTGCCCTTCGACTACCAGGCCGTGCACATGCTGCGTGGCGGCGGCGAGCAGTTGCGCGACGACTACCGCGCGCTCAATCCCGACGCGCTGGTGCCGACCCTCGTCGATGGCGCCGTTACCTTGCAGCAGTCGCTGGCGATCCTCGAGTATCTCGACGAGACCGTGCCCGAGCCGCCGCTGCTGCCGCGTTCGCCGGCCGATCGCGCGCATGTGCGGGCGATCGCGCTGCAGATCGCCTGCGAGATCCATCCGCTCGACAACCTGCGCGTGCTGCGCTACCTGAAGCGCACGCTCGGCGTGGCCGAGGAGCCCAAGAACGCCTGGTACCGGCACTGGATCGAGCAGGGTTTCGCGACGCTGGAGGCCAAGCTCGCCGCGGATCCACGCACCGGCAAGCTCTGCTACGGCGATACGCCCACGCAGGCCGACCTGTGCCTGATCCCGCAGATCTACAACGCGCAGCGTTTCGAGCTCGACCTGGCGCCCTATCCGACGCTGGCGCGCATCCACGCGCATGCGATGACGCTCGATGCATTTCGCGCGGCGGCGCCTGAGGCGCAGCCGGATGCGGAATAACGAAGCGAGGGTGGCGACGAAAAGGAAAAAGGACGCCGAGGCGTCCTTTCCTGTTTCCTGACGAGGCCGGGCTCAGCCCAGCAGCGCGTCGGTGAACTCCTCGGCATTGAAGGGCTGCAGGTCCTCCACCTTCTCGCCGACGCCGATGAAGTAGACCGGTACCGGCCGCTGCCGCGCGATCGCGGCGAGGATGCCGCCCTTCGCGGTGCCGTCGAGCTTGGTGACGATCAGGCCGGTGAGGCCCAGCGCGTCGTCGAAGGCCTTTACCTGGGCGAGCGCGTTCTGACCGGTGTTGGCGTCGATCACCAGCAGCACCTCGTGCGGCGCGTCGGCCTGTGCCTTGCCGATCACGCGCTTGACCTTGCGCAGCTCCTCCATCAGGTGCAGCTGGGTGGGCAGGCGGCCCGCCGTATCGGCCATCACCACGTTGATCTTGCGCGCGCGCGCCGCGCCCACCGCGTCGAAGATCACCGCGGCCGGATCGCCGCTTTCCTGCTGCACCACCGTCACGTTGTTGCGCTCGCCCCAGATCGCGAGCTGCTCGCGCGCGGCGGCGCGGAAGGTGTCCCCGGCGGCCAGCAGCACCGACTGGTCGAAGCTCTGCAGATGCTTGGCCAGCTTGCCGATGCTGGTGGTCTTGCCGGCGCCGTTGACGCCCGCGATCATCATCACCAGCGGCTGCGCGCGACCCAGCATCAGTGACTTCTCGAGCGGCGCGAGCAGCGCGATCAGCAGGCCGCGCAGGGCCGCCTTGACCTGCTGCGGATCGGTCAGCCGCTCGGCCTTGACCTTCTCGCGCAGCGCGCCGAGCAGGTACTCGGTGGCGTCGACGCCGGCGTCGGACATCAGCAGCGCGGTCTCGAGCTCCTCGTAGAGATCCTCGTCGATCTTGGTGCTGACGAACACGCTGGTCAGGCTGGAACTGGTCTTCGACAGGCCCGAGCGCAGGCGCGCGATCCAGGATTTCTTGGCGGCCGGCTCCGGCGCGGGCGGCGGCACGATCTCGACGGCCGTGACGGCCTGCGCTTCGTCTTCGTCCGCGGTGGCGGCGGGGAGAGCAGGGGCGACTTGCGCGGGCGCGGCCGGCTCGACCGGAACCGCCGGGGCCGGGGCAGGCGCGGCGACCCGCTCGACGGGCCGGGCCGCTTCGGCCGCGGGGGCCTCGGCGTCGTCCTGCCGGTCCGTCGGCGCGTCCGGGTCGTCGGTCGGCGCGCCGTCGGCCTTCGAGCCGATCAATCGTTTGAAGAAGCTGAACATGGTCTGCTGGCTTGGGGGAAGAGGGGCGGGAACGCAGCGGCTCGGCCGGCGACCCAAAACACGTGATTTTATCAGGCGCATCATGCCGCGCGTCGTGTCGAGCGCGGCGAGGCCCGTCGCCGGCTGTGGTAACGTGCGCCTGTTCCGGGCCCCGAGCCCGTCCCGATCACCTGTTCCAGTCGATTTCGTATGCCCCGTTCGCCCTCCGCCCGCCCGTCCGCCAGCGCCGCCCGCGGCAAGCCGCACTCGGTGCGCATCATCGGCGGCGCGTGGAAACGCACGCCGCTGCCGGTACTCGACCTCGACGGCCTGCGTCCTACGCCCGATCGCGTGCGCGAGACGCTGTTCAACTGGCTCGGCCAGGATCTCGACGGCCGGCGCTGCCTCGACCTGTTCGCCGGCACCGGCGCGCTCGGTTTCGAGGCTGCCTCGCGCGGCGCGGCCAGCGTGGTGATGGTGGAGCGCAATGCGCGCGCTGCCGGGCAATTGCGCGCGATTCGCGAGAAGCTGTCGGCGCGCAACGTGGAAGTGGCCGAGGCCGACGCGCTGCGGCTCGCGGCGGGCCTGGCGCCGGCTTCGTTCGAGGTGGTGTTCCTCGATCCGCCCTTCGGCGATGCGGAACTGTTCGCGCGCGCCCTGACGCTCGCGGCTCGACTGGTCGCGCCGGGCGGCGACCTGTACGTGGAATCGGGCGAGCCGCTCGATCCCGCCGGGCACGAGGCGCTGGCCGGCTGGGTGGTGACGCGCGAGGGCAAGGCCGGCGCGGTCCACTATCATTTGCTGCAACGCGAAAATGATGAATAATGCGCGTTTCCAACGAGGCGCCGCGCGTGATCCGCGACGTGCGCCCATCACGGCGGCGGCGCGCGAACCGTATTGCTGCTGCCCCAATTGCAAGTTCACAGGAGGAGCGACATGGTAGTCGCCGTGTACCCGGGTACGTTCGATCCGCTGACGCGCGGGCACGAGGATCTCGTGCGACGCGCCTCGAGCATTTTTGATACGCTGGTCGTCGGCGTGGCCGACAGCCGGGCGAAAAAGCCGTTCTTCTCGCTCGAGGAGCGCCTGAAGATCGCGAACGAGGTGCTCGGCCATTATCCGAACGTGAAAGTGATGGGCTTCACCGGCTTGCTGAAGGACTTCGTGCGCGCCAACAACGCGCGCGTGATCGTCAGGGGGCTGCGCGCCGTCTCCGATTTCGAGTACGAGTTCCAGATGGCCGGCATGAACCGCTATCTGTTGCCCGACGTCGAGACCATGTTCATGACGCCGTCCGACCAGTACCAGTTCATCTCGGGCACCATCGTGCGCGAGATCGCCCAGCTGGGCGGCGATGTCAGCAAGTTCGTATTCCCCTCGGTCGAGAAGTGGCTGACCGAGAAGGTGGCCGCGATGGGCCAGCAGCCGGCCGCGTGAGGCGCGAGGCTTCGCCGCCGGCCCAGCAGCATGTGCCGGCGCGAGGCCGGCGGAAGTGAGACCAGCATGGCTTTGATGATTACCGACGAGTGCATCAATTGCGACGTGTGCGAGCCCGAGTGCCCGAACGGCGCGATTTCGATGGGTCCGGACATTTACGTGATCGATCCGAACAAGTGCACCGAATGTGTCGGCCACTTCGACGAACCGCAGTGCCAGCAGGTCTGCCCCGTCGAATGCATTCCGCGCGATCCGCAGCACGCGGAGACGCAGGACCAGTTGATGGCGAAGTACCACCTGCTGATCGCCTCGGGCGACGAAGGCGGCACCTCGTCTTGAGCCGGCGCCGGCGCACGTCAGGCTCGCTCGACGATTGGCGCGAGCCGACATGAAACAGGCCGATGGGCGTTTGCCCATCGGCCTGTTTTCGTTTGGTGGTCCATAGCGGGCCGCCGCAACTCGGCGAGCAGGCCCGCGCGGCCTCCTCAGCTCAGCAGTTCGCGCAGCGCGGCCACCAGCGCCTCGCATTCCGCGTCGGTGCCGATCGTGATCCGCAGGTACTGGTCGATGCGCGGCAGCTTGAAGTGCCGAACGAAGATCTCGCGCGCCTTCAGCGCGGCGGCGAGCTGGCCCGCGTCGTGGCCGGGATGGCGCGCGAACACGAAGTTCGCGGCCGAGGGCACGATCTCGAAGCCGAGGCTCGTCAGCGCGGCGTCCAGGCGCGCACGGCTCTCGATCACGCGCGCGCAGCCGGCCTCGAAGTAGTCGCGATCCTCGTAGGCGGCCTGGGCGGCGACCTGGGCGAGCCGGTCGAGCGGATAGGAGTTGAAGCTGTCCTTGACGCGGTTCAGCGCCTCGATCAGTTGCGCGTCGCCAAAGGCGAAACCCACCCGCATGCCGGCCAGCGAACGTGCCTTCGAGGTGGTGTGCACCACCAGCAGGTTCGGATGGCGGGCGATCAGCGAGATCGCCGATTCGGCGCCGAAATCGACATAGGCCTCGTCGACCACCACCACCGTGTCGGGATTGCCCGCCACGATCCGCTCCACGTCGGCGAGCGGCAGGGCGCGGCCGGTGGGCGCGTTCGGATTCGGGAACAGCACGCCGCCGTTGCCGCCGAGATAGTCCTCGACGCGGAGCGAGAAGTCCTCGGCGAGCGGTACCGCCTCGTATTCGACGCCGTACAGGCGCGCGTAGGTCGGGTAGAAGCTGTAGGTGATGTCGGGGAAGCGGATCGGCCGCTCGTGCTGGAGCAGGGCCTGGAAGGTATGGGCGAGCACCTCGTCGGAGCCGTTGCCGACGAATACCTGGTCCGGGCTCAGGCCGTGATGCGCGGCGACGGTCTCGCGCAGGCCGCGCGCGAGCGGGTCGGGATAGCGGCGCAGCGATTCGCCGGCCTCGCCGAGCTCCCGCGCGATCGCCGCGACCACGCGCGGCGAGGGCGGATACGGGTTCTCGTTGGTGTTCAGCTTGACGGGGTTCGCCAGCGCCGGCTGTTCGCCCGGCACATAGGGGACGAGCTGCTGAACGATCTTGCTCCAATAACGGCTCACCACGGGCTCCTGACTGAAAACGTGCAGCTTAACGCAGGCGGCGCGCGCCGGGCGCGTCGCTGCGGGCATGGAAAGGGCGAACGGGTTCGCGCCGCTCAGGCGCCGTTGCGATGCAGCTGCATCACCGCGCGTTCGGTTTCACCCTTCACGAAGATCGGCATCACGGCGAGCGAGCGCTCGATCGAGGCGTCGATCACCTCCTGTTCCTCGCGGCGCGGCGGCTTCAGCACGAAGTTCGCCACGTCGGGCTTGGCGCCGGCACGCGCGCCCTCAGGGATCAGCTCGCGCGGATGGCCGATGCCGATTCGCAACCGCCAGTATTGCTGCGAGGATAGATGCGCCGAGATGTCCTTCAGGCCGTTGTGGCCGCCGCTGCCGCCGCCGAGCTTGAGCTTGACCGAGCCGGGCGGCAGGTCGAGCTCGTCGTGCGCGACCAGGATCTCGTCGGGCAGGATCTTGAAGAACTGCGCCACCGCGACCACCGATTGGCCGGAGCGGTTCATGTAGGTCTGCGGCTCGAGCAGGTGCACCTCCTCACCATACAGCCGTGCCTTGGCGTAATGGCCGTGGAAGCGTCGCTCGTCGCGCAGCGTCGCGCCGGCTTCGCGCGCGAGCAGGTCGACCAGCCAGAAGCCGGCGTTGTGGCGCGTCGCCGTGTATTCGGCGCCCGGATTGCCGAGCCCGACGATCAGTTTGATCATGATGTTGAGGCCGCAAGAATGAAAAAACCCGCCGGGCGAGCCGCGGCGGGTTGCTTCGACCGTCCATCCCGCGACGGTGCGAATGTGCTGGACAGCTTAGGCAGCCGGCGTTTCGCCTTCGCCTGCAGCAGCTTCGTCCGACACGGCGCCGGCCGGGATCGTCGCGGTCGCGATCACCGGGTTTTCGGCGTCGACGTGCGCGACCAGCGAGACGCCGTTCGGCAGCACGATGTCCTTGGCGTGGACCGATTGACCGGCTTCCAGCTTCGACAGGTCGACTTCCAGGAATTCCGGCAGGGCGGCCGGCAGGCACTCGATGTCGAGTTCCACGACCACGTGCGAGACGACGGCGCTCGACAGCTTCACGGCCGGGCTGACTTCGGCGTTCAGGAAGTGGACCGGCACCTTGGTGTGCAGCTTCTTCGATGCATCGACGCGCTGGAAGTCCACGTGCAGCACGAGCTGGCGGAACGGATGGTATTGCACGTCACGCAGCAGCACGTTTTGCGACTTGCCGGCCACTTCGAGGTCGAGGATCGACGAGTGGAAGGCTTCCTTCTTCAGGGCGTGCCACAGGGCGTTGTGATCGAGTTCGATCATTTGCGGGGCAGCTTCGCCACCGTAGACGATACCCGTGGTCTTGCCAGCGTTGCGCAGGCGGCGGCTCGCACCCGTACCTTGCAGTGTGCGCTCGAAAGCGACGACTTTCATGAGATTCTCCATTGCTGCCCGCGACCAGGCAGTTGAGCGAGGCCTTGCGGCCCCAAGAAGCCGGCCCGGGTTTCGTCCTTCCGGGCCGTTTGTGCAAAAAGCGAAGCGTTCAGGCTTCGCTTTTCGCGGACTACCGAATTCGTGTGATCGCCGGGATCAGGACTCGGCGAACAGCGACATCACCGAATCGCCCCGGCGGATGCGCGCGAAGGTTTCGGCGAGCAGATCGGCGCTCGACAGCGCGCGGATCTTGGCGCAGCCGAGCGACTCGGCGCTCAGCGGGATGGTGTCGGTCACGACCAGTTCGTCGAGTTCCGAGGCGTCGATCCGCGCTGCCGCGCCGCCCGACAGCACCGGGTGCGTCGCGTAGGCGAACACGCGCTTGGCGCCGCGCTGCTTGAGCACTTGCGCGGCCTTGCAGAGCGTGCCGGCGGTATCGACCATGTCGTCCATGATCACGCAGGTGCGGCCTTCGACCTCACCGATGATGTTCATCACCTCGGCGACGTTCGCCTTCGGGCGACGCTTGTCGATGATCGCGAGATCGCAGTTCAGTTGCTTGGCCAGTGCCCGGGCGCGCACCACGCCGCCGACGTCCGGCGACACCACCAGCAGGTCCGGGTGGTTCTGCTTGCGCAGGTCGCCCAGCAGGATCGGCGTGGCGTAGATGTTGTCGACCGGGATGTCGAAGAAGCCCTGGATCTGGTCGGCATGCAGATCCATCGTGATGATCCGCTCGACGCCGGCGATTTCCAGCATGTTCGCGACGATCTTCGCGGAGATCGCGACGCGCGCCGAACGCGGGCGGCGATCCTGGCGCGCATAGCCGAAGTAGGGGATGGCGGCGGTGATCCGGCCGGCGGATGCGCGCTTGAGCGCATCGACCATGATCATCAGTTCCATCAGGTTGTCGTTCGTCGGTGCGCAGGTGGACTGCAGGACGAAACAGTCCTTGCCGCGCACGTTTTCCTGGATTTCGACCTGGATTTCGCCGTCGGAGAAACGGCTGACCATGGCCTTGCCAAGCGGAATACCGAGATTGTCGACGACTTTCTGCGCAAGCGCGGGGTTCGCGTTGCCAGTGAAAACCATCAGGCCGTCATGGCTGCTCATCATGAACCTGCTTCGGGCTGGGGGCGGGAATAACTGAGGAAACTTTGGCAGGGGAGGAAGGACTCGAACCCTCGCATGCCGGAATCAAAATCCGGTGCCTTGACCAACTTGGCGACTCCCCTACACTCAACTTCGAGCTTCACCGGAAGTGTAGGACATCCGATGCAGCAAAACTTATGACGCGAAAGCGAAGAGTGGATGTTCACCCAGGCTTCCGGTAACAGCGCTGTTCCAGCCTGCCGGCAAGGTGGCTTGTGCTGCCTGAGCCTCCTGCTTGCTACCGAACGCTGCGAAGACACTAGCTCCAGAGCCGGTCATCCGCGAAGGGGTCAAATCATACAACGCTTTGACCACCTTTGCAACTTCCGCGTACTTCTTTGTCACAACCGCCTGCATGTCGTTTTGGCCGAAGCTGTCTGGCCAACCCTTGCTGCTTTGCTGTGCAAGAAAGTCCGTAATTGTGATGGGTCTCGAATCTCTTGTCAACGACTTATCTGAAAAAATTTCAGCGGTCGGTACGTGAACCCGAGGCGTCACAACCAGGAACCAGCGAGCCGGCAATTCTACCTGCTCCAGTGCCTCTCCGATACCCTCCGCGAACGCATTTTTTCCGAACACGAAGAAGGGCACGTCGGCGCCTAGTTTCACGGCCAGCGCCTGAAGTTCAGTGCGCGGCAGGTCGAGTTTCCAGAGGCGGTTCAGGGCGAGCAGGGTGGTGGCCGCGTCGGAGCTGCCGCCGCCCAGGCCCGCGCCCATCGGCAGCACCTTGTCGATCTCGATGTCGACGCCGAGCGTGGTGCCCGTGTGAGCCTGCAGCAGGCGCGCGGCGCGCACCACCAGGTCCTGTTCCTCGGGCACGCCCGCCACCTCGGTGAGGCGGTGGACCGCACCGTCCTCGCGCAGCGTGTAGTGCAGCCGGTCGCCCCAGTCGAGCAACTGGAACACGGTCTGCAGCGAGTGATAACCATCCGGGCGGCGGCCCGTGATGTGCAGGAACAGGTTGAGTTTCGCCGGGGCGAGGCAGTCGCGCAGCGAGCGGGATGTGTCGGTCATGCTTGGGGACTTCTTGGCAAAAAGGCGGGATCAGCGGTCGAGCACGAGCTTGATGTCGAGCGGCGGATCCTCGCGTGTCAGGTTCAGTCGCTTGACGCCGGTGACGGGCGCGTCGGCGTAGGCGAGGTAGTCGATGGTCCAGCCGTCCTGGCGGATCTGCTTGATCTGCGTGCCGCTCTCGCGCACCACGTCGGCCGGCGTGGACGGCGAAGGCTGCGGCAGCATCCAGTAGCGCAGCCCGTCGAGCGGCAGCGCGAAGCCGAGCGCGTCGCGCATCAGCTGGCCCACGTCGGTGGCGCTGCGTGGCGCGCGGCCCGGCATCTCGAGCGAGGCGTTTAGCGGCGAGGAGCGCACGATGGCCAGCGTCTGGCCGAGCGGGCTGCGCAACTCGAGCGTGATGGCATTGCCGGTTTCCTGCCAGGCGAAATTGCCGTAGACGTTCTGCGGCTTGCCGAGGCGGTCGTCGTAGCGGACCGCGAAGCGGCCCGTGTAGGCGTGCGCGGCCTGGGTGGTGATGACGTCGGCGCCCGGCGTCGCGGTGCCGGCGGCAGGCGCCGGCGCGCGTTGCGTCGCGCAGCCGGCGAGCAGGGCGCCCGCGGCGAGCGTGAGCAGGCCGAGGCGGGCAAGGGATGCGAAAGGGGCGAGCGCGGCGCACCGGTCCATCGATCGGATCGCGACGCTCACAGGCCCTGTACCTCGAAGCGCTTGAGCGTGTTGACCAGCGTGTCGTTGTCGGGCTCGAGCTTCTGCGCGGCGCGCCAGGCATCGCGTGCCTTGTCCTGCTGACCGCTCTTCCAGAGCACCTCGCCGAGGTGCGCACCGATCTCGGCGTTCGGCTGCAGGCTGTAGGCGCGCGAGAGGATCTTCTCGGCCGCCGCGTTGTCGCCCATCCGGTACTTGACCCAGCCGAGGCTGTCCATGATGAAGGCATCCTTGGGCGCCAGCGCGCTGGCCTTCTCGATCAGCTCGTTCGCCTCGGGCAGGCGCTGGTTGCGGTCCGCCAGCGAATAGCCGAGCGCGTTGTAGGCTTGCGGATCGTTGGGCTGGGCGCGCATCAGCACGCGCAACTGCTGCTCCATGGTGGTGTACTGGCCGATCTTCTCCGAGGCCATCGCGTAGTCGTAGCGCAGGTCGGGATCGTCGGGGAAGGCGTCGACGGCCTGGGCGAGCCGGTCGGCCGCCTCGCGGTAGCGCTTGGCCGAGAACAGCAGCGAGGCGTCGGTGCGCGCGATCACGGCCGCGTCGCGCGGATCGTTGACCTGCAGGCCCGCCAGCACCTTGCGCGCGTCGTCGACCTTGCCCTGCTTGGCGAGGATCTGCGCGCGCGTGACCTGCGCCGGAATGTAGTGCGGGCTGGCCGGGTCGATCTTGTCGAGCCACTGCGAGGCCTGCGCGTCGTTGTTCTGCTCGACCGAGATCTGCGCGAGGTAGACGTAGGCCTGGCCGACATCGGCATCGGGCAGCTTCTGCGCCGCGTCGATGTACTGCTTCAGGTACTTGGAGGCGTCGTCGAGCTGCTTCTGCTGGATCTTGATCAGGGCCAGCGCCATCAGCGGCGCCGGTTCCTTCGGATCGTTGCGGTGCATGGTCTCGAACTGCTTCTGCGCGTCGTCGAGACGATTGTCGGCGAGGTAGAGCTGGGCCAGCGCCAGGCGCCCTTCGCGCGCCTTGGGGTTCTGCTGCACGTATTTCTCGAACGAGGCCACGCCGATCGCGCGCTCGTCGGGGCCCATCTGCGAGAGCATCAGGGCGGCCGGCAGGTAGTCGGGCTTCAGTTCCAGCGCCTGCTTCAGCGAGGTGACGGCGGCCGGCTTGTCGTCCACGGCGAGCTGCTGGCGGGCGATCGCCAGGCGCGCCTCGGGGCGGATCAGGTCGTCCTTGAGCAGGTGCTGCAGCACCGTCAGGCCGTCCACGCGGTTCGGGCCGCGCGCGATCAGGGCCTGCAGGGCCAGGATCGCGTCGCCGCGGTTGTCGCCGGTGGTGCGGGCCAGCTCGCGGCCCAGCAGCGGCTCGGCGTCGAGTGGCTTGCCGGCCAGCACCAGCAGGGCCGCATCGACCTGGGCCGCGCGATTCGAATCGGGTGCGTATTCGCGCCACAGGTTCGCGGCGGCCAGCGCGTCGGCCGGGCTTTGCGCGGCCAGCGCGATTTCGGTGGCGCGCTGCGCCATCCGCGGATCCTTGGTATCGCGCGCCAGGGCGAGATAGGTCTGGAAGGCGGGCGCGGGTTGGCCGCGTTGCAGCGCGACCTCGGCCGCCAGTACCTGATAGACGATCTGCGCGCTCAGCGGCACGCCGGGCAGGTCCTTCTTTTCGTCGGGGAAGGCCGGGGAGAAGGCGCTCTGCGTCAGTGCATCGTCGTCGGCCGCGCCGGCCGGCGCGGTGACGGCGGCGCCGGAGGCGGGCGTCTGGGCGTGAACGGGCATGGCGCCGAACGTCCATGCGGCGAGCAGCGCGGCGCCGAGTGCGCGGCGGACCGGGAAGGCGAACGCACGGCGCGCGTGGGCGGCGGGGCGCTTCGAAGACAGCGTCGAGGACAAGGTCATGGAAATCCGTTCGAGGTTTCGGACGATTGTAACGCGCTCGCTACAATACGCGCACCATCGCCCCTAGCCACCCACAGACCACAAAACCATGCCAGAGTTGCCGGAAGTCGAGGTTACACGTCGCGGAATCGAACCCTTCGTCGCCGGGCACCGCGTCAGGCGCGTCGACGTGCGCACCGCGATGCTGCGCTGGCCCGTCCCCGAGAATTTCGCGGCGGCGCTCGAGTCGCGCGAGGTGCTGCGCGTCGAGCGGCGCGGCAAGTACCTGCTGTTCGAGCTCGACGCCGGCTGGTTCATCGTCCATCTCGGCATGACGGGCACCTTGCGCGTGCTGCTGGGCGGCGTCGCGCCCCAGGCCGGCAAGCACGACCATATCGACTGGATCTTCGACGCCTGCGTGCTGCGCTTTCGCGACCCGCGCCGCTTCGGCGCGGTACTCTGGCACCCGCGCGAGCAGGGCGACATCCACGAGCACCACCTGCTCACCAGCCTCGGCGTGGAGCCGTTCTCGCCGGCCTTCACGGCCGCGCTGCTGTACCGGCGCACGCGCGGACGCACCGTTTCGGTGAAGCAGGCGCTGCTGGCCGGCGACATCGTGGTCGGGGTCGGCAACATCTATGCATCGGAAAGCCTGTTCCGCGCCGGCATCCGACCGACCACGGCGGCTGGCCGGGTCTCGCTGCCGCGCTACGAGCGACTGGCCGAGGCGGTGCGCGCCACGCTGGCCGACGCGATCGAGCGCGGCGGCAGCACCTTGCGCGATTTCGTCGGCAGCAACGGCGAAAGCGGCTATTTCCAGCTCGACTGCTTCGTCTATGATCGCGCGGGCGAACCGTGCCGCGTATGCGGCACGCCGATTCGCCAGATCGTGCAGGGCCAGCGGTCGACCTATTTCTGTCCGAATTGCCAGCGTTGAAAACATCTTGAAACCCCCACGTACCCAAGCGGCGCCGGCCGCGCCCGCGACCCCGCTCGAAGCGAGCTTCGCCACCCGCCTGATCGCCTGGCAGCGCGAGCACGGCCGCCACGACCTGCCGTGGCAGAACACGCGCGATCCGTACCGGATCTGGCTGTCGGAAATCATGCTGCAGCAGACCCAGGTATCGACAGTGGTGCCTTATTACCAGCGCTTCCTCGAGCATTTCCCCGATGTCGCCGCGCTGGCCGCCGCGCCGGCCGACCAGGTGATGGCGCTGTGGGCCGGGCTCGGCTACTACACGCGGGCGCGCAACCTGCATCGCTGCGCGCAGGTGGTGATGGCCGAGCATGGCGGCCACTTTCCCGAATCGCCCGAGGCGCTCGCCGAGCTGCCCGGCATCGGCCGCTCGACCGCGGCGGCGATCGCCTCGTTCGCGTTCGGCGCGCGCGCGCCGATCCTCGACGGCAACGTCAAGCGCGTGCTGGCACGCGTGTTCGGCGTGGAGGGGTTCCCGGGCGAAAAGCGCGTGGAGAACGGGATGTGGGCGCTGGCCGAGCGGCTGTTCCCGCGCGAAGCCGACGATGCCGGCATCAGCGCCTACACGCAGGGGCTGATGGATCTTGGCGCGACCTTGTGCGGGCGCGGCAAGCCCGATTGCAAGCGCTGCCCGTTCGCGGCCGACTGCGTGGCCAATACCACGGGCCGGCAGCGCGAACTGCCGGCCGCGCGCCCGAAGAAGGCGGTGCCGACGCGGCGCACCTGGATGCTGGTGCTGCGCGACGGCGACACGGTGCTGCTGGAGCGGCGCCCGCCCACCGGCATCTGGGGCGGCCTCTGGAGCCTGCCCGAGGCCGAAGGCGACGCGGCGGCCCTGCAGCGCGTGCGCGAATTCGGCGCCGAGGCGGTGATTCCGCTGGCGCCGTTCACGCATGTCTTCACGCATTTCCGGCTGGAGATCGAGCCGCGCATCGCCGACATCGGCGCGGCGCAGGCGGCGGGCGGCATGCTGGTGACGGCCAGCGCCGATACGGAATGGGTGCCGCTGGCGCGGCTCGACGCCTATGGCCTGCCGGCGCCCGTGCGCAAGCTGCTCGACAGCCTGAGCGGGCCGCTGATCTGAGAAGAGGGAAGATGGGCGAGGCGCGCCGGAGGGCGCCGCGTGAGCTTGAAGGGGTGGCCGAGCCTGGCGCGGGCCTCAGCCTCAGAGCCAGTCGTGACGCTTGAGCACCTGATGCACGGCGTCGATGCGCGCGCCCACGTCGGGAAACTCCATCAATTTCTGCCGCATCCGCAGGTCCAGCGGCAGCACCTCGGCGAGGCGATTCGCGACCCAGCTCGGCTCGTCGAAATGGAAGGGCTCGAGAAACGGCAACTCGCCCGACTTCACGTTGCGCAGCGCCTCGATGATCCGCTCCAGCACTTCCGCGCAGGCGCCGAACTGTGCGATCGACAGTTCGCCGTCGAGCGGCTGGTCCTCGGGCAGCGGCTCGGCGATGCCGACCAGCAGCCCGTTCGATTCGACGCGATGCGAGAGCAGCTCGAAACGCTGGGTGCCGACCGTGCGCAGCAGCAGCATGCCGAATTCGCCGGTATCGCATTCGATGATCTCGGCCATGCAGCCGATCGTCTCGGGCACCGCCACCTCATCGTCTTGCGCCACCTCGGGCCCGCTCTTGAGCAGGCAGACGCCGAACGGCAGCTTCTCGCGCAGGCAGGCGCGTGCCATGTCGACGTAACGCGCCTCGAACACCTTGAGCGGCAGCAGGCCGCCCGGAAACAGCACCGTGTGCAGCGGGAACAGCGGCAGATCGACGAGCCGCGTCGAAAGCGAGGACATGCGCAGCCTCCTGGAGAGGTGCGGCTCGGGCCTTAGCTGACGAGCCGCGATGACGCCTCGGCATCCACCGGTGCGTCACGATGCCGCACAATCACGTTCGCCTGCTGCGACAGACGCGCGGCGAGCGTCTCCGCAATGAACACCGAGCGATGCTGGCCGCCCGTGCAGCCGATCGCGACCGTCAGATAGCTGCGGTTGTCGTCGCGGAAATGCGGCAGCCATTTGACGAGGAAGCTCTCGATGTCGTCGATCATCTGGTGGACGATCGGCAGTGCATCGAGGAAAGCGATGACGGGCTGGTCGAGCCCGGTCAGCGGCCGCAGCTCGCGGTCGTAATAGGGATTCGGCAGCGCGCGCACGTCGAACATGAAATCGGCGTCGAGCGGTACGCCGCGCTTGAAGCCGAAGGATTCGAACATCAGCACCAGGGCGTCGTTCTGCTGCTCGATGAAGCGCTTCACCCAGGTACGCAGCACGTTCGCGCGCAGGTTGCTGGTGTCGATCTCGTGGCCGAAGCCGGCCAGCGGCGCGACCAGCTCGCGTTCGCGCTCGATCGCCTCCTCCAGCGAGGACAGCAGGCCGACATCGGCGTCATGCGAGGGCGAGCCCGACAGCGGGTGACGGCGGCGCGTTTCCGAGAAGCGCTGGATCAGCGCCTGGGTGCTGGCATTGAGGAACAGCACGCGCACGTCGTGATGCTGCGACAGCTCGCGGATCAGGCCGGGCATCTCGTCGAGCGAGCCGCTCGAGCGCGCGTCGATCGCCACCGCCAGGCGGCGCTGGCCTTCGTCGGCGATATAGCGGACGAGTTCGGGCAGCACGCGTGGCGGGAGATTGTCGACGCAGTAATAGCCGGAGTCCTCGAGCGCGTTGAGCGCGACGGACTTGCCGGAGCCGGAGATGCCGGTGATGAGGACGATGCGCATGGGAAGGCTGGAATCCAGACGGCTCATCATAGCACCGGCTTACCGCCCCTGTATGACAGGGCGGGGCGTGGCATGGTGTGACGGCGCGCGCCAGGCGCGCCGGTTCGGCGCTAGACCAGCTTGCCGGGAAACTGGCTGTCCGGGTCCTGCATGGCCAGCCGCTGGCGGTCCATGAAGTCGCGCAGCGTATCGATGCCGCGCAGTTGCAGGATCGTGTTGCGCACGGCCGCCTCGACCAGCACCGCGAGGTTGCGGCCGGCCGCCACCTGGATGGTCACCTTGCTGATCGGCAGGCCCAGCACGTCGACGGTCTGGCTTTCCAGCGGCAGGCGCTGGAATTCTCCGTCGGGGCGCCGCACCAGCTGGACGATCAGCTTGAGCTTCATCTTCCGGCGCACCGCGGTTTCCCCGAAGATGGTCTTGATGTCGAGCAGGCCCAGGCCGCGTACCTCGAGCAGGTTCTGCAGCAGCGGCGGGCAGCGGCCCTCGACGAAATCGGGGCCAAGTCGCACGAAGTCCACCGCGTCGTCGGCCACCAGGCCGTGGCCGCGGCTGATCAGCTCGAGGCCCAGCTCGCTCTTGCCGAGGCCGGAATCGCCGGTCAGCAGCACGCCCATGCCGAGGATGTCGAGGAACACGCCGTGCAGCGTGGCGCGCGGCGCGAGGATGCGCGACATGTACAGGCGCAGGCTGTCGATCACGGCGGCGGCCGACATCGGCGTGGTGAACAGCGGCGTGGACGAGCGCGTGCAGCGCAGCACCAGCTCGGGTGGGGCGGCGGCTCCGCCGGCAACCACCAGGAACGGCGGTTCGAGGGCGATCAGCTCGGCCATGTGACGCGAGCGATCCTCGTCGGTCTGGCGCTGGTAGTACTCGATCTCGGCCTCGCCGAGCACCTGGATCCGGTTCGGGTGGATCAGGTTCAGGTGGCCGACCAGGTCGGCGCTGGAGGTCGCATTGCCAACCGTCTCGGCGGAAAAGCCGCGTTCCCAGCCTTCATGCCCCGTCAGCCAGCTCAATTTCAGCATGGCTGCGTTGTCGTCGAAGATGCTCTGGGCGTTGATGCTGGACGTATCCATGGACTGCGTCACTCCAAATGGCCGGTGCGGCGAGGCGTCAGCGCTGCGGCGCCGGGACCGGCTGCGGGCGGGCAGGCCGGGCGGTGGACGCCGCCCGTCGTGGGGCAGCTTCCGCCCGAATCAGCTCAAGGTTGCCATTGAGTGAGGAGTCGATGCAACTCGTGGCGATCCGGTTCGGTATGCAGGCGTTCGCGCGCGTCGCGGTCGGACAGCAGTTGCGCGATTTCGGACAGGATCTCGAGGTGCTGCTGGGTGGCCTGTTCGGGCACCAGCAGGAAGATGAGCAGCGAGACGGGCTGGCCGTCCGGGGCTTCGAAGGGGATCGCCTCGGCGAGGCGCACGAAGCCGGCCAGCGGGTGCTTGAGGCCCTTGATGCGGCCATGTGGAATGGCGACGCCTTCGCCGAGACCTGTCGAGCCGAGACGCTCGCGCGCGAACAGGTTGTCGGTGACGACGCTGCGCGCGATGCCGTTCTGATTCTCGAAAATCAGGCCGGCTTGTTCGAACACGCGTTTCTTGCTGGTGACGGAGAGGTCGATGACGACATTCTCCAGTGGCAGGATTTTGGCTAGGCGATTCATGTTGGCAGGCAAGGGGGTGGCCTGGGGTCTCCTCGCGGCGTTGGACGAAGTTTCCATGTCGGGCAGGATGCGAGGCGTCGATCGAGGCAGGCTTGTGTGCACGTCAAGCCGGAGCGCCGACGCCACCCGGTAATAACCCGCACATTATAGAGCACGGACGTTCGCATGGTGCGGCGTGAGCGACCCGGTTCGTACGCCACGCCATGCCGGCGTGGAACGAAAAAACCGCCCGTCGGAACGGGCGGTTTGGCGGGCGCGCGAGGCGCCGGGTTCATTGCGGCGGCTGTTCGGCCTGGTCGACGATGGCCGGTTGATGCTTGATCGGATCGTGCGCGTGCGTCTGCAGACGTTCCATGTGCTTGACCACCTGGCGGTCGAGCTTGTCGATCAGCAGATCGATCGCCGCGTACAGATCGCCATTGATGCTTTCGACGAAAATCTCTTTCTTGCCCTTCAGGTGCAGGTTGATTTCCGCACGCTGCCGCTTGTCCTTTTCCTTATGGTTGTCGACCGAGAGGATCACAGTGCCATCAATCACCTGGTCGCTATGCCGTAGCACCCTATCGAGCTTGGTGATCACGTGTTCGCGAATGGCAGGCGTCACTTCGAGATGGTGTCCACTGATCTTCAGGTTCATAGTGCTTCTCCATGCAGGTGACCCCGGCGTATCTACAGGCGGCGTCTGCCGGCGGGAGCGGTCTCCGTGGATCGATGCGGAGCGGGCCCCGGGGGCGGACTATGCCTTCGACAGCGCGGTGGCCGGAAAACGCCCGCCGCGAGCAGCGGGCTACAGAGACTTGCGCAGATTCACCGCGGGGATCTTGAGGGCTTCGCGATACTTCGCAACGGTGCGGCGCGCGACCACGAAGCCTTGTTCCGCCAGCAGCTCGGCTATTCGGCTGTCCGAAAGAGGAGATTTCTGGTCTTCGGCTCCTATCAGTTGCTTGATGAGGGCGCGGATTGCCGTGGAAGAGGCAGCGCCCCCGGTATCCGTCGACACGTGCGATCCGAAGAAGTACTTAAATTCAAGAGTGCCGAACGGGGTCAGCATGTACTTGCCGGTTGTCACACGGGAGACAGTCGACTCGTGTAGGCCCAGCGTATCAGCTATTTCCCGCAAAACCAAGGGGCGCATGGCAATTTCACCATGCGCAAAAAAGTTCTTCTGACGCTCCACGATGGCCTGCGCGACACGCAGGATGGTCTCGAATCGCTGCTGGATATTCTTGATCAGCCAGCGCGCTTCCTGGAGCTGCTGCTTGAGCGAACCGGCGCCCGGATCGCCCCGGCTGTTGCGCAGGATATTGGCGTACAGGTGGTTGATGCGCAGCTTCGGCACCACCTCGGGATTGAGCTCCGCGAGCCAGTTCTGGCCGCTCTTCCTGACCATGATGTCGGGCACCACGTAGTCCGCCTCGGTCTTGCCGTAGGCGGCGCCCGGGAAGGGCTCGAGCGAGCGGATCAGTGCATGGGCCTCGCGCAGCTCGTCGTCGTTGGCCTTCAACTGCTTGCGCAGCCGCGTGAAGTCGCGCGCGGCCAGCAATTCGAGATGCTGCGAGACGATGTCGAGCGACAGCGTGCGCGTGGGGGACGGATCGAGTCGCAACAATTGCAGGCGCAAGCATTCTGATGCGGAGCGCGCCCCCACGCCGGCCGGGTCGAAGCTGTGCAGCAGCGCCAGCGCGGCGCCCAGTTCGTCGAGATCGACCTCCAGTTCCTCGGGCAGGTCGGTCAACACCTCGTCGAGCCCCGCGCCGAGATAACCGTCGTCGTCGAGCGATTCGATCAGGAACATCACCAGCGCGCGGTCGCGCGGACCCGCCTGGGTCACCCGCAATTGCGCGGACAGATGCTCGCGCAGCGAGGTCGAGGCCTCGTGCACCTGCAGCGGCGGGAGGTCGTCATCGTCGGAGGCGCCCGAGGAGCGGCCGTAGTCGTCGAGATTCCACTGACCCGAATCGCCGCTGTCGGCGTTGTAGTCGTAGTCGTCGCCATTGCGCGAGTCGTCGCGTTCGGCGCGATCGCCCGAGGCTTCGCTGCCGTTCGAGCCGCCGCCGTGCATCGGCTCGGGCGTCGAGGAAGGCGGGCTCTGCGCGATCAGCGAGCCGTCGGCGGCCACCCGCAGCGGGCTCGCGATCCATTCGTCGTTCTCGAGCAGCGGATTCTGGGCGACGGCCATCGCGACTTCCTGCTGCAGTTCGAGCGTCGACAGCTGCAGCAGCCGGATCGACTGCTGGAGCTGGGGCGTGAGCGCGAGGTGCTGCGACAGGCGAAGTTGGAGGCTGGCTTTCATGGCAAAAAGGAATCGTTACCTGAAGTTTGCCACGTAGGCGGCGCGTTGCGGGAGGCGGGATGATACGAAGCGCGCGATGCGCCGGCCCGTGCGTGGTCGCCGGGTCGGCGCACGGAGCTTGCGACCGGGCGCGGATGCCCGGGGCGGCAGCAGGTAGAGCGGCGCCGGGCACGCGGCGCCCCGCGCCGGCTTACATGCGGAAATGTTCGCCGAGATAGACGCGGCGGACGCTTTCGTTCTCGATGATGTCCTGCGGGGCACCGGCTGCGAGCACCGAGCCGTCGCTGATGATGTAGGCGTGGTCGCAGATGCCGAGCGTCTCGCGCACGTTGTGGTCGGTGATCAGCACACCGATGTTCCGTTGCTTCAGGAACTTGACGATCTTCTGGATCTCCAGCACCGCGATCGGGTCGACGCCGGCGAAGGGCTCGTCGAGCAGGATGAAGCTGGGGTTGCTGGCCAGCGCGCGGGCGATCTCGACGCGGCGGCGCTCGCCGCCCGACAGCGACAGCGCCGGGTTGTCGCGCAGGTGGCCGATCTGCAGCTCGTCGAGCAGGGCCTCGGTGCGCGAGGCGATCTCGTCCTTGCCGAGCAGCTTGCCGTTGTCGCCGTGCTGCAGCTCGAGCACGGCGCGGATGTTCTCCTCGACGGTCAGCTTGCGGAACACCGAGGCTTCCTGCGGCAGGTAGGACAGGCCCAGCGAGGCGCGCTTGTGGATCGGCAGCAGGCTGATCGGACTGCCGTTCAGCGAGATGTCGCCGGCATCGAGCGGCACCAGGCCGACGATCATGTAGAAGGAGGTGGTCTTGCCCGCGCCGTTCGGGCCGAGCAGGCCGACCACCTCGCCGCTCTTCACGTCGAGGGAAACGTCCTTGACGACGGTGCGCGAGCCGTAGCGCTTCTTCAGGTTGCGCACCACCAGCGAACTGGTGGTGCCGGCGGGCTGGCGGTTCGGCAGGGCGTTCACGGGTTCGGCTCCTGGATCGAGTTCGACGGCGTGAGGGTGGCGCTTGCGCCGTTGAGCGGGGCCGGGCCGCCGTTCTTGGGCGACAGCATGGCGCGCACGCGGCCGGTCGGATTGCCCGGCGCGGCCACGTCGTTGCCGCCCTTGGCGGTGTAGAAGTCGCGCTGGCCGTCATAGGTGATCACGCTGCCGTGCACCGTGTCGGACACCGTCGTGAGACCCTGCAGGCGGCGCACCGTGGCATTGCGCGTGAGCGTGGTGAGATCCTGCTTGCCGTCGTAGTCGATGCGCTCGGCATCGCCGTCGATGTACTCGTCGAGGCCCTCGCGCTTCTGGCGGAACGAGGCGTGCTTCTTGCTGCCCGGCGCCATGGTGGCGGTCGCGTACTGGTAGCCCTGCGGATCCTGGCGCACCTCGACGCGGTCGCCCTTGATCAGGATCGTGCCCTTCGTGATCACGACATTGCCGGTCGCGACCGTGACCTGCTTCAGGTCGTCATAGGTCAGGTTGTCGGCCTCGACGTTGATCGGCTTGTTCTGGTCCGCCTTTTCCGCATGCGCGAGCGACACGGCGCCGGGCAGCGCAAGCGCGACGAAGGCCGCGGCAAGCCCGGCGCGGACAGCGCGCCGCGCGCCGCCGATGGAAAAACTAGGGAACGATTCGTTCATGCAGTCACGCAAGCTGGGTTACTTGGATTGGCCGGAAGGGCCGCCGGACACGTCGGACGCGGCGATCGTGCCGCGGACGTTGCCGTACAGGTCGATGACCCGGGTGACATTGTTGTACTTCATGCCGTTGGTCGCATTGGCGATCGACAAACCGCGCTGAAGTTTAACCGGCTTTTCGGTCTCGATCACATCGTCGTTGACGAGCACGCGGAAATGTTCGGAATCGGCTTCCATCGGCGGATCGCCGGCGCCGGCCGCGCGCAGGATCTTGGCGTCGTCGTAGAGATCGACGATCGACACGTCGCCGTTGACGGTACCGCGCTTGGAGGTGGCCGTGACCACCGGCTTGCCGGGCTGGAATGCGCGCATCGCCGGCTGGGTGAGCTGGCTGGTCTCGTCGTCCTCGTAGTGGATCAGCTTGGCGGCCGTCAGCCGGTACTGGGTCGCGCCCGACTGGTCGAGCTCGGTGACCGAGAAGTTGTCGGCGAAATAGTCGGGCGAATGCGTCTTCGGGCGCGCCACCGCCTCGCCCGGCGGCGGCAGGGTGGCCTGCAGCAGCCAGTAGGTGACGCCGGCCAGCGCGGCCAGCGCGAGAATCGGCAGCAGCGAGCTCAGGTGGAGGCGGGGAAACATGCGTCAGGCTCCGAGCGCGGCGGCCAGCAGGGCCTCGTAGCGGCCCTGGGCGCGCAGGATGGTGTCGACCACCTCGCGCGCGGCGCCATGGCCGCCGCGTGCCTCGGACACCCAGTGGGCGCGCGCGATCACGTCGGGATGCGCGTTGGCCGGCGCGGCCACGAAGCCGCAGCGCGTCATCACGCCGAGGTCGGGCCAGTCGTCGCCCATGTAGCCGCATTCGTCAGACTTGAGGCCGGTGGCTTGCAGCAATTCGGCGAAGGCGCTGAGCTTGTGCTCGACGCCCTGGTAGAGATGGCTGATCTTCAGTTCCCTGGCGCGCACCGCGACGATCTCCGAGCGGCGCCCGGTGATGATCGCGGTGTCGATGCCGGCCTCGCGCAGCAGCTTGAGGCCATGGCCATCCTGGGAGTTGAACGACTTCATGGTGTCGCCAGCGGCAGTGAAGTGCAGGCCGCCGTCGGTCAGCACGCCGTCGACATCGAAAATCATCAGCTTGACGCGGCTCGCGCGTTCGGCGGCCGTGGCGGGAGCAGCGGACATCAGATCACCTTCTTCGAGAACAGGTCGTGCATGTTGAGCGCGCCGATCAGCACGCCGTCGGCATCGGTCACCAGCATCTGGTTGATCCGATAGCGTTCCATCAGTTCCACGGCCTCGACGGCCAGGTGATCGGGGGCGATGCTGCGCGGGTGGCGCGTCATCACGTCGGCGATCGGCAGGCGGCGGAAATCGCCGTCGCGCTCGAGCACGCGGCGCAGGTCGCCGTCGGTGAAGATGCCGGCCACGCGGTCCTGCTCGTCGATCACCACGGTCATGCCCATGCGCTTGGCGGTGATCTGGAACAGCGCGTCGGAGAGGGTGGCGGTGAGGCGCACGGTCGGCACCTCGTCGCCGGTGCGCATCACGTCGCGCACGTGGGTCAGCAGGCGCCGGCCCAGCGAGCCGCCCGGATGCGAGCGCGCGAAATCGTTGGGACCGAAGCCGCGCGCGTCGAGCACCACCACCGCCAGCGCGTCGCCCAGCGCGAGCGCGGCGGTGGTGCTGGCGGTCGGCGCGAGATTCAGCGAGCAGGCTTCCTTCTCGACGCCGGCATACAGGTGAACATCGGACAATTGCGCGAGGCTCGACTGCGGCCGGCCGGTCATGGCGATCAGCTTGGCGCCGAGCCGCTTGATCAGCGGCAGGATCGCGACCAGCTCCTCGGATTCGCCCGAATTGGAGATCGCGATGAAGACATCATCGGCCGTTACCATGCCCAGGTCGCCATGGCTGGCCTCGGCCGGATGCACGAAGAAGGCGGGGGTGCCGGTGCTGGCCAGCGTCGCGGCGATCTTGCGCGCGATATGGCCGGACTTGCCGATGCCGGAAACCACCACGCGCCCGCGGCAGTTCAGCAGCAGGCCGACCGCGCCGACGAAGCCGCCATCGAGCTGGTCACGCAGTGCGCGTACGGCGTCCGCCTCGATGTCGAGCACGTCGCGGGCGAGCGCGAGCGCCCGGTCATCATTGATTTTCGCTATCATGCGCGGAGTATAGCAAAGGCGTTTGTTCGCCGCGCCGGGCGCCAGGACCGCGCTCCCGACGGAGTCATGTCCTCGCCCACCGCGCCGCCCCCGGGGCGGCATCACCCGCGTCCGCCTGCCGCGACGCCCTGACGAACGAGGACTCTTTTGCACGTGATTTCCCCGCTCGAAATGACGCTCCTGCTGCTGCTGGCTTCAGTGGTGGGCGTGGTCGTGTTCCGCTCGCTGAACCTGCCGCCGATGCTCGGCTACCTGACCGTCGGCATCGTGGTCGGCCCGCACGCGCTCGGTTTCGCGGGCGACCTCGAACGCGCCGAGCACCTGGCCGAGTTCGGCGTGGTGTTCCTGATGTTCTCGATCGGCCTGGAGTTCTCGCTGGCCAAGCTGCGGGCGATGCAGAGGCTGGTGTTCGGGCTCGGGCTGATGCAGGTGGTGGTCACGCTGGCGGTGGCGGTGCTGCTCGGTTTCGTCTTCGAGCGCTGGGTGCACATCACCTGGCAGGGCAGCGTCGCGCTGGGCGGCGCGCTGGCGATGTCCTCGACCGCGATCGTCTCGAAGATGCTGGCCGAGCGGCTCGAGATCGAGACCGCGCACGGGCGCAATATCTTCGGCGTGCTGCTGTTCCAGGATCTGGCCGTGGTGCCGCTGCTGATCGTGATCTCGGCCTTCGGCGGCGAATCCTCCAAGGACCTGATGGTCACCCTGGGCCTTGCGGCGGTGAAGATCGTGATCGCCCTGGCGCTGCTGCTGTTCGTCGGCCAGAAGTTCATGACGCGCTGGTTCAACGTGGTGGCGCGACGCCGTTCCCAGGAACTGTTCGTGCTCAACCTGCTGCTGGTCACGCTCGGCGCGGCCTTCATCACCGATCGTTTCGGGCTGTCGCTGGCGCTGGGCGCCTTCATCGCCGGCATGCTGATCTCCGAGACGCCTTACCGGCACCAGGTGGAGGAGGACATCAAGCCGTTCCGCGACGTGCTGCTCGGCCTGTTCTTCGTCACCACCGGGATGCTGCTGGACCCGCGCGTGATCTGGACCCACCCGTTCCTGGTGATTGGCTTCTTCGTCGGCCAGGTCGGCCTGAAGGCGGCCACCATCACCGGCCTGGCGCGCCTGTTCGGCGCCGCGCCGGGCGTGGCGATGCGCACCGGGCTGGGCCTCGCGCAGGCCGGCGAATTCGGCTTCGTGATGCTGAACCTGATCCTCGACCGCCACCTGGTCGACAGCACCCTGCTGCAGGCGATCCTGGCCTCGATGCTGCTGTCGATGCTGGCCGCGCCGTTCCTGATCCAGAACGCCGACCGGATCGTGATGCGCCTGTCCTCGACCGAGTGGATGCAGCAGTCGCTGCAGATGACGCGCATCGCCACCCAGAGCCTCAAGCAGCAGGGCCACGTGATCATCTGCGGCTACGGCCGCGCGGGCCAGAACCTGGCGCGCATGCTCGAACAGGAAGGCATCGCCTATGTCGCGCTCGACCTCGACCCGGACCGCGTGACGGCCGCGGCCGCGGCCGGCGAATCGGTGGTGTTCGGCGACGCGGCGCGCCGCGAATCGCTGCTGGCCGCCGGTATCCACCGCGCCGCGGCGGTCGCCATCACCTACGCGAACACGCCTTCGGCGCTGCGCGTGCTGCACAACGTCCACGAGCTCGAGCCGAGCCTGCCGGCGATCGTGCGCACGGTCGACGACGCCGACCTGGAAAAGCTGCTGGCGGCCGGCGCCACCGAGGTAATCCCGGAAATCGTCGAGGGCAGCCTGATGCTGGCCTCGCACACGCTGGTGCTGATGGGCGTGCCGATGCGGCGCGTGGTGCGGCGCGTGGAGGAGATGCGCGACGCGCGCTACAGCCTGCTGCGCGGCTATTTCCGCGGCGCCGACGACGCGGACGACGACGACCACGAGCAGGTGCGGCTACAATCGATGCCGGTCGACGCGCGCTCGGACGCGGTCGGCCGCTCCCTCGAGGAAGTCGGGCTCTACGCGCTCGGCCTCGAGGTCACGGCGATCCGCCGCCATGGCATCCGTGGCGTCGAGCCGGACCCGGAAACCAAGCTGCGCGCGGCCGACATCGTGGTGCTGCGCGGCTTGCCGGAGGCGCTGTCGATGGCCGAGGAACGGCTGTCGCGCCATCGCCGCGAGGGTTCCGCCGCCTGATCGTCGCGCCGGCCGTCACCCGCGGCTTTCAATTTGCTTGTCATGAACGGCGCGCGGGCCCACGCGCGCCGTTTTTTCGGAGAAGTTCATGAGCCACCAGCCGTCGGGCGTGTCGCCCGATCCCGCCGAGTTCGTCCGCCGCCATGTGCGCACGGTGCCGGACTGGCCGCAGCCGGGCGTGCAGTTCCGCGACATCACCCCGATCCTGCAGAGCGCGAAGGCGCTGCGCGTGCTGGTCGACCTGCTGGTCGAGCGCTATGTGGAGGCCAAGCTCGACTACGTGGCGGGGCTCGACGCGCGCGGCTTCATCATCGCGCCGATCGTGGCCTACGAGCTCGGCATCGGCTTCGTGCCGATCCGCAAGCTCGGCAAGCTGCCCTACAAGACCCGGTCCGAATCCTACGAGCTCGAATACGGCAACGCGACCGTCGAGATCCACGAGGATGCCTGCAAGCCCGGCGACCGCGTGATCATCGTCGACGACCTGATCGCCACCGGCGGCACCATGATGGCCGGCAAGAAGCTGCTCGAACGGCTCGGCGCGACCGTGGTGGAAGGCGCGGCGATCATCGACCTGCCGGAGCTGGGCGGCTCGGCGCTGCTGCGCGGCGCCGGCCTGCCGCTTTATACGGTCACCGAGTTCTCGGGCCACTGAGCCCGCGCCCGGCAGGCCCGCAGGCTTGCCGGGATCGCGTCGCGCCAGGGTGCCGAGCCCGCCCGATGCGTCGTCGATGCGTTTTTTCCCCTCGTTCCAGCGAGCCCTCGTCATGCCGAACTTCCTGCTGTTCCTCGCCGCCTCGATCGCGATCACGGTCGCGCCCGGTCCCGACAACCTCCAGGTGCTCGCGCGCGGCATCTCGCAGGGCCGCGCCGCGGGCCTGGTGGCCGCGCTCGGCTTTTCGGCCGGGGTGCTGTTCCACACCACGCTGGCTGCCTTCGGCGTGGCCGCGCTGCTGCGCTCCTCGCCGGTGGCCTTCCATATCCTGAAGTTCGCGGGCGCCGCCTACCTGATCTGGATCGGCATCAAGGCGCTGCGCAGCCAGGGGCTGGCCACCGCCGACACGCGTGCCCCGCAGCCGCTCGCCACGATCTTCCGCCAGAGCGTGATCGGCAACATGCTGAATCCCAAGGTGACGCTGTTCTTCGTGGTGTTCCTGCCGCAGTTCGTCGACGTGCACGGCGGCCAGGCGGTTTCGCTGCAGATGTTGGAGCTCGGCGCGCTGTTCATGCTGCAGTCGGCCGTGGTGTTCTCGATCTTCGGCCTCGGCGCGGGCGTGCTGGGCGCCTGGCTCAAGCGCCGGCCGCGCGCCGGCGTCTGGCTGGACCGGCTGGCGGGCGCGACCTTCATCGGCCTGGGCCTGCGCATCGCGCTCAAGGACTGAGGCCGGCGATGCGCTTCCCCTGCCTTGCCGCCGCGCGCCGCTTCGATGCCGGCGCCCATCTGCCCTTCGTGATCGCCGGCCAGCAGGTCGGCTGGATTCGGCGCGGCGACGTCGCCGCGCTGGCTCGCTGGCCTGACGTGTTCGAGATCGATGCGCGGCGCGTGATGCTCGCCGAGACGCTCGACACGCCCGATACGCGCAGCATGGCGCTGGCCAGCGTGACCGGCGCGCTGGCCGCCGAGGGACGGATTCCGGGCTGGCGCAACGAGATCTACGCGATCCGCAACGAATTCGACGCGCCGCCGCTGGCCTATATCGAGCGCGCCGCCTCGCGCTTGTTCGGCACCATGACCTACGCGGTGCACCTGAACGGCATCGTAGAATACGCGGCCGCGCAGCCGCTGCGGATGTGGATCGGCCGGCGCAGCGAGAGCAAGGCCACCGACCCGGGCATGCTCGACAACGTGGTGGCGGGCGGGATCGGCTGGGGCCTCGGCATCGAGGACACGCTCGCCAAGGAGTGCTGGGAAGAAGCCGGCATCCCGGCCGCGCTGGTCGCGCGCGCGATCGCGGGACGCACCGTGCACGTGCTCTGCGAGATCCCGGAAGGCACCCAGGCCGAGCAGATCTTCGTCTACGACCTGCCGCTGCCGGCCGATTTCGTGCCGCGCAACCAGGACGGCGAAGTGGCCGAGCACCGGCTGGCCGGCGCCGACGAGGTGATCCGCTGGCTCGAGGCCGGCCAGGCCACCATGGACGCGAGCCTGGCGATCCTCGACAGCCTGCTGCGCCATCGCGCCCTGGCGCCCGGCGCGGTACCCGGCATCGACGCGCTGTTCGCGCCGCCGCCGCCGGGCGCGGCGCCCTGAACGCTTCAAGCGGCGCTCGCCGGCCTGCCGCGCGAGCGCCGAACGGATTCAATCGATTGGAATGATGGAGGTGCGGTCATGTCGACCGACCATAGCTTTATCCTGAAACTGTCCTGCCCCGACAAGCACGGCATCGTGCATGCCGTCTCGGGTTTCCTGTTCGAACGCGATACCAACATCGTCGATTCGGCCCAGTTCGGCGACAGCCGCACCGGCGAATTCTTCATGCGCGTGCATTTCGACCAGACCACCAACAGCGACGCCGAGTCGACGCTCGACACGCTGCGCAACGAATTCGCGCCGCTCGCCGAGCGTTTCGCGATGCATTGGGAGATGCACGACGCGCTGAAGAAGCCGCGCGTGGTGATCCTGGTCTCGAAGATCGGCCACTGCCTGAACGACCTGCTGTTCCGCTATCGCACCGGCCAGCTGCCGATCGAGATCGCCGCGATCGTCTCGAACCACAAGGACTTCTACCAGTTGGCGGCCAGCTACGACGTGCCCTTCCACCACTTTCCGCTGGCCGCGGGCGCCTCGGCCGAGGCCAAGGCCGCGCAGGAAGCGCGCGTGCTGGAGGTGATCGGCGAGCATGCGACCGACCTGGTGGTGCTGGCGCGCTACATGCAGATCCTCTCGCCGCAGCTCTGCGAGCAGCTGGCCGGCCGCGCGATCAACATCCATCACTCGTTCCTGCCCAGCTTCAAGGGCGCCAAGCCCTACTACCAGGCCTTCGACCGCGGCGTGAAGCTGATCGGCGCGACCGCGCACTACGTGACGACCGACCTCGACGAAGGTCCGATCATCGAGCAGGAAGTCGAGCGCGTGGACCACAGCATGACGCCGGAGCAGCTCACCGCGATCGGCCGCGACGTCGAATGCGTGACGCTCGCGCGTGCCGTGAAATGGCACGTCGAGCATCGCATCCTGTTGAACGGCACGAAGACGGTCGTGTTCCGTTGAGCGTGAGGTGGGCGGCCGCGATGGCCGCCCTCAGATCAGGCGCAGCGTGGCCAGCTCGCGCTTGATGTAGGCATAGAAGATCGGCGCGGCGATCACGCCCGGCACGCCGAAGGCCGCTTCCATCACCAGCATGGCGAGCAGCAATTCCCAGGCCCGCGACTCGATCTGACCGCCGATGATGCGCGCGTTCAGGAAGTACTCGAGCTTGTGGATCAGGATCAGGAAGGTCAGCGAGGCGATCGCGGTGCCCACGCCCACCGACAGCGATACTGCCACGATCAGCGTGTTCGAGATCAGGTTGCCGATCACCGGCAGCAGCCCGACGATGAAGGTCACCAGCACCAGGGTCTTGGCGAGCGGCATCTTCACGTGCACCACCGGCAGCACCGCGAGCAGGTAGATGGCGGTGAAGGTGGCGTTGATCGCCGAGATCTTGATCTGCGCGAACACGATGCGGCGGAACGCTTCCGCGAAGGCCCCGACGCGCGCCAGCAGCGCCGTGCTGAGCGGGCGGCGCGCCTTGTTGCGATCGACGCCGATCGCGATCATCGCGCCGATGATCATCCCGAACAGCACATGGCCGAAGATCCGCGCGGCGCTCTTGCCGCCCTGCTGGAGCTGGTCCATGTGCTTGGACATCAGCCCGGTGGCCTTCAGTTTCATCTGCGCGGCATCCACCGGCAGCACGTTGGCGACCCAGCCCGGCACGCGCCCGCGCGCCTGGTCGACCAGCTGCATGACCTGGCCCATCAGGCCCTGGAGGTTCGGCACGGTGTGCTCGACATGGTCGATCACGGCGGCGGTGAGCCCGGCCAGGCCGCCCACGATCACCACCGAGAGCAGCACCACCGCCAGCCAGCGCGCGCGCCCGCTCGACATGTGGCGCTCGATGGCGGGAGCGATGGCATGGACCAGCTGGTAGACGAGCAGCCCGGCCAGCAGGCCGGACAGCAGATGGAGATGGAGCACCAGGAGCAGGCCGGCGACGGCGAGGAGGTAGCTGCCGATCTCGATCGCCGACAGCTTGGGCAGGCTGAAATCGCTGGTCAGCCTGACACTGCGCAGATGAGGCTCGCGCGACGGGTTGGCGTCGCGTGTCGTCTCGGTTTGCTTCTCCATGAGGTTTCCTGTTTCCGGCGGATCGGTTCGTGCGCTCGTGGACAGGCGCGCGTCGCCCGCATCGCGCGAGTATAGCAACGATTGGTGACCGAAAAAGCCGGTGCGGGTACCAAGTGACGGGGGCGGAACGCGCCGCACGCGGCGGCGGGGCCGGCCGGCGCGACCCGGCTGGAGCGGATCGCGCGGCGGATGCAGAGGTAGCTTACTTCTTCTTGTCTCGCTTGAGCAGCGGCGCGAGATAGCGGCCGGTGAAGCTGGCCTTGGTCTTGGCGACCTGCTCGGGCGTGCCCTGGGCGATGATCTGGCCGCCGCCGGCGCCGCCTTCCGGGCCGAGGTCGATGACCCAGTCGGCCGTCTTGATCACGTCGAGATTGTGCTCGATGATCACCACCGTGTTGCCTTGGTCGCGCAGCCGGTGGATCACCTCCAGCAGCAGGGCGATATCGTGGAAGTGCAGGCCGGTGGTCGGCTCGTCGAGGATGTAGAGGGTGCGGCCGGTATCGCGCTTGGACAACTCCAGCGAGAGCTTGACGCGCTGCGCCTCGCCGCCCGACAGCGTGGTGGCGGACTGGCCCAGGCGGATGTAGCCGAGCCCGACGTCGAGCAGGGTCTTGAGCTTGCGCGCCACCACCGGCACCGCGCTGAAGAACTCGTAGGCGTGCTCGACCGTCATGTCGAGCACTTCGCTGATGTTCTTGCCCTTGTACAGTACCTCCAGCGTCTCGCGGTTGTAGCGCTTGCCGTGGCAGACGTCGCAAGGCACGTAGACGTCGGGCAGGAAGTGCATCTCGACCTTCAGCATGCCGTCGCCCTGGCAGGACTCGCAGCGCCCGCCCTTGACGTTGAACGAGAAACGGCCCGGATCGTAGCCGCGCTCCTTGGAGGACGGCACGCCCGCGAACAGCTCGCGGATCGGCGTGAACAGGCCCGTGTAGGTGGCCGGGTTCGAGCGCGGCGTGCGGCCGATCGGGGATTGATCGACGTTGATCACCTTGTCGAAGTGCTCCAGGCCCTCGAGCGACTCGTAGGGCGCGGGCTCCGCCGAGGAACCATACAGGTGGCGCGCCACGGCCTGGTAGAGCGTGTCGTTGATCAGGGTCGACTTGCCCGAGCCGGAAACGCCGGTGATGCAGGTCAGCAGGCCGACCGGCAGTTCCAGGTCGACGTGCTTGAGGTTGTTGCCGTGCGCGTCGCCGATCCGCAGCATGCGGTCCTCGTCCGGCGCGATGCGCTCGTCCGGGTACTCGATGATCTTCTTGCCGGCCAGGTACTGGCCCGTCAGCGACGCGCTGTTGGCCTGCACCTGCCTGGGCGTGCCCTCGGCGATCACCACCCCGCCGTGCTCGCCGGCGCCGGGGCCCATGTCGACCACGTAGTCGGCGGTGCGGATCATGTCCTCGTCGTGCTCGACCACGATCACCGAGTTGCCGAGGTCGCGCAGGTGCTTGAGGGTGGCGATCAGGCGGTCGTTGTCGCGCTGGTGCAGGCCGATCGAGGGCTCGTCGAGCACGTACATCACGCCGGTCAGGCCCGAGCCGATCTGCGAGGCGAGCCGGATGCGCTGCGCCTCGCCGCCCGACAGGGTTTCGGCGCTGCGTTCGAGCGAGAGGTAGTCGAGGCCGACGTTGTTGAGGAAGGTGAGCCGCGCGACGATCTCCTGGATCACCTTGTCGGCGATCTCGCGCTTGGCGCCGTCCAGCGTCAGGCCGTCGAAGTAGCCGAGCGTGTCGCGCAGCGGCCAGCCGCTGACTTCATAGATGGC
Source organism: Burkholderia sp. SJZ089 (assembly GCF_007828315.1). Lineage (NCBI taxonomy): Bacteria > Pseudomonadati > Pseudomonadota > Betaproteobacteria > Burkholderiales > Burkholderiaceae > Burkholderia > Burkholderia sp. SJZ089. The sequence goes on along the minus strand of NZ_VIUM01000002.1, from coordinate 198,703 downwards.
GCGCGCCTGCTCGCCGCTGCCCACGCGCACGAAGCGCGCCTCGCGGCGCAGGCGCGTGCCGTCGCAGGACGGGCAGGGCTGGTTGTTCTGGTACTTGGCCAGTTCCTCGCGCACCGCGGCCGAATCGGTCTCGCGGTAGCGGCGCTCCAGGTTCGGGATGATCCCCTCGAACACGTGCTCGCGGATCGAGGTGCGGCCGCGCTCGTTGATGTAGGAAAAGGGGATGGTCTGCTTGCCCGAGCCATAGAGCAGGATCTTGCGGACCTTTTCCGGCAGGTCCTCGAAGGCCGCGTCGATGTCGAACTCGTAGAACGCCGCCAGGCTCTGCAGCATCTGGAAGTAGAACTGGTTGCGCCGGTCCCAGCCCTTCACCGCGCCGGCCGCCAGCGACAGCGAGGGATGAGCCACCACCCGCTTCGGATCGAAGAAGGTGATCTGGCCCAGGCCGTCGCATTCCGGGCAGGCGCCCATCGGGTTGTTGAACGAGAACAGGCGCGGCTCGAGCTCCTGCAGCGAATAGGAGCAGATCGGGCAGGCGAACTTCGAGCTGAACAGGTGCTCCTGGTCGGTGTCCATCTCGAGCGCGATGGCGCGGCCGTCGGCCAGGCGCAGCGCCGTCTCGAACGATTCCGCCAGGCGCTGCTTCATGTCGGCGCGCACTTTCAGGCGGTCCACCACCACGTCGATGGTGTGCTTGTCGTTCTTCTTCAGCTTGGGCAGCGACTCGACCTCGTAGATCTTCGCCACGCCCTCGTTGGCCGTGCCGCCGCCCGAGCGTACCCGGAAGCGCACGAAACCCTGCGCCTGCATCTCCTCGAACAGCTCGGCATGCTCGCCCTTGCGGTTCGCGACCACCGGGGCGAGGATCATCAGCTTGGTTTCCTCCGGCAGCGCCAGCGCCGCGTCCACCATCTGGGACACGCTCTGCGCCTCGAGCGGGATCTCGTGGTCGGGGCAATAGGGCGTGCCGACACGTGCGTACAAAAGTCGCAGGTAGTCGTGGATCTCCGTCACGGTGCCGACGGTCGAACGCGGGTTGTGCGAGGTCGCCTTCTGCTCGATCGAGATCGCCGGGGAGAGCCCCTCGATCAGGTCGACGTCGGGTTTCTCCATCAGTTGGAGGAACTGCCGCGCGTAGGCGGACAGGCTCTCGACGTAGCGCCGCTGCCCTTCTGCATAAAGGGTGTCGAACGCGAGCGAGGATTTGCCGGATCCCGACAGGCCCGTAATGACGACCAGTTTGTGGCGCGGCAGGTCGAGATTGACGTTCTTCAGGTTGTGGGTGCGAGCCCCACGGATACGGATCTGTTCCATGAACCTGGCGAAAGAGGAGGAAACCAAACCTGCTACTATAACGGCTTTTCGAGACCGTCGTTTCAGGCCCCCCAGGCCGCGATTCCGCCTGCGGCGCAGCGGGTTCGGGGCACGTGAGACGCACCTTGCCGGTGCGTTCGCGGCGAGCCGGCGGCGGCGCTCGGAGCCGGCTGGATTCCCGCCGCCCGCAAGCCGGGCGGATGCCGCTCAATACCGACAAGCTTCCCCCGATGTCCAATCCGTCAGCTTCCCCCGTTCGCATGAGCGCGCCCGAACTGCGCGCGACCACCTCGCTCGCGGCGATCTTCGCGCTGCGCATGCTGGGGCTGTTCATGATCATGCCGGTATTTTCGGTCTACGCGAAAACCATCCCCGGCGGCGACAACGTCCTGCTGGTCGGCATCGCGCTGGGCGCCTACGGCGTCACGCAATCGCTGCTCTATATCTTCTATGGCTGGGCTTCCGACCGGTTCGGCCGCAAGCCCGTGATCGCCTTCGGCCTGCTGGTGTTCGCGCTGGGCGCCTTCATCGCCGCCTTCGCCCACGACATCACCTGGATCATCGTCGGGCGCGTCGTGCAGGGAATGGGGGCTGTATCCTCGGCCGTGCTGGCCTTCATCGCCGACCTGACCTCGGAGCAGAACCGCACCAAGGCGATGGCGATGGTGGGCGGCTCGATCGGCGTATCGTTCGCGGTGGCGATCGTCGGCGCGCCGATCGTGTTCCACTGGGTGGGCATGAGCGGCCTGTTCACCATCGTCGGCGTGCTGTCGCTGCTGGCGATCGGCGTGGTGCTGTGGGTGGTGCCCGACGCGCCGAAGCCGGTGCACGTGAAGGCGCCGTTCTCGGAGGTGCTGCACAACGTCGAGCTGCTGCGCCTGAACTTCGGCGTGCTGGTGCTGCATGCCACCCAGACCGCGCTGTTCCTGGTGGTGCCGCGCCTGCTGGTGGATGCCGGCCTGCCGGTGGCCTCGCACTGGCAGGTGTACCTGCCGGTGATGGGATTGTCCTTCGTGGCGATGGTGCCGGCCATCATCGTGGCCGAGAAGCGCGGCAAGATGAAGCCGGTGCTGCTCGGCGGCGTGGCGGCTATCCTGATCGGCCAATTGCTGCTCGGCTCCACCCCACATACGATTGTGATCGTCGCGGCCGTGCTGTTCGTCTACTTCCTCGGTTTCAACATCCTCGAGGCCTCGCAGCCCTCGCTGGTATCGAAGCTCGCGCCGGGTTCGCGCAAGGGCGCGGCCACCGGCGTCTACAACACCACGCAGTCGATCGGCCTGGCGCTGGGCGGCGTGGTGGGCGGCTGGTTGCTCAAGACGGGCGGCGCCAACGAGGTGTTCTATGCGTGCTCGGCCCTGGTGGCCGTGTGGCTTATAATCGCCGCCAGCATGAAGCCGCCGCCGCGCAAGGCCTGAGGGCGCCGCGCCGCTGCTGTTTCAGGCCGGCCGCCGCGGCGGTTCCGCCCGGCCGGCATCGAATCTTTTGGAGAAATACATGGCATCCGTCAACAAGGTCATTCTCGTCGGCAACCTGGGCGCCGACCCCGAAGTGCGCTACCTGCCGAGCGGCGACGCGGTGGCGAACATCCGCCTCGCGACGACCGATCGTTACAAGGACAAGGCCACCAACGAATTCAAGGAAGTGACCGAGTGGCACCGCGTGGCGTTCTTCGGCCGGCTGGCCGAGATCGTCAACGAGTACCTGAAGAAGGGCTCGGCGGTGTACATCGAAGGGCGCCTGCGCACGCGCAAGTGGCAAGGCCAGGACGGCCAGGATCGTTATTCGACGGAAATCGTCGCCGACCAGATGCAGATGCTCGGCGGCCGCGGCGGCGCGGGTGGCGGCGGTGGTGGTGGTGACGATGGCTACGGTGGCGGCGGCGGTGGTTACGGCGGCGGCTCCGGCGGTGGCGGTGGTGGTTACGGCGGCGGCCGCGGCGGCGACATGGAGCGCGGCGGTGGCGGCGGTGGCCGTGCCTCGGGCGGTGGCGGCGCGCGCAGCGGTGGCGGTTCCAGCCGTCCGAGCCAGCCGGCCAGCGGTGGCGGCTTCGACGAGATGGATGACGATATTCCCTTTTGAGTTTCCTTAAACGGAAGCGGTAGAAGAGATGAACCCCGCCTTTGAGCGGGGTTTCTTGTTTATGGGTTCAGCCGGTTTCGGGCCTCGATGCGAGTCCGTCGCCGCACGCGGCCGAAAGGGGGATTCGACGCTTACTTCACGGTTTCGGTATCGAGCTTCCTGCCCGTATCGGCATTGAAGCGCTCGACGTATTCCTCGATCAGCTTGCGCAGCGCCTTGCCGATCTTGCGGTAATCCGATTCGTTGAGGTTCGCCAGCGACACGCGCCCCGAGGGATGCGCGGTGCCGAATCCGCGGCCCGGCAGCAGTACCACGCGCGCATCGCTGGCCAGCCGGAACAGCAGCTCCGAAGGCTCGGTGTTCTCGAACAACCAGTCGACGAACTCGCGTCCGAAGGCACGTTCGCCGAGGAATTCCAGATCGAGGATCGTGTAGTAGTCGACCTGGTTCGGATCGTCGTCCTCGAACGAGATGCCCACTTCCTCGTAGAGCGCGCGCTTGCGGCTGCGGATCAGCCGCTTGAGCGCGTTCTTGTAGGCATCGGGCGTGTCCATCAGCGAGAACAGCGAGAAGAGCACCATCTGCACTTGCTGCGGCGTCGAGAGGCCGGCCGTGTGATTGAGCGCCACGGTGCGGCTGTCGGCTACCAGGCGATCGATGAACTTCAGCGAGTCGGGGTCGGTGGTGATCGACTCGTAGCGCGCATGCAGCTCGCGCTTCACCGCCTTCGGCAGCTCGCCGATCAGGCGGTCGAGCACGTTGTCGCGATGCGTCGCGATGGTGCCCAGGCGCCAGCCCGTCGCGCCGAAATACTTGGAGTACGAATAGACCAGGATGGTGTTCTTCGGCGCGAGCGCGAACAGGGAGACGAAATCGTCGGCGAAGGTGCCGTAGACGTCGTCGGTCAGCAGCACCAGGTCGGGACGCTCCTCGACGATCCCGGCGATATAGCGCAGGCTCTCGTCGCTGATCTTCACCGAGGGCGGGTTGCTCGGATTGACCAGGAAGAAGGCCTTGACCTTCGGGTCGCGCAGCTTGTCGAGCTCCTCGTTCGAGTACTGCCAGTTGCTCTCGACCGAGGCGTTCAGGTTGACGACGTTCAGCTGGTAGTCGTTGAGCTTGGGGATCTCGATGTAGGGCGTGAAGATCGGCATGCCCAGCGCGATCGTGTCGCCCGGCTGGATCAGCCGGTTCTCGCGCATGGTGTTGAAGATGTAGGTCATCGCGGCGGTGCCGCCCTCGACCGCGAACACGTCGAACTCGCCGACGAAGGGATGCTTGCCGATCATCTCGCGGCGCAGGTACTGGCCGACTATCCGCTCGGACAGCGTCAGCATGCGATCCGGCACCGGGTAGTTGGCGCCGAGGATGCCCTCGCACATCTCGTAGAGGAAATCGCCGGCCGACAGGCCGAGCTGGTCGCGCACGTAGGACACGGCGCCGCGCAGGAAGCCGATGCCGGGCTTGTCCTTTTCCTCGCGCAGGAACAGCTCGAAGCGCTCGACGATGCCCTCGTGCTTGGGAAAGCCGCCGATGCCTTCCGGCATGTAGGCGAACGAGCGCTCGGCCTCGCGCATCGCGAACAGGCCGAGCTGCCAGAAGCCATGGCGCGGGATGGTGGCGAGGAAGTTCGGGTTGCCGCGCCCGGCATTGAGCATGGTCGCGTTGGCTGGGCGTGCCACCGCCGCGCCGCCGGCCGCCTTGATCAGTTCGTCCTTCAGCTCGAACGGGCTGAGCGCCGCGAATTTGGCCCGGTCGTGCTGCTTGTTCCTGCGTCTCGCCATGATACGGACTCCATCCTAGGTGACTGCCTGGGCACGCCCTCTGGTGGCCGTTGCCGCCGGCACAGTGGAAAACGGAAATCGACGCGTCGTCGCTCAGACCAGGCCGACGACCAGCGGTCCCAGCAGGGTCAGCAGCACGTTGGCGATCGCATAGGTGATCGCGAACGGCACGGTCGGCACGGCGCTCTCGGCCTTGTCGAGCACGCCGCCGAAGGCGGGATTGGCGCTGCGCGAGCCGCTCAGCGCGCCGGCCAGGATCGCCGCGTTGCGGTAGCGCAGCACGTAGCGGCCGAACAGCATGGTCAGGATCAAGGGGAACAGGGTGACGAACACGCCGAGCAGGAAGATCGTCACGCCGCTCTGCTTGACCGTGGCCACCGCCTGCAGCCCGGAGTTCAGGCCGACCACGGCGACGAACACGGCGAGCCCGAAGTCCTGCAGCAGCCGCGAGGCGGCCGAGTGCATCACGCCGTACATCGGATGCTTGCCGCGCATCCAGCCGAACAGCAGGCCGGCGAGCAGGCAGCCGCCGCCGGAGCCCAGCGTGAGTGGTATGCCCGCCAGGTTCACCACGATCAGTCCGAGCAGCAGCCCGACCACCAGCCCGACGCCCATGTAGATGAAGTCGGTCTTGTTCGTATAGGGCAGTTCATAGCCGGTTTCGTCGGCAGCCCGCCTGGTGTCCTGCGGCGATCCGTAGAAGGTCACCACGTCGCCGTGCATCAGCTCGGTCTCGGGCAGGATCGGCAGCGGCTGGCCCGCGCGCGTCACGCCCTGGATGAACACGCCGTGGCGCAGGTCGCGATCAACATTGGCGCGTACCGCCGCGATCGTCGTGTGGTTCATGCCCTTGCGCGTGAACACGGCCTGGCGAGTCTGCATCACCGCGCCGAAGCCGTCGCCGCCGGGCAGTTCGTCGCCGATGGTGGCGGCCGCATCGATGATGCCTTCGCGACGGCCGACCAGCAGCACCACGTCGTCGGCCCGCAGCATCACGTCGGGGCGCGGCTCGACGGCCTTGCCGGCACGCCGGATCTTCTCGATCGTCAGGAAGTCCTGGTGCGCGACCTCGATCTCCTTCACGGTGCGTCCGGCGCCGCCGCGCACGCGATACATGCGCCCGATCAGTTCCGGCAGCACGGCGACCTGTCCCGCGGCAGGCGCGGACCTGCCGCCGGCCAGCGCCTGCTCGGCATCGAGCGCGGCCTCGCGCAGCCCCTGGCCCATGAACTTCGGCAGCACGTTCACGCAGACGATGATGGCGCCGAGCGAGCCGAACACATAGGTGACCGCGTAGGCGATGGCGACATCGGCCTGCATCGACTTGACCTGGTCGGCCGGCAGGCCGAGCCTGGCGATCGCGTCGCCGGCCGTGCCGATGATGGCCGACTGGGTCAGCGCGCCGCCCGCGAGGCCTGCCGCGAGTCCCTTGTTCAGGTGGAACAGCTTCGCGCAGACGATCACCGTGACCAGCGCGGAGACGGCCAGGAACACCGCCATGGCGATCTCGCGCAGCGAATTGCGATTCAGGGAATTGAAGAAGCCGGGACCCGAGTCATACCCGACGGCATAGATGAAGACCGCGAACATCACGGTCTTCACGCCGTCGTCGATGGTCACGCCGGCCTGGCTGATCACCACGGCCGCGAGCAGCGAGCCGCCGACGCCGCCGAGCTGGAATTTGCCGAAGTTGATCTGGCCGATGAAGTAGCCGGCCGCCAGCGACAGGAACAGCGCGATATCGGGGGACTTCTGAAGGATGTCGTGAATCCAGTTCATCGTGTCCTCGTGCGAAATGGAGAGAATGCTCCGTCGGCCTCGGCGGGCCGTTACGGAGCGTGACGACGATCGTATGGTGGGGCTTGGGTAATGATGAGGATGCCGTAGCGATGCCCGCGTTCAAGTTCCGGAGGGATGGCTCGCTGGCGGTCGTCAGCGGCAGGAGGCGGGCAGGCGGTACGGTGCTGGTCACGGATGAACAATGGCTCGATAGGAAAGGCGATTTCACGGCAATGCCGAACAACCTTCCGCCACAATCCATGAGCGGTTGCGCCGGGACGAGCGACCTTCCCGCTCGCCGACGACGATCCGTTCGTGCCTGTCGAGCAGGCGTATCTCGATCGGGACGGCCCTGATTCCCGCTGCGTACCTCATGGCCGAACCATACGACCATGCCTCGTGCAGTCATGCCCGGTCCGGGCGATGCATCGCCTCTTGCGCCGGTATTTTTCGAGATAATGATCGCCGGCAAATTGAGTTGTCAACCTTCGAGGCGGCGAAGGCTTGATCGCCGTCCTGTCGGCGTGAAGCCGCGAGAGGGTGAGGCGCTTGCCGGCTCGCGAGCCGGTGTCTGTCGTGGTGGAATGTGTCGTTCGACGGGACATGCGCCCGACATCGGCATGGATTGCCGGGCGCGAGGCGTTACGGGCAGCGGTGCAGCGCTTGCCCGCCGATCAGGATTGTCGGCCGGCGAGCGCGATGGCCAGCTGCCGCCCGCTTGGCGTTTTCGAAGCCGCTCCAGGGACGGGCGAGCGGCGACGCGGCTCAGCGCCCCGGCAGGATGGTGATGTCGCTGCAGTTGAAGAAACCCTCGTTGCCCGCATCGCGGCGCTGCCAGTAGCTGTACAGCACGGCGTCGCCGGTGCGTCCGGCCGGCAGCGGCACGCTCAGCTTGTAGAACGAGGTGACGGTGCCGGGCAGGTGGCCGCCGCCGTTGGCCGGCTGCGGAGCCGGTGCCGGCGCGTCGTAGATCTTGTCGAGATCGGCCCAGCGCAGCGGCTGTTGCGGGTTGTAGCCGGGCTTGCTCAGGTAGATGCGCATCACCGACGGCGTGTGGCTCTGGGTGTTTTCCCAGGTCACGTCGATCTTGCCGCCCACCGGCGTCACGCGGGTCTTGCGCCAGGCCACGGCCGGCACGTCGATGCCGGATTTCTTCTTGTCGCCGCCCGCGCAGAGCAGGCCGTCGGGCACGGCTTGCTGCAGCTTCTCCAGGTCGTCGCCCTGGCCGATCGGGTTGGCCGAGAACTCGTTCCACTGCGTGAATGGATAGGCCGAGTTGCCACCGTTCTGGTAGGCGGCGCGACAATCGGTATGCGCGATGCCGCTGCCGTCGGCCGGATCCCAGTAGCCGCCCTCGAGCCGGCATTGATACTGACGCGCGATCGGCGTACCGATCGCGCCGTGCGCGCTGGCTTCCTGCACGCCGGCCGTGAGCGCGGCCGCGCAGATCGGCAGCAGTGCAAACATCCGGGCCAATCTGGCGTGTTTCGCTTGCTTGGAAAACAATTGGATCGACATGATGGATTCTCTCGGAAATTATTCGTGTTTTTGATCAGGAGTGCGTAGTGAGAAGCCGTGTCGACGTCAATCGACGGCCTTGACGCGGCCTGCACGCCTTTCGGGAATATGCACAACAACATTACGCGATGCAAGCTTTTGATCGCGATATGAAAGCGTTGTTGCTGGAATGAATTTATCCGGGATTTTGACTTTGGTTCATAAACCCGAAGATCGTTGACGTGGCTCCTATTGAGCCATTGAGAATGGCGATTTCTCGTCAATGAACCAGGATATTTTTCCGCGATTTTCTTTTTGTTTTTCGAGCGAGATCGAAGGCGATATTCCCGCCCTCGATCATGCCCCGGTGCCGCGCTTGCGGATCTGGCCCGGCGTTTCGCCGAAATGCATGCGCATGGTCGCGGTCAGGTGGCTCTGGGTGCCGAAGCCGCAGGCCATCGCGATCGCGAGGATGGTCGCCGAGCCGTCGCGCAGCATGGCCCGCGCGTGCGCCAGCCGCCGCTCGATCAGGTATTGCTTCGGCGTGCGCGAGAAGGCGGCCTTGAAGGCCTCGATCGTGTCGTATTCGCTGAGCCCGACCAGCCCCGCGAGATCGCCGACGCCGATCGGACGCGAGAGGTTGGCATCGATGTAGCGATCGATGCTGGCTTCGCACAGATCGCGCGTGCCCGCGTCGACGCGTGTCGCATCGAGCGGCCGGTTGGGATTGCGCCGCCAGGTCGAACTCGGCGCCTCGCCGAAACGCCGCTCATAGGCCAGCAGGAAGCGGTTCGAGATGGCGAAGCCATGTTCGCGCAGGGTTTCGACGAAACCCTGGGCGCCGCCGGCCGAGAGCAGGGCGCGATGCAGCCGGTCGAGCCGCGCCTCGACGAGCAGCTCGGCCGAGGTCCTGCCGGCATGGCGACGGATCGCGTGTTCGAGCATGCCGGTCGCGCAGCCGAGCGCGTGGGCGAGGGTGGTGATCGACTTCCAGCGCAGTGGATCGGCGCGGATCAGGTCGATGGCGCTGCGCGCCAGCGTCTCGTCGGCGGGATGCGGGTTGGTGAAGCGCTGGCGATGTCCGTGAGGCTGGCCCTCGAGCAGCATCTTCATCATGTGCTCGACGATTCCCTGCGCGGCGGCCTCGGGCACAGGCGCCATGAGCAGCATCTGCCGTAGGCAGCCGGCGGCGAGGTTCCATTGCGCGGCAACATCGGCACGCAGCGGTTTCAGGTCGAACAGGATGGGGGCGTCGAGCGGCTCGCCCAGCCATTGCGCGGCAAAGCGGTTCAACTGCCCGGCATCGACATGGACCGACAGATGCGCGAGCCCGTCGTCGTGCGCGATGCAGGTGGAATTGCCGGTCGACGAGATGGGGATCACGTCGCCGGGCGCGCAATCGGTGGCAAGGCGCCCGCGCGAATAACGTGCGCCGCCGCGCGTGCAGGACAGGATCAGGTAATTCGGTCGTGCCAGTTCGGAATCGAAGCGAAACGGGATGTCGTAGTCGACGTCGCAGATGCTGATGCCGTTCCAGGCCTGCCCGGCGATGCTGATCTCGCGCGCGCCGGCGCGATGCGCGGCGAAGCGGTTGTCCGCGTAGATTTGACGGATGAATGCCGAGACTTCGTCGGGGTCGGCGCTCTGGAATCGATGGTGTTCGACAGGAGCTGGCTGCATCGTATGCCTCGTGCGGCGTGGGGGGACGACCACGCTTCGCGCGATGCTAGTCGCAAATGGCACGAACGAATGTCAAGCATGGTGAGATCGGCGTCGCCGCGCCACGACCGCAGTGTTATCGGATTCCGGCGTGAAATTCCCGACAAATCCCGCCACGATTCATTCCTATACTGGCGGGTCCGGCTGGGTCCGGCCGGCGCGGCGCGTCCCGCGGCGCGCCCGGTATTGATCCGGACCCCGAACCTTGCGGACACGAGGAGAACAGCGATGGCGGATCACGGAATCAAGGGCAAGACGGCACTGATCGCCGGCGGCGCGAAGAACCTGGGCGGGCTGATCGCGCGCGACCTGGCCGAACAGGGCGCGCGGGCGGTGGCGATCCACTACAACAGCGCGAGCTCGCGCGCGGCGGCCGACGAGACCGTCGCCGCGATCCGCGCGGCCGGTGCCGAGGCGGTCGCCTTCCAGGCCGACCTGACCACCGGCGCGGCGGTCGAGAAGCTGTTCGCCGATACCGTCGCGGCGATCGGCCAGCCCGACATCGCGATCAACACGGTCGGCAAGGTGCTGAAGAAAGCATTCACGGAAATCAGCGAGGCCGAGTACGACGAGATGGCGGCGGTCAACGCCAAGACGGCTTTCCTGTTCCTGCGCGAAGCGGGCAAGCATGTGCGCGACAACGGCAAGGTCTGCACCCTGGTGACCTCGCTGCTCGGCGCCTTCACGCCGTTCTACGCGGCCTACGCAGGCACCAAGGCGCCGGTCGAGCACTTCACGCGCGCGGCGGCCAAGGAGTTCGGCGCACGCGGCATCTCGGTCACGGCGGTGGGCCCCGGCCCGATGGATACGCCGTTCTTCTATCCCGCCGAAGGTGCCGACGCGGTCGCCTATCACCGCACGGCGGCGGCGCTCTCGCCGTTCTCGAAGACGGGCCTGACCGACATCGAGGACGTGGTGCCCTTCATCCGGCATCTGGTCAGCGATGGCTGGTGGATCACGGGGCAGACGATCCTGATCAACGGCGGCTACACCACCAAGTAAGTGCGCTCGGGCAGGCGGCCTGGCCGCCTGCTTCGGCGTGGCCCGCGCGCCGCCGCCGGGCCATTGCCGCCTCTTGCCGCATCCTCCGCGCCGCTCCCGCGCATCGTCCGCGGCTCGATCGGCCCGCGTCGCGCGTGCGTGATTCGCCAGACGATTCACAATATTCGCACGCGAGTCACGTCTTCACGACGTTACACTCGATCGCGCGATGAAGCAGTGCCGCCAAGCCCGGCGAGCTCCCATCGGACACGATAAAATACCGCCGCCGCCCTCCTTTTCGTACGGTTCCTCGTCGCCGCAATCGACGATGCGTTTCGCCACGAGCGAAACCCGACCGACGGCGATGTGGCGGCCGCGCGGCCATCCCGCGCCATCCGTGTCGAATCGCGCACGCTACCCGGAAAAGTCGTCATGGAATATATCGATAGCTTGCGTATCTTCTGTTCGGTCGTCGAAGCCCGAGGCTTCACGCGTGCGGCCGACATGCTGGGCCTGTCCACGCCGGTCGTCTCGCGCGCGGTCGCATCGCTGGAGAAGCGGCTCGGCGTGCGCCTGTTCCATCGCACCACGCGGCAGATCTCGCTGACCGAAGCCGCCGAGCAGTTCTACGAAGGCTGCGTGCGCGTGATCGCGGATCTCGACGCGCTCGAAGAGGGCGCCTCGACCCAGGCGCGCGAACCCAGCGGCGTGCTGCGCGTGATCTCGCATGCCACCGCCACCACCCATCGCCTGCTGCCGCTGATCGCCAGCTACAAGCGCAAGTATCCGAAGGTCAGCATCGACGTGACGCTGGCCGAGCGCCCCGTCGACCTGGTGGCCGAAGGCTACGACATCGGCCTGCTGCTGCCCTTCATGCTGACCTCGGACACGGTGGTCACGCGGCTGATGGAGATGATCCCGTTCGAGCTGGTGAGTTCGCCCGAGTACCTGGCGCGCGCCGGCACGCCCACGCATCCCTCGCAGATCGCCGACCACATGGTGGTGGCCTTCTCGACCTCGATCCGCAAGCCCGAAATGCGCTTTCGCGTCGACGGGGAAGCGCTCACGGTGCCGTTTCGCTACGAGATCGAGTCGAACAACGCGCCCTTCAATCTCGGCTTGGTTCTGAAGGGCTTCGGGCTCGGCATGCTGCCGACCTCGGTGGTCGAGGAATATCTGGAGAGCGGGCAACTGGTCTCGGTGCTGCCCGATTTTCCGCTGGTCGACATGGGCGCCGAGATCCGCCTGGCTTACAGCTCCCGCACCCTGCTGCCGGCCAAGGTGCGCAGCTTCATCGAGCACACGGTCGGCTTCTTCGAAAGCGCGAACGCACCGGTGCCGCGCTGAGCCGGCTCGCCCAGGCGCGCGCCCGCGCCGACTTATCCTTTCATTCTCATTTCGCCGGCTGCGCCTCGGCATTCCCGGCAGACGCTTAAAATCCTTGTCGCGTCGATTCTTGTCGTGACAGTGATAATGGGTTGCGTCTGGCGGCGTTGATGACCCGGCCCTCCATCTCTAGTCTGTGCGCATGCACAGAGAGCCCCCCGATACGGACCACTGTTTTGCGATTCGCCAGGCCGCGCGTCATGTCTCCCGGTTCTACGAGTTGTATCTGTCGCAAGCCGGCGTGACGCCGTCGCAATTCAGCATTCTGCGTTTCCTGAGCGCGCAGGCCAGCGCGACCATGCTTGAGCTGGCGCGCGCCACCTCGACCGATCGCACGACCCTGGTGCGCACGCTCAAGCCCTTGCTGCGCGAGGCGCTGGTGTTGCAGACGCAGGACGAAGGCGGCGGCCGGCGGCAGCGTTTCACCTTGACGCCGGCCGGCCAGTGCCGCCTGGCGGAGGCGATGCGGCACTGGCATGCCGCGCAGGCCGCCTTCGAGGGCCGCTTCGGCGCGCCGCGCGCGCAGGCGCTCGACCAGGCGCTGGCCGAGCTGGCACGCGAGTTCGCGCCGGACGGCGCGCCGGCATGAGCGGCGCGCCCGGCAAGCCGCTGCACCTGCCCGCGCAGGCGCTGACGGTGCCCAGCGACGAGCATGGCGCGAGCCTCGGCTACCTGCTGACGCAGACGCACGCGCGGATGACGCAGCGGATCACCCATCGCGCGCTGGCCGAGCTTGGCGTGACGGGCGTGCAGGGCAAGGTGCTGTTCCTGCTGGCGGCCGGCCATTGCGAGACCGCGGCCGATCTCGCGCGCGAATGCTGCGTCGATGCCAGCGCGATCACGCGCGTGCTCGATCGCGTCGAGTCGCGCGGGCTGTTGCAGCGGGTGCGCGCGCTGGAGGATCGCCGGGTGGTGCGGCTGGCGCTCACCGCGGCGGGCTGCGAGCTCGCGGCGGCCATGCCGGCGCTGTTCGAGGCGGTGCGCGACGAGGGCCTCGACGGGCTGGTCGCGGAGGAAGCCGAGGCGCTGGTCCGGATGCTGAAGCGGATTCTCGCGAATGGCGGCTGAGTTCGGCGCGCGGGGCGGTTTCGGGCGCGCTTATTGTCTTTTGATAGTTGTCTAGTCCATCAATGCAGGGAGTCGTTTTCCTATGAATACCGTCACAGGCAGGATGGTGCGCCGTGGAGTCTCACGATGATCGCGCAGTCCACTCCGATCTCGCTGCGCGCGATCCGCGCGGCGTCGATGGCGGCGCTGGCGGCCTTCGCGCTGGCCGGCTGCGCCAACTACATCGGCATCCACAGCGACAAGCAGATCACGCCGGCCACCCAGCTCGAGACCAGCCAGAGCCTGCCCGCCGAGGGCGGCCACTGGCCGACGCTCGACTGGGCGAGCCAGTTCGGCGATCCGCAGTTGCCGAAGCTGATCGACGAGGCGATCGCGGGCAACCCGAGCATCGCCCAGGCGCAGGCGCGCCTCGCGAAGGCTTCGTCCTACATCGAGTCCTCGCGCGCCGCGCTGATGCCGAAGGTCGACGCGAGCTATTCCTGGACGCGCGAGCTCTACTCGGGCAACGGCCTGTATCCGCCGCCCTATGGCGGCAACTGGTACAGCGAGAACAACGTGCTGGCCAGCGCCTCCTGGGAACTCGATCTGTGGGGCAAGAACCGCGAACGGCTGCGCTCGGCGGTCTCGCAGCAGAAGGCCGCCCAGGCCGAGGTGCAACAGGCGCGCGTGACGCTGGCGGTATCGGTGGCGCGCACCTACAACCAGTTGGCCCAGCTCTATGCGCTGCGCGACATCGCCCAGCGCGAGATCGGCAATCGCGAGACGGTCGGCAGGATCACCGAGGGCCGCGTCGGCGCCGGGCTCGACACCAATGTCGAGCGCCAGACCGCGCGCGGCAACGTGGCCACCAGCGAATCCTCGCTGTCGGAACTGGACGGGCAGATCACCACCACGCGCTACCAGCTCGCGGCCCTGCTCGGCAAGGGCCCCGACCGGGGGCTGGCGATCGCCACGCCGGTGCTCAAGCCCGGCGGCGCGGTCGAGCTGCCCGGCAACATTCCCGCCGACCTGGTGGCGCGCCGCCCCGACCTGATCGCCGCGCGCTGGCAGGTCGAGGGCGCGATGCACGACGTGAAGGAGGCGAAGGCCGAATTCTTCCCGGACGTGAACCTCGCCGCCGGTTTCGGCTTCGATGCCTTCGGCTGGGGCCAGTTCCTGAAGTTCGCGAGCCGCCAGGCGCAGTTCGGCCCCGCCGTGCACCTGCCGATCTTCGACGCCGGCGCCTTGCGCGCGCAACTGAAGGGGCGCTACGCCGACTTCGACCTGGACGTGGCGAACTACAACCAGACGCTGATCGGCGCGCTCAACGACGTGGCCACCCAGGTCGCCTCGATCCGCGCGCTGGACAAGCAGATGGGCGACGCGCAGCGCGCGCTCGACGCCCAGACGCGCGCCTACGATCTCGCCGTGATCCGCTACAAGGCGGGTCTCGCGCCGCAACTGCAGGTGCTCAGCGCCGACATCAACCGCCTGGGCGCGGAGCAGACCGTCACCAACCTGGTGATGCGTCGCCGCGACCTGCAGATCGGCCTGATCAGCGCGCTGGGCGGCGGCTTCGACGCAAGCGGCACGCCGCTCGCGGCACCCGACGCGAAACCGAAGGCGGCGCCCGCCACCGCGGACGTGCCGGGCGAGGCGGCGGCCGCGCCGGCCGCTGCCGCCTCGGGCGCGCAGGCAGGCTGAGTTTCCGGATTTTTTTCGAATCGATAGTGGATCAGGCCCGTTGCGACAAGCACGGGCCACGACGGAGAACCTCGCGATGAGCGAACCCCAACAGCAAGCCGCGGCACCCGCCGCGCAGAACGGCAAGCGCAAGCGCATGATGACGCTGCTGATCCTCGCGATCGTGATCGCGGCGATCGCCTATGGCCTCTACTACTTCCTGGTCGCGCGTTTCCACGAGGAAACCGACGACGCCTACGTGAACGGCAACGTGGTGCAGATCACGCCGCAGGTCACCGGCACCGTGATCGCGGTGAACGCCGACGACACGCAGTTGATCCGCATCGGCCAGCCGCTGGTCAAGCTCGATCCCGCCGACGCGGCGATCGCGCTGCAATCGGCCGAGGCGAACCTGGCGCAGACGGTGCGCCGCGTGCGCGGCCTCTATGCCGACGACGACCAGTATCGCGCCCAGGTGGCCCAGCGCGAGTCCGATTTGTCCAAGGCGCAGGACGACCTGCGCCGCCGTCTGGCGGTGGCGCAGACCGGCGCCGTCTCGCAGGAAGAGATCTCGCATGCGCGCGACGCCGTGAAGGCCGCGCAGGCCTCGCTCGACGCCGCGAAGCAGCAGCTCGCCGCCAACGTCGCGCTGACCGCCAACACCACGGTGGCCAACCATCCCGACGTGCTGGCCGCCGCCGCCACGGTGCGCAACGCCTACCTCAACAACGCGCGCAACACGCTGCCGGCGCCGGTCACGGGCTACGTGGCCAAGCGCTCGGTGCAGGTCGGCCAGCGCGTCTCGCCGGGCACGCCGCTGATGTCGGTGGTGCCGCTCGGCCAGATCTGGGTCGACGCCAACTTCAAGGAAGTGCAGCTCGACCATATGCGCATCGGCCAGCCGGTGAGCGTGACGGCCGATATCTACGGCTCCTCGGTGAAGTACCACGGCAAGGTGATCGGCTTCTCGGCCGGCACCGGCTCGGCCTTCTCCCTGCTGCCGGCGCAGAACGCCACCGGCAACTGGATCAAGGTGGTGCAGCGCCTGCCGGTGCGCATCGCGCTGGACCCGCAGGAACTCGAACGGCATCCGCTGCGCATCGGCCTGTCGATGCAGGTCGACGTCGACATCAAGGACGAGAGCGGCAGCCAGCTCGGCAGCGTGCAGAACAGCGTCTACCAGACCGACGTGTTCGCCAAGTACGGCGACGAGGCCGACGCGGAGATCGCGCGCATCATCGAGCAGAACGCGGCCGGCGGCCCGGCGCGCGCGGCCCAGGTATCGCGTCCCGCCACGGCGCCGCGCGCCTGAGGCGGCGCCCGCGCCTTCCATCGGATCATGGCCATGGATTCCTCCACCGTCCCGCGCCCCCTCACGGGCGCCAAGCTCGCGCTCGGCACGGTCGCCGTGTCGCTCGCGATGTTCATGAACGTGCTCGACTCGTCGATCGCGAACGTGGCGATCCCGACCATCTCGGGCGAACTCGGCGTCTCGGTCGACGAGGGCACCTGGGTGATCACGATCTTCGCGGCGGCCAACGCCGTGTCGATCCCGCTCACCGGCTGGCTCACCCAGCGCTTCGGCCAGGTACGCCTGTTCGTCACCGCGATCCTGCTGTTCGTGCTGGCCTCCTGGCTGTGCGGGATCGCGCCGAACCTGCCGACCCTGCTGGCCGCGCGGATCCTGCAAGGGGCCGTCGCCGGCCCGCTCGCGCCGCTCTCGCAAGCGCTGCTGCTGGGCGCCTGGCCCAAGCAGAAGTCATCGACCGCGCTCGCGCTGTGGTCGATGACGACCCTGGTCGGGCCGATCGCCGGCCCCTCGCTGGGCGGCTGGATCACCTACGACTACAACTGGTCCTGGATCTTCTACATCAACATCCCGGTCGGCATCTTCGCGGCCGCGGTGACCTGGTCGATCTTCCGCGAGCGCGAATCGCAGACGCGGCGCCTGCCGATCGACACGGTCGGGCTGATGCTGCTGATCGTCTGGGTGGCCTCGCTGCAGGTGATGCTCGACAAGGGCAAGGACCTCGACTGGTTCAATTCGCCCTTCATCATGGCGCTGGCGATCGTCGCGGCGGTCGGCTTCGCCTTCTTCGTGATCTGGGAGCTGACCGAGAAGAACCCGGTGGTCGACATCCGCCTGTTCAAGCAGCGCAATTTCGCGGGCGGCACGATCGCGCTGTCGGTGGCCTACGGCATGTTCTTCGGCACCCTGGTGCTGCTGCCGCAGTGGATGCAGGAGTATCTCGGCTACCGCGCCGTCGATTCGGGGCTGACCACCGCGCCGCTCGGGGTGTTCGCGATCCTGCTCACGCCGCTGATGGCGCGCATCCTGCCGCGCACCGATGCCCGCTATATCGCCACCCTGGCCTTCATCAGCTTCGCCGCGGTGTTCTTCATGCGCACCCGCTTCTACACCGACGTGTCGAACTGGGACCTGGTGCTGCCGACCCTGCTGCAGGGCATCCCGATGGCGATGTTCTTCGTGCCGCTGACCGCGATCATCCTCTCGGGCCTGCCGCCCGAGAAGATCCCGGCCGCCGCGGGGCTCTCGAATTTCGGGCGGACCTTCTGCGGCGCGGTGGGCACCTCGGTGATCGGCAATGCCTGGAACAACCGCACGGTGCTGCACCACGAGCGGCTGACCGAGCAGGCCAACGCGACCAACCCCGACTTCAGCCAGTCAATCGATTCGACGCAATCGCTGCTGCACGTCGGGCGCGATACGGCGCATGCGCTGTTCAACCTGTCGGTCGACGGGCAGGCCGCGGTGATGGGGCTCAACGACGTGTTCTACATCTCGGCGCTGATCTTCATCGCGATCATCCCGCTGATCTGGATCACCAAGCCGGCACGTTCGAACGCGCCGGCCGATGCGGGCGGCGCGCACTGAACGCGCGAGCGGCCCGCCGTCCTCGAGGGGCGGCGGGCCGCTTCGTCATTGTCCTTCCGTTTTCTTCCCGTTCGCCGGCACCGTCATGCGAAGGTATCGGTGCCGCGCACCAGCCGCCGCGCCAGGCGCGGCGCCTTCAGTTTCTCGATCCACCATTGCAGGGCGCGGCCCTCGCGATCGCCGCGCCAGGCCGCGTAGAGCAGGTTCGGCTCGCGCGGATCGGCGGTGCGTTTCTCGAGCAGCGCGCCGCTGGCGAGCAGCGAGGCGATCCGCTCGCGCGGCAGCCAGCCCACGCCGAGCGCCTCGCGCTGCGCGACGATCTTCGCCTGCATGGTGGGCAGCGCCAGCGAAGGCTGGCCGCCGAGCACGCCATAGGCGCGGCCGGCCGTGGCGCGCGAGGAATCGGCCACCACCACGGCGCGATGCCGGGCGATCGCCTCGCGCGTGAGCGGCTCCGGCTCGCCGGCGAGCGGGTGCCGCGGCGAGACGGCGAACACCCAGTCCATCGCGCCCAGTTCGAGCCAGCGCAGGTTCGCCATCGCCGGCGGCTCGTTGGTGGCGCCGACGATCAGGTCGGCGCGGCCGTCGCGCAGCGCTTCCCAGGTGCCGCCCAGCACCTCGTGCGTGATGCGCAGCGCCACGCCCGAGTCGAGCCCGTCGAAATCGCGGATCAGCGGCGCCAGCAGCGCGAACTCGATCACCTCGTCGGTCACGATCCACAGCCGGTCCTCCCAGCCGCTGGCGACCTGGCGCACGCGCCGGGCGAGCCGCGCCACGTCCTGCATCAGCCGCGCCGCATCCTCGGCCAGCAGCTTGCCGGCCGGCGTGAGCTGCAGCCGGTAGCGGCGCCGGTCGAACAGCAGCGCATCGAAGCGCGCCTCGAGCTGCCGCGCCGCGTGGGAGACTGTCGACGGCGCCTTGCCCAGGCGGGCGGCGGCACGCGTCAGGCTGCCGGTCTCGCGGATCGCGTCGAGCAGGGCCAGTTCATCGTCGGACAACATGTTCGACTCCTTCGAACGTGTTCATCGACGGGATGGTACGGCAAGGCAAGTTGAAGCGTCCATCATGGCTGCACCGAAGTCGAACGACTTCTTCTCTCCAAGGAGCACCGACATGAACCGTTTCACCGGCAAGACCGTCCTCGTCACGGGCGGCAACAGCGGCATCGGCCTCGCGGCCGCCCAGGCTTTCGTGGCCGAGGGCGCGCGCGTGATCATCACCGGCCGCGACGCGGCCACGCTCGACAGCGCCCGCGCCTCGCTCGGCGCCGACGCGCTGGCGATCCGCAACACCACCGGCACGGCGGCCGCCGCGCGCGAGCTGGCCGAGGCGATCGCCGCGGCGGGGCTGCGGCTCGACGCGGTGTTCGTCAATGCGGGGGTGGCGAAGCTGGTGCCCTTCGAGGACGCCGACGAGGCGCTCTGGGACCTGACCTTCGACAGCAACGTGAAGGGCGCCTATTTCCAGATCCAGGCGCTGCTGCCGCTGCTGAACCGCGGCGCCTCGATCGTGCTGAACGGCTCGATCAACGCGCATATCGGCATGCCGACCTCGTCGATCTACGCGGCCAGCAAGGCGGCGCTGATCTCGCTGGTGAAGACGCTGTCGGCCGAGCTGCTGCCGCGTGGCGTGCGCGTCAACGTGGTGAGCCCGGGCCCGGTGACCACGCCGCTCTACGACAAGTTCGGCTTCGATGCGGTGGGCCTCGCGGCGGCGTCCGAGCAGATCCGCGCCCAGGTGCCGCTCGGCCGTTTCGGCGAGCCGGCCGAGATCGCCTCGACCGTGCTGCACCTGGCGGCCAGCGAATCGGCCTTCATCGTCGGCAGCGAGATCATCGCCGACGGCGGGATGGGCACGCTCTGAGCGAGGGCCCGGCGGGGGTTCAGAAGCGTTCGAGCAACTGGTGGTAGAGCATGCCGAGCTCGAGCGCGGGCTGGCGCCAGGCCGGGCCGCCGGGGAAGCGCCGGTGCCGCAGCCGCGCGAACAGCTCGAAGCTGTCGCGCTCGCCGGCGATCGCCCGCGCCACCGCGCGCCCGGCGATGCCCGTCAACGCCACGCCATGGCCGCTGTAGCCCTGCAGGTAGAAGTAGTTGGGGTCGAGCGCGCCGAAGTCGGGCGCGCGATTGCGCGTGACGTCGACGAACCCGCCCCAGGCGTGCTCGATGCGCGCGTCGGCGAGTTGCGGGAACACCTCGATCATGCGCGTGCGGATGGCGGCCGTCAGTTCGGCCGGGGCAGCGCCCGCCGAGCTCGCGCGCCCGCCGAACAGCATCCGGTGGTCGGCCGAGAGCCGGTAGTAGTCCAGAAAGACATTGTTGTCGCAGATCGCCTCGCGGCCCGGGATCAGCGCGGCGGCGCGCTCGGCGCCGAGCGGCTCGGTGGCGATGATGTAGGAGGGCACCGGGCCGATGCGGGCCTCGATCGGCTCGGGCAGGAAGCCGCCGGGGCCGGCGTTGACGCAGGACACGACGTGGCGGCAGCGCACCTCGCCGCCGCGCGTGCGCACCAGCGGGCGCTCGCCGCGAACCACGCCGGTGACCATCGAATGCGCGAACAGCAGCGCGCCCTCGCGGCGCGCGGCCTCGGCCAGGCCGAGGCAGTACTTGAGCGGATGCAGGTGGCCCGAGAGCGGATCGTGGACGCCGGCCAGGTAGAGGCGCGAGCCGATGCGCGCGCGGATCGCGTCGGTATCGAGCCAGCTCAGCGAGGGATGGCCCCAGCGCTGGGTCGCGGCGTCCATCCATTCGCGCAGCTCCGGCACGCGGCGCGGCTTGGTGGCGACCGTCAGGTAGCCGCGCGTGAAATCGCAATCGATGCCGTGGCGCGCGATGCGCTCGGCGATCAGCTCGACGCCGGCCAGCGAAAGCTGCCAGGCCGCGCGCGCGCCGTCGCTGCCGAGCTGCCGCTCGATCTCGCCATCCTTGGCGAAACCGCCGATCACCTGGCCGCCGTTGCGGCCCGAGGCGCCCCAGCCGGGGCGGTAGGCATCGAGCACGGCCACGCTCATGCCGGCCGCGCGGCAGTCGAGCGCGACCGACAGGCCCGAGAAGCCCGCGCCGATCACGCAGACGTCGACTTCGAGCGGGCCGTCGAGGACGGGATCGTCGGCGGCCGGGCGGGTGGCCGTTGCTTCGTAGTACGAGTCACGCGCGAGCGCCTGCGCATGCTGGAGGAAGGTCGGTGTCATGGGCGGGGATCGTCTCATGCGCGGCGGCATCCCGCAACGCCGCCAAATTCCATCGTGCACCGCGGCGGCCATCCCGCGCCATGCGGGGCGGGCCGCTCAGAACCGGTAGCCGAGGCCGGCCTGGATCACGTCGGTATCGCGGTCGTAGCGGGTCACCACGCGGTTCCAGGTCACGCGCGTGAGCCAGCGCTGGCCGAGCCGGTAGCTCGCCGAGATCGACACGATGCCCGACAGGCGGCCGTCGCCGATGTCGTTGCCGCGGATGTTGCGCTGGTCGACGGCGATGTACATCCCGGCGCCCGCGCTGAGCGTGAGCTTGTCGTCGAAGAAGGCGCGCGTGGCCCACAGTTCGGAGGCCACGCCGTTGCGGCGCGTGGCGCGCTTCGAGCCCTCGTAGAGATAGGTCGCGGTCCAGTCGAGGTACTTCATCAGCCCGCGCCGGTATTCGAGGCTCGCGCCCAGCGTGGAGGGCGAGCTGCGGCTGTTCAGGATGGTCTCGCCGACCATCCCGGTGATCTCGTTGTGGGTCACGCGGTCGAGCCGGCCCGCCGCGTAGTCGCGCGGGCCCGGCGTGTCGGGCGCGTCGAGCTGGTAGCCGATGCCGAACATCACCGAGGTGGTATCGGGGCCGCTGAAGGTGTGGACGCGGTTGAGCTGCAACTGCGTGACCCAGCGATGCGAGGTGTAGTAGGCCGCGCGGATGCTCATCAGCACGCCCCAGCCGTGCGTGTTCGAATAACCGCGCCCTTCGGCGGCGGCCTCGGTATCGAAGTAGCGATAGGGGCCCACGCCCGCGGACAGCACGAAGCGGCGCCGGGCGAGCGGCAGTTGCCCCCACAACTGCACGGACTGGCCGTCGCGGTGATGGCCCGGCAGGTGGCCTTCGTTGTACCAGGTGAAGCTGGCGGCGGCGTACTTGCCGAGGCTCTCGCGGTAGTCGAGTGCCCAGGCGGTGGTGTGCGTGCCGGCGCCGTAGAGCGGGCCGGCGAACAGGGCGAATTCCTGCGCCTGGGCCGGCGTGGTGTGGAGGGCTGCCGCGCCGAGCAGGGACGCGATCAGGGTCGCGCGTGGCAGCCGTGGAACAGGAAAGGCGGGCGGGGGCGAGCGAACCGGCACGGGATTGTTCCTCGATTTGTCGATCGGGCGGCCATTGTGGCGCTTTTGTAAAAACGCTGGCGTGAAGCGGCGTCGCAGGTTGGCGACCGGGGATTACGACGGTAAGAAACGCGCGGCGGCGCCGGAAGCCCTGGAGCCGCGCCCGCGCGCGGCCCTGCCTGCGTTTGCGAGGGGCGCTGCGCGCTGGCGTCGCATGACGGGCGTAAACGGATGTAATGCGGCGGATGTCATGCAACGGATGTAATGCGAGCGGTGCCGATCGGGGCCGGCGGGCCGCCGTCCGGGCCCCTTCGCGGCGCGCGATGCGCACGGCGGCGGTGGTTGGTCTACCATCGCATCAGCGACGATCGGCCGGCCGCTTCGCGGCCGTCGTCGGCGCGCTCCAAAACGGACAAGGAGATCCCATGCGAATCCTGCGTATCCTGAACACCGGCGTGCTGCTCGGCGCCTTCGTGGCGGTGGCCGCGCATGCCGAGACGGCGAAGCTGACGGCGAACCTGCAGCCCTCCAGCGAGGTCCCGCCGACAGCCACCAAGGGCTCGGGCAAGCTCGACGCGAGCTTCGACACGGCGACCCATACGCTGGTCTGGACCGTCAGCTACAGCGGCCTGACCGGCCCGGCGACCGCCGCGCACTTCCACGGCCCGGCTCCGGTCGGCCAGAACGCCGGCGTGCAGGTGCCGATCGCCAAGGATGCGCTGGCGAGCCCGATCAAGGGCTCGGCGGTGCTCAACGACCAGCAGGTCACCGAGCTGATGGCGGGCAAGTGGTACTTCAACGTCCATACCAAGGAGCACCCGTCCGGCGAGATTCGCGGGCAGGTCGAGCCCGCCAGCTGACCGCGCGTCGCGCGGGCGCGGCGCAGGCGCCGTTCCCGCGCACGGCCGATTCCCTGCCCAAGGAGGTTCGATGAGCTGGCAGTCCGAACTGGCTTGCTGGTTGCTGCGCCGACAGGTGCGGCCCAAGACGCTGTCGCCCGTGATCGACGTGCCGGGCACGCGCGCGCTGGCCGAGCGCCGGCGCCCGTTCCAGACGCGCGTGCCGGCCGGCTGGCAACTGCGCGAATGCTACGGCGCGGCCGACGCGCCGCGCGGCGAATGGCTGGAGCCCGTGAACGGGCGGGCCGCGCCGACCCTGCTGTACTTCCACGGCGGCGGTTATTACTTCTGTTCTCCCACCACGCATCGCCCCCTGGTCTTCGCGCTGACCGCGAAGGCCGGCGCGCGCTCGTTCTCGGTCGATTACCGGCTGGCGCCCGAGGCGCCGTTCCCGGCTGCCCACGAGGATGCGCTGGCCGCCTACGCCGCGCTGCTCGAGGCCGGTGTCGATCCGGCCACGATCGTGCTCGGCGGCGATTCGGCGGGCGGCGGCCTGGCGCTGGCGCTGCTGGTGGCGCTGCGCGATCGCGGCACGCCGCTGCCGGCCGGCGCGGTGCTGTTCTCCCCCTGGACCGACCTGGCCGCCACCGGCGAGACGCTGCGCAGCAACGACGGCGCCGACCCGATGTTCGCCGGCGCCGCGCTGGGTCGCGCCGCGCGCCTCTACATCGGCGACGCGAGCCCGACCGATCCCTATCTATCACCACTCTATGCCGATCCGGCGGGCCTGCCGCCGCTGCTGATCCAGGCCGGCAGCACCGAGGTGCTGCTCGACGATTCGCGCCGTTTCGCCGAGCGGGCCCGCGCGGCCGGCGTCGAGGTGGACCTGCAGGTCTGGCCGCGCATGCCGCACGTCTGGCAGATGGCGGTGCCCTTCATGCCCGAGGCGCGCCGCGCGCTGGACGATGCCGCGGCCTTCGTGCGGGGCGCGGCGGCGCCGCCGCGCGAGGCTCAGGTGGCGATCGCCTGATAGGCGGCCTCGACGGGCGCCGTGCCGTATTTGCGCTCGAGCCGGCGCACCGCGAAGTGCCCGTGCGCGGCCTGCTGGAAGTGGTCGATGAACAGCGTGTTGACGGTGGCGCCGAGCACCGCGCCGAGCGCCGGGATCGACTTGGCGGCGATCTGCTCGGTCACCTGCGCCGAGAAGCGCGAGGCGATCGACTGCACCAGCCGCAACAGGGCCGCCGAGCCATGCGTGGCGAACCCCTTCGAGGCGATCTCGGACGAAGCCTTCGATACCGCCTGCGCGAGCGCGCCACGCAGCACGAAGTAGCCGAAATCGGCATCGCGCTCCGCCTCGCCGTCGCCTGATTGCCTGCCCGCGTTGGCGAACCCGCCGCCCATGCCGAGCACGGCCAGGCATTGCAGCTGGGCGTCGATCGAGCTCAGGTCCTCGCCCTCGCTGCGCGCGATATCGCAGATCGAGCGGAACATCAGGGTGGTGGTGACCGGCAGCTCGACCGGCAGCGCGAACAGGCCGAAGGCGCCGCCCGCCGCGCCGGTGGTGGCCACCGCGAGCTTGTGCAGGAAATTGCTGGGCTTGTCGGGCGTCTCGCCCGCGCTGGCCACGCCGCCGGACTTGCCGAGCGTGCGCAGCGCCAGATGCAGGCACTTGCGCAGCGCGATCTCGGTGGCGTCGTTGATCTTGTCGGTGGCGAAGGCGGGCAGCCTGGCGATCATCTTCTCGATCGGCGCGCCCACCACGCTGGTCAGCTTCATCGTCAGGGACGGGCTTTCGAGCGCCAGCTTGGCGCGCCGCAAGGTGTCCAGGTCCTCGGGCGACAGGGTGGCGCCGACGGCGCCTGAAATGGGTTCCATATCTCTCCCATGAGCAGGATTCAGGCAAGACGCCATCGGCGTAGCCTACCCGTGCATGCTACTATCTCGCAATCGTTGACTCGTCAAACGTTGCGCGATCAAAAGATGGCCGTCCATACCCGAGCCCACCATTCGAGTGGGCAAGTCCTGCCGTTTCGTGAATCCCTGTTGGCAATGCTGGGCATTTCCTTCGTCACGATGCTGGTCGCCTTCGACCAGACCGTGGTCGGCACCGCCTTGCCGACCATCGTGGCCGAGCTGCGCGGCTTCGATCTCTACGCCTGGGTCGCGACCTCCTACCTGTTGACCTCGGTGATCACCGTGCCGATCTTCGGCCGGCTGGGCGACTATTACGGCCGCAAGCCCTTCGTGATCGCCTCGATCGTGGTGTTCACCGCCGCCTCGGCGCTGTGCGGGATGGCCGGCAGCATGAGCTTCCTGGTGGCCGCGCGGGTGCTGCAGGGCATCGGCGGCGGGATGCTGGTAGGCACCGCCTTCGCCTGCGTGCCCGACCTGTTCCCCGATTCGGTGGTGCGCCTGCGCTGGCAGGTGCTGATGAGCACCGCCTTCGGCATCGCCAACGCGATCGGCCCCTCGCTGGGCGGCTTTCTCACGCAGTTCTGGGGCTGGCGCTCGGTGTTCTACGTGAACCTGCCGTTCGGGCTGCTCTCGCTGTTCTTCGTGATCCGCTACCTGCCGCACCTGCGCCATGCCAAGCACGAGGGCAAGATGCGCCTGGACTGGCCCGGCGCGCTGCTGATCGCGGTGGCGCTCGGCGCGCTGCAGTTGTTCGTCGAATGGCTGCCCAAGCGCGGGCTGCTGGGCTGGCCGGCGCTGCTGCTGTTGATCGCGGTGCTCGCGGGCCTGGCGCTGTGGCGCTGGGAAAAGCGCATCCCGCATGCGCTGCTGCCCACCGACATGTTCGCCAACCGGTCGCTCGCGATGCTGTTCTCGCTGGCGATCCTGGCCGGCTTCTCGATGTTCTCGCTGCTGTTCTTCGCGCCGCTGCTGTTCCAGGGCGGCTTCGGCATGTCGCCCAAGGCGGCCGGCGTGGTGATCACGCCGCTGGTGGTGTTCATCACCATCGGCAGCATCCTGAACGGGCGCATCGTGACGCGCATCCCCAGCCCGAATGCGATGCTGCCGACCGGTTTCGCGCTGCTGGCGCTGGCCTGCGCGGGCATCGCGCTGTCCTCGCACGGCACGCCCCAGGCGGTGCTGCTGGCGGTGATGGTGGCCGGCGGCATCGGCCTGGGCTTCGTGCTGCCCAACCTGACCGT
This sequence comes from Burkholderia sp. SJZ089, assembly GCF_007828315.1. NCBI lineage: Bacteria > Pseudomonadati > Pseudomonadota > Betaproteobacteria > Burkholderiales > Burkholderiaceae > Burkholderia > Burkholderia sp. SJZ089. The sequence goes on along the minus strand of NZ_VIUM01000002.1, from coordinate 172,256 downwards.
GTTCGCCCAGCAGACCGCCGGTCGCGAGCACCTGGGCATCGCCACCGCGCTGCTGCAGTCGCTGCGCATGGTTGGCGGTATGATCGGCACGGCGCTGACCGGCACCCTGGTCAACCAGATGTACGCCGGCGGCGTGCGCGAGGCGCTGGGCGGCGATCGCGCGCTGCAGTGGTTCGCGCGCCTGTCCGATCCGCAGATCCTGATCGACCGCGAGGCGCAGGCGCGTGTGGTGGCCGAGCTCACCCAGCAGGGCCATCCCGGCGCGCAGTTGCTGGAGGCGGCGCGCGCCTCGCTGGTCGGCGCGATCCATCTCGGCATCGCGATCGGCGCGCTGGTGGCGGTGATCGCGGTCTGGCAGAGCCGGCGCGTGCCGCCGATCCGCCTGCGCAGCAAGATCGAGCCCGCCGTGGTCGCCGAATGAGCGGCGCGGCCGGCCCGCAAGCCGGGCTTCAGCCCGGGTTCCGACCCGGGGTTTCATTGTCATCGTCGTTCTGAATCATGGAAGCACAAGACCGCGTCGCGATCCTTCAACAATTCGGGCGCACCTATCGCGCGTTCCTTTCCGCCTTCGAGTCGCACGTAGGCCAGCCGATGCCGCGCTGGCGGATCCTGCTCGCGCTCCACAACGAGAACGGCACCGCCTCGCAGAAGCGGCTGGTCGAGCTGGTGCGCACCGATCCGGGCGCGCTGACGCGGCAGCTGAAATCGATGGAGGCGCTCGGCTGGATCGCGCGCGCGCCCGATCCGCGCGACAACCGCGTCACCAACGTGACGCTGACGGGCGAGGGCCGCGCGGCCTTCGACGCTTGCATGCCGCGGCGTACCGCGTTTCTCGACGAGACCATGTCGGCGCTGCCCGACGAGGCGCTCAATGCGCTGTCGGGCGCGCTCGCGCTGCTGGAGGCGCGCATCGCCGAGGTCGGCGCGGCGCCGGCCGAGGAGCCGGCCGGGATCGACCGCAACCGTTCGGCGGCCTGAGCGCGAGCCGCCCGGGCGGGCGGCGGGAGGGCGGTGGAGGAAATGGGCGGCGGGCGCCGCGAGACGCGCCGCCGCCTTGGCGTTTACAGCTCGATGCGAGTGCCGAGCAGGGCCAGGAACTGCGCGAGCCAGGCCGGATGCGCGGGCCAGGCCGGCGCGGTGACGAAGGGTGCGTCGGTGACGGCCGCGTCGACGGGGATATCGGCGTATTCGCCGCCGGCCAGCCTGACCTCGGGCGCGCAGGCCGGGTAGGCCGAGATCTTCTTGCCGCGGATCACGTCGGCGGCGGCCAGCAACTGCGCGGCATGACAGATCGCCGCGACCGGCTTGCCGGCCTCGACGAAGGCGCGCACCAGCGCGATCACCTTGGGGTCGAGACGCAGGTATTCCGGCGCGCGCCCGCCGGCGATCGCGATCGCGTCGTAGCGTGCCACGTCGACCTCGTCGAAGCTCGCGTTCAGCGCGAACAGGTGGCCGGGCTTCTCGGTGTAGGTCTGGTCGCCCTCGAAATCGTGGATCGCCGTCTTGATCTTGTCGCCGGCGCGCTTGCCGGGGCAGACCGCATGCACGGTGTGGCCCACCGCCTGCAGTGCCTGGAACGGCACCATGGTCTCGTAGTCTTCGGCGAAATCGCCGGTCAGGAAGAGGATCTGCTTGGCTGCCATCATCTGCTCCGCGGGTTGAAGACGGGAGCGGGCAGTGTACGCCTCGCGCCGGTTCCGCGTCGTGACAGGCGGCGGCGCGGCGTGCGCGAGGGTGCATGCACGGCGGCGGGCGGCCCGCTTCATGCCGCGAAGCCTCGCGACACGAAGGCGCCGGGCCGCCGCCGGGAAGGTCCGGCGGGCGCCGGCCTCAGAAGTACGTCTCGATCACCTCGGTGACGCGGTAGTCGCCATCCACCACCAGGATCTGCCGCCACTTGTCGAAGGTCAGGCAGGGATGCGAGATATCGAAGGCGACCATGTCGCCGACCTTCACGTCCGCGCCCGGCGCGATCTTCAGGTAGGCGTGCTGGTCCATCATGCCGGTCACCTCCCAGCCGTCGGCCGGCGTCACCGCGCGCGGCGCGGCCGCGCTGCCCGGGCGGAAATGCCGGGCGGGTTCCGGGTAGCCGGCGTCGAAGGCCGCATCGCGCTTGCCGAGCGCGACGATCGCGCGATCGGGCTCGGGGATCGACTGCACGTAGGCCCACAGCTGCAGCGCCGGCTTGAGCGCCTCGCCCATGCGCTTGGCGACCGGGTTGCGCGCGAGGATGTCGTTCTGCGCCTTGCGATAGATGCCGACGTCGTGCGTCAGGTAGCAGCCGGGGCGCAGCACCACCTCGATCACGCCCTCGGCGCGCGCCTGCGAGAACTCGTCGGCGACCACGTCGTACCAGGCCGAGCCGGCGCCCGACAAAATTGCCGGCGTGCGCGAGAAGCGGCCCTCGGCGGCGAACTGGCGCGCCAGCGCGACCGTGTCCTTGAGAAAGGCGCGCACCTCGCCCTCTTCCTTCAGCACCCCTTCGTAGACCTCGATGCCGGCCAGCTTGATCACGTCCGCGTGGCGCGCGATGGCCTCCAGCACGGCGGCGCGCTGCGCGGCATCGCGCACGCCGGTGCGGCCGCCCGGCACGCCGAGCTCGAGCAGCACCTGCAGCGTGCGCCCGGCGGCGGCGAAGAAGCGGCCGAGCTGTTCGACGTTGTCGGCCGAGTCGACCAGGCAGAGGAATTCGAATTCGGGATCGGACAGCAGCTCGGCGACGATCGCCATGTTGTGCTTGCCGACCAACTGGTTGGCCAGCAGCACGCGGCGGATCCCGCCCTGGTAGGCGGCGCGGGTCTGGTGCGCGGTGGCCAGCGTGATGCCCCAGGCGCCGGTCTCGATCTGGCGGCGGAACAACTGCGGCGCCATGGTGGTCTTGCCGTGCGGCGCGAGCTGCACGCCGTATTCGGCGACGAAGGCCTGCATCCACTTGAGGTTGTGCTCGACCCGGTCGGCATACAGCACCGCCGCGGGCAGGCTGACGTCCTCGTCGAGCAGGTTCCAGTCCAGGCGGCCCGCGTCCGACAAGGGCACGCTCGCGCTCGGCACCCGGCCGAGCCCCTTGCCGCTCGGCTCGATCGCCGCCTCCTGATAGTTTGTAACTTTCATCGTGGGATGCTCCATCGTCTCGTCGTGTTTGTAGCGAAGTTGACGGCAGGATAGTACAGAAAGTAGCATCCGCCCGGTAATGTTATTTATTAACACGAGCCGTCCATACGATTGATCCGATGAATCCCGCCGCCTCCGATCTCGCTTCCCCCGCCGAGCCGCTCGACGCGGCGGGCCAGCCGGTGCCCGCCACCGCCCAGCTCGGCTTCGACATCGTGTCGCGCATCGCCGAATGCGCGCCGGCGCTGCGCGATGCCGAGCGCAAGGTGGCCTCGCGGATCCTCGACGACCTGGCCGCGGCCGCCCATGCCAGCATCGGCGAGATCGCCGCGCAGGCCGAGGTCAGCGTGGCCACCGTGACGCGCTTCGCCAAGGCGGTGGGCTGCCGCGACGTGCGCGAGCTGAAGCTGCGGCTGGCCCAGGCGGCCGCGGTCGGCGAGCGTTTCCTGGCGCCCGCGGCCGGCTTGCCGGACGACGCGGCCAGCGCTTCGCGCGTCTACGAGGACGTGCGCGCCACGCTCGAGCAGCACCACGCGCTGCTGCGGCAGACCGCGTTCGAGGCGCCGGCCGCGGCGCTGGCCGGCGCGCGCATGATCTACGTCTATGGCCAGGGCGGCGGCTCGACGGCGCTGGCCGACGAGCTGCGCTTCCGGCTGGTGCGCTTCGGCCGCCCGGTGGCGAGCTACCAGGACGCGCTCTTGCAGCGGATGGTGGCCAGCACCATGGGCGAGGATTGCGTGCTGGTGGCGCTGTCGGTGACGGGGCGCGTGCCCGAGTTGCTGGAGAGCTGCGCGCTGGCCAAGCGCTACGGCGCGCGCGTGATCGCGCTGACCGCGCCGGCCTCGCCGCTCGCGCGACTGGCCGACGACCTGATCCCGGTGGTCGCCTTCGAGACCGATTTCATCTTCAAGCCCTCGACCTCGCGCTACGCGCTGATGATGGCGCTCGACGTGCTGGTCACCGAGGTCGCGCTGCGGCTCGGCGACACCTGCCGCGAGACGCTGCGCCGCGTGAAGCACGCGCTCGACCAGCACCGCGGCGGCGGTGAACGACAACCCATCGGAGACTGACATGCATTCCCATCCCGAAGCGGCCGATACGCTGATCGTCGGCGCGCTGCTGATCGATGGCACGGGCGCCGCGCCCGTCCAGCGCGATGTCGCGATCCGCGGCGAGCGCATCGTCGCCATCGGCAACCTGTCGAACTGGCTGGCCGAGGCGGTGATCGAGGCCGACGGCCTGGTGCTCGCGCCCGGCTTCATCGACGTGCACACGCACGACGACACGCACGTGATCCGCGCGCCGCAGATGCTGCCGAAGATCTCGCAGGGCGTGACCACGGTGGTGGTCGGCAACTGCGGGATCAGCGCCTCGCCGGTGACGCTGCGCGGCGAGCCGCCCGATCCGATGAACCTGCTCGGCGATCGCGAGGCGTTTCGCTACCCGAGCTTCGCGGCCTATGTCGAGGCGCTCGGCGCGGCCCAGCCTGCCGTCAACGTGGCGGCCCTGGTCGGCCACACGGCGCTGCGCAACAACCAGATGGACCGGCTCGACCGCGCCGCCAGCGGCGAGGAGATCGCCGCGATGCGCGCGCAGCTCGAGGAGGCGCTCGACAACGGCGCGCTAGGGCTCAGCTCGGGGCTCGCCTACGGTTCCGCGTTCGCGGCGCCGGTGGAGGAGGTGATGGCGCTGGCCGAGCCGCTGGCGAGGGCCGGCGCGCTCTACACCACCCACATGCGCACCGAGTTCGACGCGATCCTGGACGCGATGGAGGAGGCCTACCGGGTCGGCCGCCATGCACGCGTGCCGGTGGTGATCTCGCACCTGAAATGCGCCGGCCCGTCGAACTGGGGGCGCAGCGCCGAGGTGCTCGATTCGCTGGAGCGCGCGCGGCGCATCCAGCCGGTCGGCTGCGATTGCTACCCCTACAGCCGCAGTTCCTCGACGCTCGACCTGAAGCAGGTGACGGGCGATATCGAGATCACCATCACCTGGTCCGAGCCGCATCCCGAGATGGCCGGCAAGAAGATCGCCGCGATCGCGGCCGAGTGGGGCGTGAGCGAGCAGGAGGCGGGGCGCCGCCTGCAGCCGGCCGGCGCGGTCTATCACAACATGTCCGAGGACGACGTGCGCCGGATCCTCTCGCACCCGGCCACCATGGTCGGCTCGGACGGCCTGCCCAACGATCCGCTGCCGCATCCGCGCCTCTGGGGCGCGTTCCCGCGCGTGCTCGGCCATTACGCGCGCGACGAGCAACTGCTGCCGCTGGAGGAAGCGGTGCGCAAGATGAGTTCGTTGACGGCGCGGCGCCTGGGCCTCGACGGGCGCGGCGAGGTGCAGGTCGGCTACCAGGCCGACCTGGTGCTGTTCGATCCGGCCACGGTGATCGACCTGGCCTCGTTCGAGCAGCCGCAGCAGGCCGCGCGCGGGATCCACGCGGTGTGGGTCAACGGCGCGCTGTCCTATCGCGACGGCGCCAGCACCGGCGCGCGCGCGGGCCGCTTCGTGCCGCGCGGCACGCGCCGCGCCGAGGATGTGGCGTTCTGAGCATCGATTGTGCGGCGGGGCGCAGCCCGGCCGAAACCGCAACTGCCGGCGCCTTCGCGGCGCCGCGCGAACCGGCCGCGTCGCGCTGACGGCGCGGCCCGAACCAGCAAACCGAAGGAGAAAGCGATGAAGCGTTACGGAGTGGGCGAAGCGAAGGGAACGGGCGGCCAGGTGATGCCGTTCGCGCGGGCGGTCGAGGCCGACGGCTGGCTGTATGTGTCGGGCCAGACGCCGATGGTGAACGGCGAGGTGGTCGAGGGCGGCATCGTCACGCAATCGAAGCAGACCATCGAGAACGTGATCGCGATCCTCAAGGAAGCCGGCTACGGCCTGGAGCACGTGGTCCGCTGCGGCGTCTGGCTCGACGACGCGCGCGACTTCGCCTCGTTCAACAAGGTGTTCGTCTCGTACTTCGGCGAGCATCCGCCGGCGCGCGCCTGCGTGCAGTCGAGCATGGTGATCGACTGCAAGGTCGAGGTGGACTGCATCGCCTACAAGCCGCCGGTCAAGTGAGCGGGCGGGCCGGGCCGTGAGGGTCCTGCCGGATGACATGGGACGCGGCAGCGGGAGCCTGGGGGCTCGTGCTGCCGCGTCGGTCGTTTACGGTGCCGCTGCCGGCGCTTGCGCTTCGGCGGGCGGGATCACTGCCGCGCGGTGCGCGCGTTGTCCGGCATCGGCTGGTTGAAGTTGGTGCGGAACGGATTGATGTCGAGCCCGCCGCGCCGCGTGTAGCGCGCGTAGACGGCCAGCTTCACGGGCCGGCATTCGCGCAGGATGTCGACGAAGATGCGCTCGACGCATTGCTCGTGGAAGCCGGTGTGGTTGCGGAACGAGATCAGGTAGCGCAGCAGCCCGGCCTGGTCGATCTGCGGGCCGACGTAGTGGATCTGCACGCTGCCCCAGTCGGGCTGGCCGGTGACGGGGCAGTTCGACTTCAGCAGGTCCGACACCAGGGTCTCCTCGACCGGCGATTCCTCGTGCGCGGCGCTCAGCAGCGAGGGATCGGGATGGTAGATGTCGGTGTCGAGGTCGAGGCGGTCGAGCGGGATGCCGTCGAGTTCGTCGAGCCTGAGCTTGCGGAACTCGGCCGGCGAGGCCAGTTGCACGGCCACGCTCGCGCCGCAGGCCGCGGATACGTCGCGCTTGAGCGCGTCGCGCACGGCCTCGAGCGAGTCGAAGGCGGTCTGCGCGAACGAGCCCAGGTACAGCTTGAAGGACTTCGATTCGACGATGTTCGGCGAATCGGCCGGCACCAGGAAGGTCGCCACCGCGATCTGCGGCTTGCCGCGCCGGTTCAGCCAGGACAGCTCGTAGGCGTTCCAGATGTCAGTGCCGAAGAAGGGCAGGGCGGCGCCGATGCCGATCTGCTCGCGCGCGCCGGCGCGCGGGATCGGGAACAGCAGGGCCGCGTCGTAGTCGGTGGTGTAGGCGGTGGCCTTGCCGAGCGGGGAATGTTCGGGTGTCATCGATCGGGTCTCCGTGGTCAGGCCAGGAACAGCCGGTAGGCCGGGTTCGCGGTCTCTTCGTGGAACGGGTAGCCGAGCGCGTCGAGGAAGGCGTCGAAGCCGGCGTGGTCGGCGGCCGGCACCTGCAGGCCCACCAGGATCGAGCTGTAGTCGGCGCCCTGGTTGCGGTAGTGGAACAAGCTGATGTTCCAGTCGGGGCCCATCGAGGACAGGAATTTCATCAGCGCGCCGGGGCGCTCCGGGAACACGAAGCGGAACAGCCGCTCCTCGCGCGACAGCGGCGAGCGGCCGCCCACCATGTAGCGGATATGGTCCTTCGAGAGCTCGTCGCCGGTCAGGTCGACGGTCTGGAAGCCGTGCGCCTCGAAATTCGCGGCGATCTCGGCCGATTCGTCGCGGCGGCGGATCTGCACGCCGACGAAGATGTGCGCCGAGCGCTCGTCGGCGATCCGGTAGTTGAACTCGGTCACGTTGCGCTCGCCCACCAGCTCGCAGAAGCGCCGGAAGCTGCCGCGTTCCTCGGGGATGGTTACCGCGAACACCGCCTCGCGCGCCTCGCCCACCTCGGCGCGCTCGGCCACGAAGCGCATCCGGTCGAAATTCATGTTGGCGCCCGAGGTGATCGCGATCAGCGTTTGGCCCTCGATGCCCTCGCGCTCGGCATAACGCTTGGCGCCGGCCACGGCCAGCGCGCCGGCCGGCTCGAGCAGGCTGCGCGTGTCCTGGAACACGTCCTTGATCGCCGCGCACAGCGCGTCGGTATCGACCGTGATCACGCCGTCGAGCAGCTCGCTGCAGAGCCGGAAGGTTTCGCCGCCGACCAGCTTGACCGCCGTGCCGTCGGAGAACAGGCCGACCTCGCTCAGGGTGACGCGCTCGCCGGCCTCGATCGATTGCGCCATCGCGCAGGAGTCGTCGGTCTGCACGCCGATCACGCGGATCTCGGGGCGCACCGCCTTCACGTAGGCGGCCACGCCGGCCGCCAGGCCGCCGCCGCCGATCGGCACGAAGATCGCGTGGATCGGGCCCTGGTGCTGGCGCAGTACCTCCATCGCCACGGTGCCCTGGCCGGCGATCACGTCGGGATCGTCGAAGGGGTGGACGAAGGTGAGTTCGCGCTGTTCCTGCACCTTCAATGCGTGGGCATAGGCATCGCTATAGGATTCGCCGGCCTGGATCACCTCGACGGTCGGCCCGCCATGGGCGCGCACCGCGTCCACCTTCACCTGCGGGGTGGTGACCGGCACCACGATCACCGCCTTCACGCCAAGCCGCGCCGCCGAGAAGGCCACGCCCTGGGCGTGGTTGCCGGCCGAGGCGGTGATCACGCCGCGCGCCAGCGCGTCGGCCGAGAGGTGGGCCATGCGGTTGTAGGCGCCGCGCAACTTGAACGAGAACACCGGCTGGTTGTCCTCGCGCTTGAGGAACACCGGGTTGCGCACGCGCGCGGACAGGTTGCGCGCCGGTTCCAGCGCGGTTTCGACGGCCACGTCGTAGACGCGCGCGGTGAGGATCTTCTTGAGGTAGTCGTGAGCAGCCATGACGGTCGCGCGGGTATCGGCCGGCGCGCCAGATAAGCGGGGAAAACCGCGATTCTAGCGCCAACCCCGCCCCGGCGGGCCTGCGCGAGCGGTGACCGACCGGCCGGACGGGGAATTCCCGTCCGGCGGCGTTTCACGGGCCTGCCCGCCGGATCCGGGCGTCCACGCCGGCGCCGATCATGAGTTAGAATCCCGATTTGAATCAAGGATCGGAAGATGCAACGGCAATTTCGGACCGCCCACGTGAAGCCGTCCCCGCGCGCAGCTTGTCCCGCGGCGGTTCGGCACGCGCATTGCGCGCGATCGTGCTGAGGGCGCCGAACGCCGCCAGGCGGCCGTGTCGACCGGACGTGGCGCGTACATGCGCATGCCGGTCCCGCGCCAAGCCGCGCGCCTGGTAACAGAAGATTTTCCCCAGATTCGCGCACCACGCGCATGCTGGTGTCGTGCCTTCGATGCGCACGGCCGCCGGCCCTCCGAACCGTCCGAACATGAACGCACCACAAGTTTTCGATCCGCATGGCGCGGCAGCCGCCGTCGCAGCCGACCTCGCGCCGCGCCTGCGTGAAATCCCGTACAACTACACCTCGTTCTCCGACCGCGAAATCGTGATTCGCCTGCTCGGCGAGGAAGCCTGGGCCGCGCTCGACGAGCTGCGCGGCGAGCGCCGCACCGGCCGATCGGCACGGATGCTGTACGAGGTGCTGGGCGACATCTGGGTGGTGCGTCGCAATCCCTACCTGCAGGACGACCTGCTCGACAACCCGAAGCGCCGCCAGATGCTGATCGACGCGCTGGGCCACCGGCTTGCGGAGATCGACAAGCGCCGCCAGGCCGACCTTTCCGAGCACGGCGACGAGCCGGGCCGCGAGCGTGCCTCGCGGGTGGCGATGCTGACGGTGGCCGCGCGTGGCGCGGTGGACGCCTTCGCCCGCGAATTCGAGCAGATGGCCGAGCTGCGCCGGCGCGCCACCAAGGCGCTGGGCCGCTGCACGCAGAAGGACAATATCCGCTTCGACGGCCTGGCGCGCGTCTCGCACGTCACCGACGCCACCGACTGGCGCGTCGAGTACCCGTTCGTGATCCTCACGCCCGATACCGAGGCCGAGATCGCCGGCCTGATCAAGGCCTGCTTCGAGCTCGGCCTGACCGTGATCCCGCGCGGCGGCGGCACCGGCTACACGGGCGGCGCGGTGCCGCTCACGCCGTTCTCGGCCGTGATCAACACCGAGAAGCTGGAACAGCTCGGCGCGGTCGAGCTGACTGAACTGCCGGGCGTCGCGCACAAGGTGCCGACCATCTTCTCGGGCGCGGGCGTGGTCACGCGCCGCGTGACGGAGGCGGCCGAGGCCGCCGGCTACGTGTTCGCGGTCGACCCGACCTCGCTGGACGCCTCCTGCATCGGAGGCAACGTGGCGATGAACGCGGGCGGCAAGAAGGCCGTGCTGTGGGGCACCGCGCTCGACAACCTGGCCTGGTGGCGGATGGTCGACCCGGACGGCAACTGGCTGGAAGTCACGCGTCACGACCACAATCAGGGCAAGATCCACGACATCGCGGTGGCGCGCTTCGAGCTGAAGTGGTTCGATGGCGCCCACGCGCCGGGCGAGAAGCTGATCAGGAGCGAGATGCTCGAGATCGAGGGCAAGCGCTTCCGCAAGGAAGGGCTCGGCAAGGACGTCACCGACAAGTTCCTGGCCGGCCTGCCGGGCGTGCAGAAGGAAGGCTGCGATGGGCTGATCACCTCGGCGCGCTGGGTGCTGCACAAGATGCCGGCGCACACGCGCACCGTCTGCCTGGAGTTCTTCGGCCAGGCGCGCGAGGCGATCCCGAGCATCGTCGAGATCAAGGACTACCTGTTCGAGACCTCGAAGCAGGGCGGCGCGATCCTGGCGGGCCTGGAGCACCTCGACGAGCGCTACCTGCGCGCGGTCGGCTATGCCACCAAGAGCAAGCGCAACGCCTTCCCCAAGATGGTGCTGATCGGCGACATCGTCGGCGACGATGCCGACGCGGTGGCGGCCGCCACCTCGGAAGTGATCCGCATGGCCAACGGCAAGAGCGGCGAGGGTTTCGTCGCGGTCAGCGCCGAGGCCCGCAAGCGCTTCTGGCTGGATCGCAGCCGCACCGCGGCGATCGCGAAGCACACCAACGCCTTCAAGATCAACGAAGACGTGGTGATCCCGCTGAACCGGATGGGCGAGTACACCGACGCCATCGAGCGGATCAACATCGAGCTGTCGCTGAAGAACAAGCTGCAACTGCTGGATGCGCTGGAGGCCTTCTTCCGCACCGGCGAGCTGCCGCTCGGCAAGAGCGACGACGCCAACGAGATCCCCAGCGCCGAGCTGCTGGAAGATCGCGTGCAGCACGCGCTGGAACTGCTCAAGCAGGTGCGCGCGCGCTGGGAGTTCCTGCGCGACCGGCTCGACATGCCGCTGCGCGAGGCCCAGCACTACCTGGTCCAGCTCGGCTACGAGAAGCTCGCGGCCAACTTCGCGGCGCGCGCCGACGCGCAGCCCGAGGCCAGCGTGTTCCACATCACCCAGGACCGCACGGTGCGCGTGTCGTGGAAGCAGGAAGTGCGCGCCGAGCTGCGCAACATCTTCAACGGCGGCGCCTTCAAGCCGATCCTCGACGAGGCGCAGGCGATCCACAAGCGCGTGCTGCGCGGCCGCGTGTTCGTCGCGCTGCACATGCACGCCGGCGACGGCAACGTCCACACCAACCTGCCGGTCAACTCCGACAACTACGAGATGCTGCAGGACGCGCATGCCGCGGTGGCGCGCATCATGCAGGTGGCGCGTTCGCTGGACGGCGTGATCTCGGGCGAGCACGGCATCGGCATCACCAAGCTGGAGTTCCTGACCGACGAGGAGCTGCGCGAATTCCGCGCCTACAAGCAGCGCGTCGATCCGAACGGCCGCTTCAACAAGGGCAAGCTGCTGGAAGGCGCCGACCTGCGCAACGCCTACACGCCCAGCTTCGGGCTGATGGGCTACGAGTCGCTGATCATGCAGCAGTCCGACATCGGCGCGATCGCCGATTCGGTCAAGGACTGCCTGCGCTGCGGCAAGTGCAAGCCGGTCTGCGCGACCCACGTGCCGCGCGCCAACCTGCTCTACAGCCCGCGCAACAAGATCCTCGCCACCTCGCTGCTGGTGGAGGCCTTCCTGTACGAGGAGCAGACACGCCGCGGCGTGTCGATCAAGCACTGGGACGAGTTCAACGACGTGGCCGACCACTGCACGGTCTGCCACAAGTGCGCCACGCCCTGCCCGGTGAAGATCGACTTCGGCGACGTGACCATGAACATGCGCAATCTGCTGCGCAAGATGGGCAAGAAGAAGTTCAATCCGGGCCAGGCCGCCGGCATGTTCTTCCTCAATGCCACCAATCCGCAGACCATCAATGCCGCGCGCGGCGTGATGATGGGCGTCGGCTACAAGGCCCAGCGCCTGGCCAGCGACATGCTCAAGAAGGTCACGAAGAAGCAGACCGCGCGGCCGCCCGCCACCACCGGCAAGCCGCCGGTGGTCGAGCAGGTGATCCACTTCGTGAACAAGAAGATGCCGGGCAACCTGCCGAAGAAGACGGCGCGCGCGCTGCTCGACATCGAGGACAACAAGATCGTGCCGATCATCCGCAACCCGAAGACCACCAGCGTGGATTCGGAAGCGGTGTTCTACTTCCCGGGTTGCGGCTCGGAGCGGCTGTTCTCGCAGGTCGGCCTGGCCACCCAGGCGATGCTGTGGGAGGCCGGGGTGCAGACCGTGCTGCCGCCGGGCTACCTGTGCTGCGGTTATCCGCAGCGCGGCTCGGGCCAGTACGACAAGGCCGAGCAGATCGTCACCGACAACCGCGTGCTGTTCCATCGCGTCGCGAACACGCTGAACTACCTCGACATCAAGACGGTGGTGGTGTCCTGCGGCACCTGCTACGACCAGCTCGCCGGCTACGAATTCGAGAAGATCTTCCCGGGCTGCCGGATCATCGACATCCACGAGTTCCTGCTCGAGAAGGGCATGAAGCTGGAAGGCGTGGCGGGCACGCGCTACATGTACCACGACCCCTGCCACACGCCGATCAAGACCATGGACCCGGTCAAGCTCGTCAACGAGCTGATGGGCGCGGAGAAGGACGGCTACCAGATCGCCAAGAACGACCGCTGCTGCGGCGAGTCGGGCACGCTGGCGGTCACGCGGCCGGATATCTCGACCCAGATCCGCTTCCGCAAGGAGGAGGAGATCCGCAAGGGCGCGGCGCGCCTGCGCAACATCCCGGTGGTGTCGGGCGATGGCGCCAGCGGCGCGGGCGAGGCCGAGGTGAAGATCCTAACCAGTTGCCCGTCCTGCCTGCAGGGTCTGTCGCGCTACAACGAGGATGCCAACATCGAGGCCGACTACATCGTCGTCGAGATCGCGCGCAACGTGCTCGGCGAGAACTGGATGGCCGACTACGTGGCCCGCGCCAACAACGGCGGGATCGAACGGGTCCTGGTGTAAAGTCGGGGCGTTCCCCTCTGCAAGGAACTGACGATGGATTGCGTATTCTGCCGCGAGGACGGCGGCGAACTGCTCTGGAAGGACGAGCGGCTGCGGGTGGTGCTGGCGAGCAGCGAAACCGATTACCCGGGCTTCTGCCGGGTGATCTGGCAGGCGCACGTTGCCGAGTTCACCGACTTGTCGCCGGCCGACCGCTTGCACCTGATGCTGGTAGTGGCGGCGGTCGAGCGCGCCGTGCGCCGCGTGATGCAGCCCGACAAGGTCAATCTCGCGAGCCTCGGCAACCAGGTGCCGCACGTCCACTGGCACGTGATTCCGCGCTTCTCCAACGATGCGCACTTTCCGCAGCCGATCTGGGCGCCGCGCCAGCGCTCGGTGTCCGAGCCCCTGCTGCGGCTGCGCGCGGCGCAGGCGAGCCTGCTGCACAATGCGGTGCACGAGGAAATCGAATTGATCCTGAATGAGAGGGATGCATGAGCGGCTTGACCCCGACCACGCCGATTCCATCCGGCGTGGTGGTGCACGCGGTGTCGCGCGTGCTCGAACTGCAGTACCCGAACGGCGAGAGCTATCGCGTCCCGTTCGAGCTGATGCGCGTCTATTCGCCGTCCGCCGAGGTGCGCGGCCATGGCCCCGGCCAGGAGACGCTGCAGACCGGCAAGCGCGAGGTGTCGATCACGGCGCTCGAGGGCGTCGGCAACTATGCCTTGCAGCCGACCTTCTCGGACGGCCATTCGACCGGCATCTATTCGTGGGACCTGCTGTATGAGCTCGCGACGCGCCAGGATGCACTCTGGCGCGACTATTTCGACAGATTGCAGGCGGCCGGCGTCGAGCGCGACGCGCCGATGCCCGGGGCGGGCGTCCCGCGCGGCCACTGCCACTGATTGACCACCGACTGAACCGACGGCGCCCCAATCCGGCGCCGTCTTGCCATTTCCAGAGGATTCACGCGATGAGCAAAACCCACTTCGGTTTCGAGACTGTCGACGAGGGCGACAAGGCGAAAAAGGTGGCGGGGGTGTTCCACTCGGTCGCGAGCAACTACGACCTGATGAACGACCTGATGTCGGCCGGCATGCACCGGGCCTGGAAGGCCTTCACGATCGCCCAGGCGAACGTGCGCCCCGGCTACAAGGTGCTCGACCTCGCCGCCGGCACCGGCGACCTGACCAGGGCCTTCGCCAAGGCCGCCGGCCCGACCGGCGAGGTCTGGCATACCGACATCAACGAGTCGATGCTGCGGGTGGGGCGCGACCGCCTGCTCGACAAGGGCGTGGTGACGCCCTCGCTGCTCTGCGACGCCGAGAAGATCCCGTTCCCCGACAACTACTTCGACGTGGTGACGGTCGCCTTCGGGCTGCGCAACATGACCCGCAAGGACGCGGCGCTGGCCGAGATGCGCCGGGTCACCAAGCCGGGCGGCCGGGTGATGGTGCTCGAATTCTCGAAAGTGTGGGACCCGCTGAAGAAAGCCTACGACTTGTATTCTTTCAAAGTATTACCGTGGCTCGGGGATAAATTTGCGAAAGATGCCGACAGTTACCGGTATTTGGCCGAATCTATCCGCATGCACCCGGATCAGGACACCCTGAAGACGATGATGGAACTCGCTGGCCTCGATGCCGTCAAATATTACAATTTGTCAGGTGGCGTGGTAGCGTTACACCTCGGAACCAAGTATTAAGGGGTTCTTTCCATACAGTTGTCTTTCAATTTGGAGATGGTGATGTCTGATTCCCGTTCGTTCAACAACCGCAGCAAGCAGCCGAGGCCGTGGGCGCGACGGATCGGCACCCTGTTCATGGTCGGCCTGCTGACGGCCGGCACCTTCGCGTCGCTCGACGCCGAAGCCAGGCGGATGGGCGGCGGGCGCAGCGTCGGCCGCCAATCGCAGATGGTCCAGCAGCGCCAGGCCACGCCGCCGGCGCAGCAGCAGCCGATGCAGCAGGCGGCGCCGTCGCCGGCCCAGCGCGGCGCGCAGCCGGCACCGGCCGCGCAGCCGAATCGCTCGCGCTGGCTCGGGCCGATCGCCGGCCTGGCGGCCGGCCTCGGCATCGCGGCGCTGCTGTCGCACTTCGGCCTGGGCGGCGCCTTTGCCAGCATGATGGCCAACGTGATCGTGATCGCGCTGCTGGCCTTCATCGGTATCTGGATCGTGCGCAAGCTGATGAACCGCAATCGCAAGCCCGAACCGGCTTATGCGGGCGCGGGTTCGTCGCCGGGTTCGTCAATGAACCGCGGCGGCTACGACGCCGGTTCGAACGGCGGTTACGCGAGCCAGAACCAGGCCTATGCCCCGGCGCCGTCGCAACCGGCTTCGTCGAGCAGCTATGCCAACGAGGCGGCCGGCGTGTTCGGCGGCGGCGCGGCGGCAGCGGGCGCGGGCCTGGCGGCCGCCGGCACGGCGTCGTCGGTGCCGGCCGGCTTCGACAGCGAGGCCTTCGTGCGTAACGCCAAGGTCTACTTCATCCGTCTCCAGGCGGCCTGGGACGAAGGCAACATGACCGACATCCGCGAGTTCACCACGCCGGAGATGTTCGCCGAGGTGAAGGTCGACCTGGCCTCGCGCGGCGCGGACAAGAACCAGACCGACGTGGTCCAGCTCGAGGCGGAGCTGCTCGGCGTCGAGGAGCGCGGCAACCAGTACGAGGCGAGCGTGCGCTTCCACGGCCTGATCCGCGAGGCGCCGGGCGCCTCGGCCGAGCCCTTCGAGGAGGTCTGGAACCTCACCAAGTCGGGCAACGAAGGCTGGCTGCTGGCCGGCATCCAGCAGATCAACCTGCACTGAGCGAAGGCGGCACGCCGGCCCTGGACGCACCCGGTATCACGCCGGAACAGGGCCGGACCGATCCGACGTTACAATAGAAACCCGCGCGGGCACCCTGCTTGCGTGGGTTTTTTACTCAGTCCGATGACCTTTGCCGCCAAGTCTGTCGCCGCTGCTGTCAACCATCTGCTCGCCCGCGAATCCTGGGCGCGCGAACGCCTGATTCCCTACGCCGGGAAAACCGCCCGGCTCGAATTCCCTCCGCTGACCCTGTTGCTGCTGGTGCAGCCCGATGGCTATTTCGCCGCCGTCGAGGCTCACGAGGCGCCGCAGCCCGACGTCTCGATCGCCCTGGGCGGCGCGCGGCAATCGCCGTTCGACGCCGTCACGGCCTTCGTGCAGGGGGGGCAGGCCGCCGTCATGAAGCACGTCAAGCTGGAGGGCGATGCCGAATTCGCCACCCAGCTCGCCAAGCTCGCCGAACACCTGCGCTGGGAGCCCGAGGAGGATCTCGCGCGCGTGCTCGGCGATGCTCCCGCCCATCGCATCGCCACCCTGGTGCGCTCGGCAGGCGACCAGGCGCGTCGTACCAGCCGTAATCTGCTCGACTCGCTGAGCGAATATTTTCTCGATGAGAACCCGCAGGTCGTGCGCCGCGCCGCGCTCGGCGAGTTCGATGCCGAACTGGCCCGCGCACGCGATGCCCTGGCCCGCGTCGAGAAGCGTATCGAGCGCCTAGAACAACGATCCGGCACACCGGCGGGCGGCAGCTCGCGCGGTGGGCACTGAGGGCTGTACCGCATGCGCATTTTCCGTTTCATCAAAATCGTCTACACCGTGATCCGCTTCGGCCTCGACGAGGTCATGCTGTCGCGCATCGACGATCGCCGCGTCAAGTTGCTGCTGCGCATCACCACCATCGGTCGCCGCTTTTCCGATCCGCCGGCGGTGCGGCTGCGCCGCGCGCTCGAAAGCCTGGGGCCGATCTTCGTGAAGTTCGGCCAGATGCTGTCGACGCGTCGCGACGTGCTGCCGCCCGATTTCGCGATCGAGCTGACCAAGCTGCAGGACCAGGTGCCGCCCTTCGATTCGGCGCTGGCCATGTCGCTGGTCGAGAAATCGCTGGGTGCGCCGATCAGCGCGCTGTTCGACGAGTTCGACCCGGTGCCGGTGGCCAGCGCCTCGATCGCCCAGGTGCATTTCGCCAAGCTCAAGGAGGGCGCGCACGCCGGCAAGGAAGTGGCCGTCAAGGTGCTGCGCCCGAACATGCTGCCGGTGATCGACTCGGACATGGCGCTGCTGCGCGACATCGCCACCTGGGCCGAGCGGCTCTGGCCCGACAGCCGGCGCCTCAAGCCGCGCGAGGTGGTGGCCGAGTTCGACAAGTACCTGCACGACGAGCTCGACCTGATGCGCGAGGCCGCCAACGGCAGCCAGCTGCGCCGCAACTTCGCCGGGCTGGACCTGCTGCTGGTGCCGGAGATGTTCTGGGACTACAGTTCCTCCTCGGTGCTGGTGATGGAGCGCATGAAGGGCGTGCCGATCAGCCAGGTCGACACCTTGCGCGCGGCGGGCGTCGACATCCCCAAGCTGGCGCGCGAAGGCGTGGAGATCTTCTTCACCCAGGTGTTCCGCGACGGCTTCTTCCATGCCGACATGCACCCGGGCAACGTGTTCGTGAGCCTGGACCCGAACCATTTCGGCCGCTACATCGCGCTCGACTTCGGCATCGTCGGCGCGCTCTCGGACTTCGACAAGAACTACCTGGCGCAGAACTTCCTGGCCTTCTTCAAGCGCGACTACCATCGCGTCGCCACCCTGCATCTCGAGTCGGGCTGGGTGCCGCCGCATACGCGCGTCGAGGAACTGGAGAGCGCGATCCGCGCGGTCTGCGAGCCGTATTTCGACCGCGCGCTGAAGGACATCTCGCTGGGCCAGGTGCTGATGCGCCTGTTCTCCACCTCGCGCCGCTTCAACGTCGAGATCCAGCCGCAACTGGTGCTGCTGCAGAAGACCATGCTCAACGTCGAGGGCCTGGGTCGTTCGCTGGACCCGGAGCTCGATCTCTGGAAGACCGCCAAGCCCTATCTCGAGCGCTGGATGACCGAGCAGATCGGCCTGCGCGGCTGGTACGAGCGCTTCAAGGTCGAGGCGCCGCAATGGAGCAAGACGCTGCCGCAACTGCCGCGCCTGATCCACCAGGCGTTCGCGGAGCGGCACGATTCGCCGCGCGGGCTCAGCGACGAGCTGATGCAGCAGATCCTGACCGAGCAGAAGCGCACCAACCGGCTGCTGCAGGCCCTGCTGGTGTTCGGGCTGGCGGTCGGCGTCGGCGCGATCGTGGCGCGCGTGCTGCTGGTGCTGGCGGCCGGCGCCTGAGCGCGGCGATCGACAGTGCGTGGCCGTGATCGGCGGTGAGTGTTCGCGGCGATGCTGCCGGCGGTGAAATCGGGAGAGCAGATGAGCGATACCAGCAAGCAGGCCGGCGCTTCGGCGCCAGCCTCGGCCGAGGTGCCGGCCGCATCGATCGCCCCCGGCGCGGTAGCCGACTTCGCGAGCCGCGATCCGGGCAGCGCCGCGTTCTGGGACGAACGTTTCGAACGCGGCTTCGTGCCCTGGGACCTGGCACGCGTGCCCGATGCGTTCGCCGCCTTCGCGGCCGCGCGTTCGCCGTGCCCGGTGCTGATCCCCGGCTGCGGCAGCGCGCACGAGGCGCTCTGGCTGGCGCGCGCCGGCTGGCCGGTGAAGGCGATCGATTTCTCGGCGAGCGCGGTGGCCGCCGCTCGCCGGCAACTGGGCGAGCATGCGGGGTTGGTGGAGGAGGCCGACTTCTTCGCCTACACGGCGCCGTTCCGGCCGCAATGGATCTACGAGCGCGCCTTCCTCTGCGCGCTGCCGCCCGCGCGCTGGGACGACTACGCGGCGCGCATGGCGGCGCTGCTGCCCGAGGGCGGTTTGCTGGCCGGCTGCTTCTTCATCGGCGCGACGCCCAAGGGACCGCCGTTCGGGATCGACCGCGATGCGCTCGATGCCTTGCTCGGCCCGTATTTCACGCTGGAGGAAGCGCGCCCGGTCATGGATTCGCTGCCGGTGTTCGAAGGGCGCGAGCTATGGCTGAGCTGGCGCCGTCGCTCGGGGAGCTGAGCGGGCTTTCGGATATAATTCAAGGTTTTGCAAGACGTTTCTAGTTTCCGCGGGAAAAGATCATGCCGATTTACGCCTATCGTTGCGATGCATGCGGTTTCGCCAAGGACGTGCTCCAGAAGATGAGCGACGCGCCGCTGTCCGTTTGCCCGGAGTGCGGCAAGGATGCCTTTCGCAAGCAGGTCACCGCAGCCGGGTTCCAGTTGAAGGGCTCGGGCTGGTACGTGACCGACTTCCGGGGCGGGTCGGGCGGCACCAGCGCCGCTGCCACCGGCACGCCGGCCGAGGCCGGCGGCAGTACCTCCGGCGGGGACGCCGCGGCCGGCGCGGAGGCGGCCAAGCCCGCCGCCGCGCCTGCAGCGGCACCCGCGGCAGCGGCTCCGGCGGCGCCGGCCGCCGCCAGCGATACCTGACTCGTCCGGCGCCCGGTTCGGGCGGCGGCTTGTGCGTGCCGAGGTCCGGCGTGCTTACCTGACGGCAGATGATGAAGAAGACGACCCTCAAAACGGTATTCCTGACCGGCCTGCTGGTCCTCGTTCCGCTGGCGATCACGCTGTGGGTGCTCGGCTCGGTGATCGGCATCATGGACCAGACCTTGCTGCTGCTGCCCGAATCCTGGCAACCCGAGCGGCTGCTGGGCTTCCACCTGCCCGGCATCGGCGCGGTCCTGACGCTGGCCTTCATCTTCATCGTCGGGCTGGCCACGCAGAATTTCATCGGCCAGAAGCTGGTCACGTGGTGGAATGCGGTGGTGCGGCACATCCCGGTGGTCGGGCCGATCTACACCAGCGTCAAGCAGGTCTCGGACACGCTGCTGTCGAGCAGCGGCAATGCCTTCCGCAAGGCGCTGCTGATCGAGTACCCGCGCCGGGGTTCCTATACGATCGCGTTTCTGACCGGCGTGCCGGGCGGCGACGTGGTCAACCACCTGAAGGAAGAGTACGTGAGCGTCTACGTGCCGACCACGCCCAATCCTACCTCGGGCTTCTTCCTGATGGTGCCGAAAAGCGAGGTGGTCGAGCTCGACATGTCGGTCGACGCCGCGCTGAAGTACATCGTCTCGATGGGCGTGGTCGCGCCCTCGGTGCCCGTGCCCGCACCGGCGCGGCCGCCCGTCGAGCCGCCGCTGTAATTTCCGGGCGCCAGCCGCGCCCCGTTGATCAAAAACCGAACGAAAGCAAACATCATGTCGATGCGAACTGAATACTGCGGTCTCGTGACCGAACACCTGCTGGGCCAAACCGTGTCGCTGTGCGGCTGGGTGCATCGCCGCCGCGATCACGGCGGTGTGATCTTCATCGACCTGCGCGATCGTGAGGGCCTCGTGCAGGTGGTGTGCGATCCGGATCGCGCCGAGATGTTCGCGACCGCCGAAGGCGTGCGCAACGAGTTCTGCATCCAGGTCAAGGGCCTGGTGCGCGGCCGTCCGGACGGCACGATCAACGCGGGCCTCAAGAGCGGCAAGATCGAGGTGCTGTGCCACGAGCTGACGGTGCTGAACCCGTCGGTCACGCCGCCGTTCCAGCTCGACGACGACAACCTCTCCGAAACCACGCGCCTCACGCATCGTGTGCTCGACCTGCGCCGCCCGCACATGCAGAACAACCTGCGCCTGCGCTACCGCGTGGCGATCGAGGTGCGCAAGTATCTCGACGAGCAGGGCTTCATCGACATCGAGACGCCGATGCTCACCAAGAGCACGCCGGAAGGCGCGCGCGACTACCTGGTGCCCTCGCGCGTCAACGCGGGCCAGTTCTTCGCGCTGCCGCAGTCGCCGCAGTTGTTCAAGCAGTTGCTGATGGTGGCGAACTTCGATCGCTACTACCAGATCACCAAGTGCTTCCGCGACGAGGACCTGCGCGCCGATCGCCAGCCCGAATTCACCCAGATCGACTGCGAGACCTCCTTCCTCGGCGAACAGGAGATTCGCGACCTGTTCGAGGAAATGATCCGCCACGTCTTCAAGAAGACGATCGGCGTCGAGCTCGACGCGAGCTTCCCGGTGATGCCGTATTCGGAAGCGATGGCGCGTTTCGGTTCGGACAAGCCGGACCTGCGCGTCAAGCTCGAATTCACCGAGCTGACCGATGCCATGAAGGATGTCGAGTTCAAGGTGTTCAGCACGCCGGCCAACTCGAAGGACGGCCGTGTCGCGGCGCTGCGCGTGCCCAAGGGCAGCGAGCTCACGCGCGGCGATATCGACGGCTACACCGAATTCGTGCGCATCTACGGCGCCAAGGGCCTGGCCTGGATCAAGGTCAACGAGAAGGCGAAGGGCCGCGACGGCCTGCAGAGCCCGATCGTCAAGAACCTGCACGACGCCTCGATCGCGGCGATCCTGGAGCGCACCGGCGCCCAGGACGGCGACATCATCTTCTTCGCGGCGGATCGCGCGAAGGTGGTCAACGACAGCCTCGGCGCGCTGCGCCTGAAGATCGGCCACTCGGAATTCGGCAAGGCCAACGGCCTGGTCGAGTCGGGCTGGAAGCCGCTGTGGGTGATCGACTTCCCGATGTTCGAGTACGACGAGGACGAGGTTCGCTACGTGGCCGCGCACCATCCGTTCACAAGCCCGAAGGACGAGCACCTCGAGTACCTCGAAACCGACCCGGGCCGCTGCCTGGCCAAGGCCTACGACATGGTGCTGAACGGCTGGGAAATCGGCGGCGGTTCGGTGCGGATCTTCCAGGAAGACGTGCAGAGCAAGGTGTTCCGCGCGCTGAAGATCGGGCCGGAGGAGGCGCAGGCTAAGTTCGGCTTCCTGCTCGACGCGCTGCAGTACGGCGCGCCCCCGCATGGCGGCATCGCCTTCGGCCTGGACCGCATCGTCACGATGATGGCCGGCGCCGATTCGATCCGCGACGTGATCGCGTTCCCGAAGACCCAGCGCGCGCAGGATCTGCTCACGCAGGCGCCGAGCCCGGTCGACGAGCGCCAGCTCAAGGAACTGCATATCCGCCTGCGCCAGCCGGAAGCGCCGAAGGCCTGAGGCTTCGCGCCAGGCTGCGCATGAAAAAACCCTGCCGGCGGCAACGCCGGCAGGGTTTTTTTATCGCCCGTCGATCGGGCACAGGGGCACAGCGAGGGCAGGCGCCGCGCTTCGGTACGCTTCAGGCGATCGCCAGAAAGCGCGCCAGGCAGGGGTTGCGATTCGCCGGCGACCAGACCAGCGCCTGCTCGCTGGTCGGCGCGTCGACCAGCGGGCGGAACACCACGTCGGCCCATTGCGCGCGGCGCATCGATTCGGGCACCAGCGCGACGCCGACACCTTCGTCGACCAGCCCGAGCACGGTCTGCTGCAACTGCACCTCGAGCCGGATGTTCGGCTCGAAGCCGCCCTGGCGGCAGTGGCCGACGATGGCCGCGCGCAAGGTCGGCGCGACCGATTCGACCGCCATCACGAAGGGCTCGCCGGCCAGTTCCGCGATCCGCAGCCGGCGGGCCCGTGCGCGCGGATGCTCGCGCGAGAGCGCCACGCACAGCGGCTCGGTGACCACGATGCGCTGCTCTAGCCCCTCGTGCGGCGGCCCGGGGAACAGGATCGCCGCGTCGATATGGCCGTTCAGCACCTGCTCGGCGAGATCGTTCGAGACCGTCTCGCGCAGGTGCAGCGCGACCTCCGGCCAGGCGGCGCCGAATTCGCGCGCGTAACGCGGCACCACGCTGTAGGCGGCGCACATCGTGAAGCCCACCGTCAGCTTGCCGGCTGCACCCGAGGCGGCCGCGCGCGCGTGGTGGGCGGCGCGCTCGACGGCGGCCAGGATCGCCTTCGCGTCGTCGCGAAAGCGCTCGCCGGCCGGCGTCAGCGTCACGCCGCGCGGGCCGCGCTCGACCAGGGTCACGCCCAGCGAGGCCTCCAGCGCCGCGATCTGGCGCGACAGCGGCGGCTGCGACAGATTCAGGCGCGTCGCGGCGCGGCCGAAATGACCCGTTTCGGCCAGCGCGACGAAATAGCGGAGCGGCTTGATATCGAGCACGATGCAGAAAAGGTATGAGAAGACACTAAAAATCGCATTGGATTGTATCAAGCGGGCGGGTTAGGCTCGTCGGTTTTCCCGCCCGGCCGTCACGCCGCCGGCGCTTTTCCGTTCCTCCTGCCTTGCCGAGTCTCGCCGTGTCCGCCACGCTGCCCATCCTGCTGCCGATCTTCGCGCTGATCCTGGCGGGTTTCCTCTGCCGCCGGCGCGGGTTGCTGGGCCCCAGCGCCGCCTCGGAGCTGAACCGCTTCGTGGTCTGGCTGGCGCTGCCGGCGCTGCTGTTCGACGTGATGGCGCATGCCACCTGGGCGCAGCTCGACCAGCCGCGCTTCATCGCCGCCTTCTCGATCGCCTGCGCCGCCGTGTTCGGCGCGGTGCTCGCACTGCGCCTGGCGCGCGGCCGGCCGCTCGCAGACGCCAGCGTCGACGCGATCGCGGCCGCCTACCCGAACACCGGCTACATCGGCTTTCCCCTGGCCCTGCTGGTGTTCGGCCCGCCCGGGCTGATGCCGACCACCATCGTCACCATCATCGTGGCCTGCGTGCTGTTCGGCTTCGCGATCGTGCTGATCGAGATCGGCCTGCAGAGCGAGCGCGCGCCGCACCGGCTGGCGCTGAAGGTGCTGGCCTCGCTGGGCCGCAATCCGCTGATCGTCTCGCCGATCGTCGGCGCGCTGGTATCGGCCGCGCATGTCGCGCCGCCGGCCAGCGTCGAGACCTTCCTCAAGCTGCTCGGCGGCGCCGCCAGCCCCTGCGCGCTGGTCAGCCTCGGCCTGTTCCTGGCCGAGAAGCGGCCCGCGCACGGCGTGTTGCCCGATGCGCTGCTGCTCACCGCGATCAAGCTGGTGGTGCAGCCGGCGCTGACCTGGTGGCTGTCGGCGCGCGTGTTCGGCCTGCCGCCGGTGCTGGTCGCGATGGCCGTGGTGCTGGCCGCGCTGCCGACCGGCACCGGGCCCTTCATGCTCGCCGAGTTCTATCGCCGCGAGCCGCAGGTGACGTCGCGCACCATCCTGTTCTCGACGGTGGCCTCGATCGCCACGCTGTCCATGCTGCTGATCCTGCTGCCGCGCGCCTGACGCCGGCGTCTCGTCGGCGGCGCCGGGCGGTTCCGGCGGATTGCCGCGGGCCCCGTCCCGACACGCGCCGGCCTTCGTTTTGCGGTACAGTCTGCCGGTTCCGAAGCTGCCGGCCGGCAGGCTCGCCGAGCCCCGGCCGCCGAACCGCAAGACATGACGAAGCCACCGAAAATCCCCGAATCCGTCCTGGTCGTGATCCACACCGTCGCGCTCGACGTGCTGATCATCAAGCGCGCCGACCTGCCGGGTTTCTGGCAGTCCGTGACCGGCGCCAAGGACTGGCTCGACGAGCCGCTGGCCGCCACCGCCGTGCGCGAGGTGGGCGAGGAGACGGGCATCGTGGTGGGCGGCGAGGGCGTGCCGCCGGGCGCGCTCCACGACTGGCGCCACCAGATCGAATACAGCATCTACCCGCAATACCGGCATCGCTACGCGCCGGGCGTCACGCGCAACACCGAGCATTGGTTCAGCCTCGAGGTGCCGGCCGGCATCGCCGTGACGCTCTCGCCGCGCGAGCATACCGATTACGTCTGGCTGCCCTATCGCGAGGCCGCCGCGCGCTGCTATTCGCCCTCCAACAGCGAGGCGATCCTGCAACTGCCGGCGCGTCTGGCGGCACGCGGGACATGAGCGCGGGCGGCCGGCTGCGCCTGACCCAGCTGCGGGACCTGTTCCTGCAGGAACGCGGGTCCTCGTCGCGGCTGGCGTTTTCCTCGGGCAATACCGTCACGCTGTGCGACGGCGGCGCCGAATTCTTCCCGGCCCTGGTGCGCCGCATCGACAGCGCCTCGCAATCGGTGCTGCTGGAAACCTACATCTTCTGCGACGACCCTGCCGGCCGCCTGGTCTCGGATGCGCTGCTGCGCGCCGCCGCCCGCGGCGTGCACGTGCGCGTGATCACCGACGGCATCGGCACGGCGCGCCTGCCGCTGTTCGAGACCTGGGTCGAGGCCGGCATCGAGCACCGCGTCTACAACCGCTACCTGTTCGGCCGCTTCGGCTTCTCGCGCACGCATCGCAAGCTGGCCTGCGTCGACGATTCCCACGCGTTCTGCGGCGGCATCAACATCGTCGACGACTACGACCAGAACGGCGAGACGCTGCCGTATCCGCGCTGGGACTTCGCCGTCGAGCTGGCCGGCCCGGCGGTGGCCGACATCCGCGCCGCCTTCGAGGTGCAGTGGTACCGCGTGCGCACCGGGCACAAGCGCTATGCGCAATACGCGCCGCCAGTGGTGACCAGCGAGGCCTTCGCCGCGCGCTTCCGGCGCTGGATGCGCAGCCATCGCTGGATCAAGGCCGGCGCGCTGCGCAACATCAGCGAGCCGAGCGTGGCCTTCGTGGCGCGCGACAACGTGCTGAACCGTCGCGCGATCGAGAAGGCCTACCTGGCCGCGATCGGCCGCGCGCGCCAGGCAGTGGTGCTGGCCAATCCGTATTTCATGCCGGGCCGCAAGCTGCGCCGGGCGCTGACCAATGCGGCAAGGCGCGGCATCGAGGTGAGGGTACTGATCGGTCGCAAGGAATTCGTGGCACTCGATACCGCCGTGCCATTCCTTTATCATGCCCTGCTGAGGGCGGGGGTCCGCGTCGCCGAGTACGATCGCACCATGCTGCACGGCAAGGTGGCGGTGGTCGACGACAACTGGGCGACGGTCGGCTCGTCCAACCTCGACGCGCTGAGCCTGATGCTCAACAACGAGGCGAACGTGGTGCTGGTCAAGCACGACGCCGAGATCCAGGCGCTGCGCGAGGCGATCGACGCGGCCTTCGCCGATGGCCGGGAGATCGATCCGGCCCGTTTCGCGGCCCGCCCGCCGATGGAGCGCCTGCTGAATTGGCTGGCCTACACGGTCTACCGCGGCGCGATGAAGTTGCTGACGGTGGGTGGCTACGACTGACGGCCGGCCGCACGCGCGATCATGACAGGCCGATGAAAGGCCGCCGCCGGGCCCGTTCGTTGCGCGAACGCAGGCCGCCCGGCCGGCATCCGAGGGGGCGGACAAGCCCTGCTTCCGGTTCCGCCCGAACCTGACAACAATAGCGGGGCGGTTAGACACCGGTATCTAATAATTTCCTTGTTCGAACGACGGCCGCACTCAATAATAGTACGGCCGTTCGATTTTCTGGATTACCCGTGAACGGTTTAGACATCAAGCTTATGCGAAAAGGCGAACAGACGCGTGCCGCGATACTCGAAGCAGCTTTGGACCTTGCCAGCCGGGACGGGCTGGAAGGTCTGACGATCGGCCTGCTGGCCGAGCGCATGCAGATGAGCAAGAGCGGCGTGTTCGCGCATTTCGGTTCGCGCGAGGACCTGCAGGTGGAGGTGGTTCGCGAGTATCACCGCCGCTTCGAGAGCGAGGTGTTCTTTCCGAGCCTGCGCGAGCCGCGCGGCCTGCCGCGCCTGCGTGCGATGTTGGCCCGCTGGATCGAGAAGCGCATCCAGGAAGTGACCACCGGATGCATCTACATCAGCGGCGCCGTCGAGTACGACGACCGGCCGGACAGCCCGGTGCGCGAGCAGTTGATCGCGAGCGTGACGGCCTGGCGCGCGGCGCTGCTGCGCGCGATTTCGCAGGCGAAGGACGAAGGCCATCTGCGTCCGGATACCGATCCGGACGTGATGCTCTTCGAGTTGTACAGCTTCACGCTCGGTCTGCACCATGACGCCCGTTTCCTGCATCTGCCGGATGGCGTGCGTCTGACGTGGGCCGCGCTGGAAAAGACGATCGTTTCGTATCAGAGCGAGAGCCGGTAGCGGTGCCCTGACGCCCGCGCGAGGCTCGAGCCAAGTGCCCTATCTTTGGAGAGAGTCATGGGACAGTACGTTGCCCCGCTGCGCGACATGCAATTCGTGCTGCATGAGTTGCTGAATGTCGAAGCCGAACTGAAGCAGATGCCGAAACACGCGGACCTCGATGCCGACACCATCAACCAGGTGCTCGAGGAAGCCGGCAAGTTCTGCGCCGAGGTGCTGTTCCCGCTCAACCAGGTGGGCGACCGCGAAGGCTGCAAGTACGAGGGCGACGGCGTCGTCAAGACGCCGACCGGCTTCAAGGAAGCCTACCGGCAGTACATCGATGCCGGCTGGCCGGCACTGGGCTGCGATCCCGACTACGGCGGCCAGGGGCTGCCCGCCTTCGTGAACAACGCGCTCTACGAGATGATGAACTCGGCGAACCAGGCCTGGACCATGTATCCCGGCCTCTCGCACGGCGCCTACGAATGCTTGCACGCCCACGGCGCACCCGAGCTCCAGCAGCAGTACCTGCCGAAACTCGTGTCGGGCGAATGGACCGGCACCATGTGCCTGACCGAGCCGCATTGCGGCACCGACCTCGGCATCCTGCGCACCAAGGCCGAGCCGATCACCGGCGGCGCCTATTCCATCAGCGGCACCAAGATCTTCATCTCCAGCGGCGAACACGACATGGCGAAGAACATCGTCCATCTCGTGCTGGCGCGCCTGCCGGATGCGCCGCAAGGCACCAAGGGCATCTCGCTGTTCATCGTGCCGAAGTTCATCCCCGACGCCTCGGGCGAACCGGGCGAGCGCAACGGCATCAAGTGCGGCTCGATCGAGCACAAGATGGGCATCCACGGCAACGCCACCTGCGTGATGAACCTCGACAACGCCACCGGCTGGCTGGTCGGCGAGCCGAACAAGGGCCTCAACGCCATGTTCGTGATGATGAACGCGGCGCGCCTCGGGGTCGGCATGCAGGGCCTGGGGTTGACCGAGGTCGCCTACCAGAACTCGCTGACCTACGCGAAGGAGCGCCTGCAGATGCGCTCGCTGACGGGCCCGAAGGCGCCGGAAAAGCCGGCCGACCCGATCATCGTGCACCCGGACGTGCGCCGCATGCTGCTCACGCAGAAGGCCTACGCCGAAGGCGCGCGCGCCTTCACCTACTGGTCGGCGCTGCAGATCGACAAGGAGCTCTCGCACGGCGACGAATCGGTGCGCAAGGAATCGGCCGACCTGGTCGCCCTGCTCACGCCGATCATCAAGGCCTTCCTGACCGACAACGCCTTCGAGTGCACCAACCACGCGATGCAGATCTACGGCGGCCACGGCTTCATCTCCGAGTGGGGCATGGAGCAATACGTGCGCGACGCGCGGATCAACATGATCTACGAGGGCACCAACTCGATCCAGTCGCTCGACCTGCTGGGCCGCAAGGTGCTCGGCGACATGGGCGCCAAGCTCAAGAAGTTCGGCGCGATCGTCGCCGAATTCGTCGAGGCCGAGGGCGTGAAGCCTGAGATGGCCGAGTTCGTCAATCCGCTGGCCGACATCGGCGAGAAGCTGCAGAAGCTGACCATGGAAATCGGCATGAAGGCGATGCAGAACCCGGACGAGGTGGGCGCCGCCGCCGTGCCTTACCTGCGCACCGCCGGCCACCTGGTGTTCGCCTACTTCTGGGCGCGCATGGCGCGCCTGGCGCTCGACAAGGAAAGCTCGGGCGATCCGTTCTACAAGTCGAAGCTGGCCACCGCGCGCTTCTACTTCGCGCGCCTGCTGCCGGAAACGGCGGCCACCATCCGCGCCGCGCGCGCCGGCTCGAAGACGCTGATGGAAGTCGACGAAGCGCTGTTCTGACGCGAGGCCCGGGCCGGCGGCCCGGGCGCCCCAGCACACTCACACGCCGCGCGTTCCGAAGCCCGCCTGCCGGGCGCGACGCGCGGTTCTTTCCGGAGGAGTCCCGTGAGCAATTTCATCATTCGCAAGGTCGCCGTGCTCGGCGCCGGCGTGATGGGCGCGCAGATCGCCGCGCATCTCGTCAACGCGCGCGTCCCGGTGCTGCTGTTCGATCTGCCGGCCAAGGAAGGCCCCAAGAACGGCATCGCGCTGAAGGCCATCGAGAATCTCAAGAAGCTGTCGCCAGCGCCGTTCGGCGTGAAGGACGACGCGAAGTACCTGGAACCCGCGAACTACGAGGACGACCTCGCCAAGCTCGCCGAATGCGACCTGGTGATCGAGGCGATCGCCGAGCGCATGGACTGGAAGCACGACCTCTACAAGAAGGTCGCGCCGCACCTCGGGCCGAGCGCGATCTTCGCCTCGAACACCTCGGGCCTGTCGATCACGGCGCTCTCGGAAGGCTTCTCCGACGAGCTGAAGGCGCGCTTCAGTGGCGTGCACTTCTTCAATCCCCCGCGCTACATGCACCTCGTCGAGCTGATCCCGACTGCCCACACGCGGCCCGAGATCCTCGACCAGCTCGAGACGTTCCTGACCAGCGTGGTCGGCAAGGGCGTGGTGCGCGCCAAGGACACCCCGAACTTCATCGCCAACCGCGTCGGCATCTTCTCGATCCTCGCGGTGATCACCGAGGCCGCCAAGTTCGGCCTGCGCTTCGACGAAGTGGACGACCTGACCGGCGTGCGGCTGGGCCGCGCGAAGTCGGCGACCTTCCGCACCGCCGACGTGGTGGGCCTCGACACCATGGCCCACGTGATCAAGACGATGCAGGACAACCTCGCCGACGATCCGTTCTTCCCCGTCTATGAAACCCCGCCCGTGCTCGCCGAGCTGGTGAAGCAGGGCGCGCTCGGCCAGAAGACCGGCGCCGGCTTCTACAAGAAGGAAGGCAAGGCGATCAAGGTGCTCGATCCGAAGTCGGGCAGCTACGTCGACGGCGGCGCGAAGGCCGACGAGACCGTGGCGCGCATCCTCAAGCGCCCGCCCGCCGAGCGCCTCAAGCTGCTGCGCGAGACCTCGCATCCGCACGCGCAGTTCCTGTGGTCGGTGTTCCGCGACGTGTTCCACTACATCGGCTTCCACCTCGAGTCGATCGCCGACAACGCGCGCGACGTCGATCTGGCGATCCGCTGGGGCTTCGGCTGGAACGAAGGCCCGTTCGAGGGCTGGCAGGCCGCCGGCTGGAAGCAGGTGGCCGAGTGGGTGCAGGAGGACATCGCGGCGGGCAAGGCGCTCGCCAAGGTGCCGCTGCCCGCCTGGGTGCTGGAAGGCACGGTCGCCGAGAAGGGCGGCGTGCACACGGCCGAAGGTTCGTGGTCGCCGTCGGCGGCCAAGTACGTGCCGCGTTCCTCGCTGCCCGTCTACGAGCGCCAGGTGTTCCGCGCGCCGCTGCTCGGCGAGGCCGGCCGCGATCCGCTCTCCTGGGGCAAGACGCTGTTCGAGACCGATTCGGTGCGCGCCTGGGTGGACGAGCGCGCGGGCGAGGACGACGTGGTGATCGTCTCGTTCAAGTCCAAGATGAACACCATCGGCCCGGGCGTGATCGACGGCCTGACGCAGGCCATCGAACTGGCCGAGAAGGACTACAAGGGCGTGGTGATCTGGCAGCCGACCTCGCTCAAGCTCGGCACGCCGGGCGGCCCGTTCTCGGCCGGCGCGAACCTCGAGGAAGCCATGCCCGCCTTCATGATGGGCGGCGCCAAGGGCATCGAGCCGTTCGTCAAGAAGTTCCAGGAAGGCATGCTGCGCGTGAAGTACGCCAACGTGCCGGTGGTGGCGGCCGTCTCGGGCATCGCCCTGGGCGGCGGCTGCGAGCTGATGCTGCATAGCGCCAAGCGCGTGGTGCACGTCGAGAGCTACGTCGGCCTGGTGGAAGTGGGCGTGGGCCTGGTGCCGGCCGGCGGCGGCCTCAAGGAAGCGGCGCTGCGCGCGGCGGAAGCCGCCACGGCGGCGGGCGCGACCACCGAGATCCTCAAGTTCGTCACCAAGTCTTTCGAGAGCGCGGCGATGGCCAAGGTATCCGCCTCGGCGCACGATGCGCGCGCGATGGGCTACGTGAAGCCCTCGGACACCATCGTGTTCAACGTCTTCGAGCTGCTCGACGTGGCCAAGAAGGAAGCGCGGGCGCTGGCCGATACCGGCTACCGCGCGCCGCTCAAGGCCAAGGAAATCCCGGTGGCGGGCCGCTCGGCGATCTCGACCATCAAGGCGCAGCTGGTCAACATGCGCGACGGCCGCTTCATCAGCGAGCACGACTACCGCATCGCCAGCCGCATCGCGGAAGCGGTCTGCGGCGGCGACGTCGAGGCGGGCAGCACGGTCGACGAGGAATGGCTGCTCGCGCTGGAGCGCCGCGCCTTCGTCGAGCTGCTCGGCACGCAGAAGACGCAGGAGCGGATCATGGGCATGTTGCAGACCGGCAAGCCGGTGCGCAACTGAGCGGATCGCGAACAACCTTGCATGAGGCCGGCACGGGCGCGAGCGCGCCGCCGCCGGCCGACAGGAGCCACAAATGAGCAAACAGTTGCAAGACGCATACATCGTCGCCGCCAGCCGCACGCCGATCGGCAAGGCGCCGCGCGGCGCGTTCAAGAACACCCGGCCCGACGAGCTGCTGGTCCACGCGATCAAGTCGGCCGTCTCGCAGGTGCCGGGCCTCGACACCAAGCTGATCGAGGACGCCATCATCGGCTGCGCGATCCCCGAGGCCGAGCAGGGCCTCAACGTGGCGCGCATGGGCGCGCTGCTGGCGGGCCTGCCGAACACGGTCGGCGGCGTCACGGTCAACCGCTTCTGCGCCTCCGGCATCACCGCCCTGGCGATGGCGGCGGACCGCATCCGCGTGGGCGAGTCGGACGCGCTGATCGCCGGCGGCTGCGAATCGATGAGCATGGTGCCGATGATGGGCAACAAGCCCTCGCTGTCGCCGCATATCTTCGACCGCAACGAGGACGTCGGCATCGCCTACGGCATGGGCCTGACCGCCGAGCGCGTGGCCGAGCAGTGGAAGGTGAGCCGCGAGGACCAGGACGCGTTCTCGGTGGAATCGCACCGCAAGGCCTTCGCCGCGCAGGAAGCCGGCGAATTCAACGACGAGATCTCGCCCTACACGATCACCGAGCGTTTCCCGAACCTGGCCACCGGCGAGGTCGAGATCCGCACGCGCGAGCTCAAGCTCGACGAAGGCCCGCGCGCTGACACTTCGCCCGAAGGCCTGGCCAAGCTGCGCACGGTGTTCGCCAACAAGGGCTCGGTGACGGCCGGCAACAGCTCGCAGACCTCGGACGGCGCCGGCGCGCTGATCGTGGTCTCGGAGAAGGTGCTCAAGCAGTTCAACCTCACGCCGTTGGCGCGCTTCGTGAGCTTCGCGGTGCGTGGCGTGCCGCCCGAGATCATGGGCATCGGCCCGAAGGAGGCGATCCCCGCCGCGCTGAAGGCCGCCGGCCTCAAGCAGGACGATCTGGACTGGATCGAGCTGAACGAGGCCTTCGCGGCGCAGTCGCTGGCCGTGATCCGCGATCTCGGCCTCGATCCCTCGAAGGTCAACCCGATGGGCGGCGCGATCGCGCTGGGCCACCCGCTGGGCGCGACCGGCGCGATCCGCGCGGCCACCGTGGTGCACGCGCTGCGTCGCCGCAACCTGAAGTACGGGATGGTCACGATGTGCGTCGGCACCGGGATGGGCGCCGCCGGCATCATCGAACGGCTGTAAGCGGGTCACGCACCCGATGACGGCGGTGCGCGGGCAGCTCGCTCGCGCACCGCTTTTTTTATCGAGCCAGAAGTTGAGGAGACGGTGAGATGGATATCCAGACCGGCGTCGCGAACGGCGTCCTGACGATCACGATCGCGCGCCCCGCCAAGAAGAACGCGATCACCGCGGCGATGTACCAGGCGATGGCCGACGCGCTCGCCTCGGCCCAGGAGGACAGCGCCGTGCGCGCGATCCTGATCCGCGGCAGCGAGGGCAATTTCAGCGCCGGCAACGACCTGGAAGACTTCATGAAGGTCCCGCCGAACACGCCCGATGCGCCGGTGTTCCAGTTCCTGAACCGCATCAGCACGGCGGCCAAGCCGATCGTGGCGGCGGTGCCGGGCATCGCGGTGGGCGTGGGCGTGACCATGCTGCTGCATTGCGACCTGGTCTACGCGGCCGACACGGCCAAGCTGTCGCTGCCGTTCACCCAGCTCGGGCTGTGTCCCGAGGCGGCCTCGAGCCTCTTGCTGGCGCGCCTGACGGGCCACCAGGTCGCGGCCGAGAAGCTGATGCTCGGCGAGGCCTTCGACGCGCTGGAGGCGCATCGGATCGGCATCGTCAACCGCGTGCTGCCGGCCGCCGAGCTCGACGCCTTCGCGCTCGCCCAGGCGCAGAAGCTGGCCGCCCTGCCGGCATCGTCGCTGCGCGTGACCAAGGCGCTGATGAAGCGCACCGGCAGCAATATCGAGGTGGCCGCGCGCATGGAGGAGGAGGCGAAGCATTTCGGCGAGATGCTGCGCGCGCCGGAAGCGCGCGAGGCGATCAGCGCCTTCTTCGAGAAGCGCAAGCCGGATTTTCGTCAGTTCGACTGAACAAGGCTGCGGCCGGGCCTTCAGGCCCGGTGGTCGTGCCGGCTCGGCGCCGCGCGAGGCTCAGGCCGTGCCGTAATCGACGTAGCCCGATTCGCGGCAGAAGCTGACCAGGCGCAGGCCCGCTTCCTTCGCGATCGCGATCGCCAGCGAGGAGGGCGCCGAGATCGTCGCCACCAGCGGAATGCCGACCCGG
Organism: Burkholderia sp. SJZ089; assembly: GCF_007828315.1. Classification (NCBI taxonomy): domain Bacteria; kingdom Pseudomonadati; phylum Pseudomonadota; class Betaproteobacteria; order Burkholderiales; family Burkholderiaceae; genus Burkholderia; species Burkholderia sp. SJZ089. Next base: position 138,649 of record NZ_VIUM01000002.1, on the reverse strand, counting down.
GCCGCCTTGCGCACCAGTTCGTAGCTCGCGCGGCTCGACAGGAACACGAAGCCGTCGGTCAGGTCGGCTCGCTTGAGCACCAGCTCGCCGATCAGCTTGTCCAATGCGTTGTGGCGGCCGACATCCTCGAACGCGGCCCGGATCGTGCCGCTGGCGTCGCACCAGGCGGCGGCGTGCAGGCCGCCGGTGAGCCGCGTCAGCGCCTGGTGAGCGGGCAGCGCGCGCGCCGCCTGGGCCAGCGCATCGGGCGCGAGCCGTTCGAGGAAACCGGTGACGGGCACCCGCTCGGGCGCCAGGTCGAGCAGGTCGATGCTCTCGATCCCGCATACGCCGCAGCCGGTGCGCCCGGCCAGCGCGCGGCGCCGGTCCTTGAGGGCGGCGAAGGCCTGCTGCACCACCTCGAGATGCACTTCCGCGTGCGGGATCGCCGCCTCGGTATGCAGCACCACCTCGATGTCCTTGATATCGGCACCGCGCGTGACGATCCCTTCCGAAATCGCGAAACCGACCGCGAACGCCTCCAGGTCGCGCGGCGTGCACATCATCACCGCGTGCGAGATACCGTTGAACACCAGCGCGACCGGCCATTCCTGGCCGACCTGGTCGGCGGTGGCGGAGATCTCGCCGCCGCGATGTCGCGAGATCGCGACTTCGACGCTGCCGCTCGGTTCGTGGGTATCGATGGGGGAGGAATTCAAGGCGGGCTCCTGCGGGTTCGGCGGGGCCGGCGAGCGGGCTCGCGCGGACGGGTTCTACAATACCGGATCGCGGCGATCTTCGCCGGCCCCCCGCTCCCGCTCACCTGCTCCAGACGCGCCATGTCCCTCAGCGACGCCCCCTTGCTGTTCGCCTTCGAAATCGATTCGTCGGAGGATTTCACCTACATCCCGATGATCGTGCGCTTCCACCTGGATCGTTGCGGGCTGCGGATCTCGCTCGATCAATGGCAGTTGCTGCCGATCGAGGATCGCAAGCTGCTGGCGCGCTTTCCTGCCGACGTCCCGGTCGATCCGGACATGGCTGCCGACAGGGAAAGTCCCGAGCCGTCGCCCGGCGAGCCGAGCTTCGACCGGGCGCTGGCCGAGATGCTGCGCACCCATGGTTGCGGCGAGGCCGAGGTCTTCGCGCCGGAGCCGGCGCCCGCCTGGCAGTCGCTCGGGGCGCCGCCGGCCGCGCTCGCGGCGCAGTGCGCGCTGGCCGCGCTGCCGGTGCCGTCGCCCGCGCAATGGGCGGCGCTCGGCGGTTTCGAGCGATACGTGCTGGCCAAGCTGTCGCGCAAGCCCAAGCTCAATCACGACTTCGTGCCGGCGATGCGCGAATTCGGGCTGGCCGGCGCCTGAGCGCCGCGGCGGGAGGGTCCCGGCGACCCCGCGGCTTCAGGCGACGGGCGGCAGGGCGCGCGGGCGACGCTCCGAATCGGTGGCGACATAGGTCAGCGTCGCCTCGGTCACCTTGACCACCTCGCCGGCCAGGCCCATGCGCTGCGCATAGACCTCGACGCCGATCGTGATCGAGGTATTGCCGGTCTTGACGATGTTCGCGTAGAAGCTGACCAGGTCGCCGACGAACACCGGCTGCTTGAACAGGAAGGAATTGACGGCGATGGTGGCGACCCGCCCATTGGCGCGCCGGCTGGCCGGGATCGAGCCGGCGATGTCGACCTGGGACATGATCCAGCCGCCGAACACGTCGCCGTGCACGTTCGCATCGGACGGTTGCGGGACCACGCGCAGCGCGGGCTGCAGTTGCGGGAGTTGCGGCGACGAATCGGTCATGGCTGGGGTTCCACTGGCTGGGGCGCTCGCCTGGCGGGCGCCCGATGACGGACCGGGGCGCCGCGCCCGGTGGACAGCGGCGCGAACCGGCTTCTGCGACAATGCAGGATTCTGAAATTGTACGAGAAAGTGCGTGCCCGGCGTCGAGCCGACGGCATGCGCATCGTCCCCCCAATGCGCCGCTTCCCTGCTTCCCCCGAGCCCGCGCCGGCCGCCTCCGGGCCCCGCAACGACTGGCAGACGATCCGTTCGCTGCTGCCCTACCTGAGCACCTACAAGGGCCGCGTGCTGCTCGCGCTGTCCTGCCTGATCGGCGCTAAGCTGGCCAACCTGGGCGTGCCGATCGTGATGAAGCGGATCGTCGACGGGCTTTCCTCCGTGCAGCACCTGCAGGCGCTGGGTCGCGCCGAGCAGTCGGCGCCGCTGGTGCTGGCGGGCGGGCTGGGCTTGCTGGTGGTGGCCTATGCGCTGGTGCGGCTGTCCACCTCGCTGTTCACCGAGCTGCGCGAGATGCTGTTCGCCAAGGTCACCGAGAGCGCGGTGCGCCAGCTCGCGCTGCAGGTGTTCCGTCATCTGCACGGGCTGTCGCTGCGCTTCCATCTCGAGCGGCAGACCGGCGGCATGTCGCGCGATATCGAGCGCGGCACGCGCGGCATCCAGCAACTGATCTCCTACTCGCTCTACAGCATCCTGCCGACCCTGATCGAGGTCGGGCTGGTGCTGGGCTTCTTCGTGGTCAAGTACGACGCCTGGTACGCGGTGATCACGCTCGGCGCGCTGGCCGCCTACGTGGTGTTCACCATCAAGGTCACCGAGTGGCGCACGCATTTCCGGCGCACCATGAACGAGCTCGACTCGCGCGCCAATTCGCGCGCGATCGATTCGCTGATCAACTACGAGACGGTCAAGTACTTCGGCAACGAGGACTGGGAGGCGCGCCGCTACGACGAGAACCTGCAGCGCTACCGGCAGGCCGCGATCCGCTCGCAGCGCTCGCTGTCGCTGCTCAATTTCGGACAGCAGACCATCATCGGCGTGGGCCTGGTGCTGATCCTCTGGCGTGCCACCCAGGGCGTGCTGGCGGGGCGGCTCACGCTCGGCGACCTGGTGCTGATCAACACCTTCATGCTGCAGCTCTACATCCCGCTGAACTTCCTCGGCATCGTCTATCGCGAGCTCAAGCAGAGCCTGACCGACATGGACCGCATGTTCGTGCTGCTGTCGGCGCCGCAGGAGGTGGCCGATGCGCCCGGCGCGCCGGCGCTGGCGGTGCGCGGCGCGCAGGTGCGATTCGAGCACGTGGATTTCTCCTACGAGCCGGCGCGGCAGATCCTGCACGACGTGAGCTTCACGATCGAGGCGGGCACCACCACGGCGGTGGTCGGCCACAGCGGTTCGGGCAAGTCGACGCTCTCGCGCCTGCTGTTCCGCTTCTACGATCTCGACCGCGACGGTGGCGGCGCGATCCTGATCGACGGCCAGGACCTGCGCGATGTCAGCCAGGATTCGCTGCGCGCGGCGATCGGCATCGTGCCGCAGGACACTGTGCTGTTCAACGACTCGATCCACTACAACATCGCCTACGGCCGTCCCAGCGCCACCCGCGAGGAAGTGATCGCGGCCGCGCGCGCGGCCCATATCCACGCCTTCGTCGAGAGCCTGCCGATGGGTTACGACACCACCGTCGGCGAGCGCGGGCTGAAGCTGTCGGGCGGCGAGAAGCAGCGTGTCGCGATCGCGCGGACCATCCTGAAGAATCCGCCGATCCTGGTGTTCGACGAGGCCACCTCGGCGCTCGATTCGCGCTCGGAGCGGGCGATCCAGCAGGAGCTGGAGCAGATCGCCCGGCATCGCACCACGCTGGTGATCGCGCATCGGCTGTCCACCGTCGTGCATGCGGCGCAGATCATCGTGATGGATCGCGGGCGGATCGTCGAACGCGGCACGCACCAGGAGCTGGTGCGCGCGGGCGGTCACTATGCGCAGATGTGGGCGCTGCAACAGCAGCAGCGCGAGGCAGCCGCGCAGGCACCGGCCGAGGTGGCGCCCGACGCGGGGCAATCCTTGCCGCCGGCGATCGACGACGCCTGACGCGGGTTGGTGGCAGCATCCGCGTTCGCGCGGGGCACCGGCCAACTGCCGGCCGCCAGGCCGGGGCGCCCGGCGCCGCTGGTGCCTACCGGCGGCCGCGCAGCCTGGCGTCGAGCGCGCCGAGCTGGGCCGGCGTGCCGACGTTCTCCCAGATGCCCTCGTACAGCTCGCCGCTGGCATGCCCCGCCGCGATCGTGTCGCGGTAGTAGGGCGTCAGCGCGCGGCGCGTGCCGCGCGGCAGGTCGGTGAACATGCGCAGGTCGTACAGGCCGATATTGCCGAAGGTGAAACGCGCCTCGGCGCCGTCGAGCGCGAGCCGCCCGTCGTCTTCCAGCGCGAAATCGCCGGCGGGATGGAAGGGCGGGTTCGGCACCATCACCAGGTGCATGCCGGGTGTCGCTTGCGCGGCCATCGCGGCGGCGCGCTCGCGCAGCGAGGCGTAGTCGAATTCGCAGAACACGTCGCCGCTGACCGCCACGAACACCGGCGAGCGGGCGCCGCCGTGGTCCTCCTCGCCGGCCAGCAGCGGCAGCGCCTGGGCGATGCCGCCGGCCGTCTCCAGCGCCTCGCCCTCGGGTGAGTAGCGCAACTGCACGCCCCAGCGCGAACCGTCGCCGAGCGCGGCCTCGATCTGCTCGCCCAGCCAGGCATGGTTGATCACGATGCGCTCGAAGCCGGCCGCCGCCAGCCTTTCGATCTGCCAGACGATCAGCGGCTTGCCGCCGACCTCGAGCAGGGGTTTGGGCCGCAGGTCGGTGAGCGGGCGCATCCGTTCGCCGCGTCCGGCGGCAAAGATCATCGCGGTATCGAGCACGGCGGTCATGTCGGGCAAGGGCGGATAAGGTCGGGTAACGACGGGTAGGGCGAGGTAAGGCTTGTCGGGCGCGGCGGCAGGCGATTCCGCGTTCAGAACGTGTAGCCGACCTCGACGGACGACTGTCCCTCGAGCTCGTCGAGCAGGTTCGCGAACGGCGCGAGCGGCCGGTAGCGCTGCGCCACCTTGCGCGCGTAGGCGAGGAAGCGCGGCAGGTCGTCGAGGTAACGCGGCTTGCCGTCCCGGTAGTGGATGCGCGGGAACAGCCCGAGCACCTTGATATGGCGCTGCAGGCCGGTCCATTCGAGCTGGCGGTAGAATTCGCCGAAGTCGGCGTCGACCGGCAGGCCGGCCTTCCTGGCCTGCTCCCAGTAATAGACGAAGCAGTCGAGTTCGAACTCCTCGTCCCAACTGATGAAGGCATCGCGCAGCAGCGAGACGACATCGTAGGCTAGCGGCCCCCAGACCGCGTCCTGGAAGTCCAGCACGCCGGGATTCGGCTCGCAGATCATCAGGTTGCGCGGCATGAAGTCACGCAGCATATAGCCATGGGGCTGCGACAGCGAATTCGCCACCAGCAGGGCGAAGGTCCGGTCGAGCACGCCGCGCTGGCGCTCGTCGAGTGTCCTGCCCAGGTGGCGGCCGACGTACCACTCGGGCATCAGCTCCATCTCGCGGCGCAGGAAGGCCTCGTCGAAGACGGGCAGCACGCCTTCGCGCGAGCTGAGCTGCCAGCGCACCAGCGCATCGATGGCGGCTCGCAGCAAGGGCTTCGCGGCGGCGGTGTCGGCCGGGTCGAGCGCGCCGATGTAGGTGGCGGTACCGAGGTCGGAAACCAGCATGAAGCCCGCTTCCAGGTCGACTTCGAGCACCCGCGGCGCATGCAGGCCGGCGGCCGCGAGCAGCCCGGCGATCTGCACGAACTCGCGGCATTTCTCGGGCGGCGGCGCATCCACCGCGATCGCCGTGCCGCCGGGCTCGGTGCCGCTCGCGAGCCGGAAATAGCGCCGGAAGCTGGCGTCGGCCGAGGCCGGGGCGAGCGTGTCGAGCGCCAGCGCGTGGCGGTCCGCGTGCGTCGCCAGCCAGGCGCGCAGTTGATCGAGGCGGCTGTCGGCGGCGGGAGCGGGAGACTGGGCGGGCGAAGGGGGCGTCATCGAAACGGAAACTCGGGGGAGGGGGGAACGTCTTGCCATATAATACCCCACGACTTTTTTGACGCGTCCCGTGTCAATCCCCGCCGGTCGCGGGTTCGCAGCGCGCCTGCGGCCCCTCGTTGCCCCCGCCGATCGCCTTGGCTCGTGTGCGCCCCGTCGCCGTCACGGCTCGATCGCGTGGTCCGCGATGCGCGAACGCCGGGGCCTGACGGGGCCGATTCGCCCGATATCGATGCCGCCTAAACTGATTTTCCCGCTCGTATCCCGCGAGCCCGCGATGCGCAAGCGGCGCCTCGCGGTCGCCCTGCTCGCCGTCCCCGGCTTCGTGCCCGCGGTCGCCCAGGCGCAGCTCGCGGGCGCGGCCGCGGATCCGCAGCCGCTCGGAGCGTCGCCGTGGGACCTGCGTCTGGCGCCCCAGCTCGAGGAGCATCCGCTGCGTCCCGGCTCGAAGCCGGCCGGTTTCGTGCTGGCCGACCACACCAGCGGCACCACCGATCAGGACCTGGCCGCCAAGGGCTCGGCGGAGTTGCGACGCGGCACCACCGTCGTCAAGGCCGATGCGCTGCACTACGATCAGGACACCGACATGGCCGATGCCTATGGCAAGGTCACGGTATCGGGCAACGGCTCGACCTTCTACGGCCCGGAAGCGCACCTGAAGGTCGAGGCGAACCAGGGCACGATGGCCACGCCGAAGTACCGCTTCACGGCCACCGGCGGTTCGGGCAGCGCGCAACAGGCGGAGCTGCTCGACAGCGAGCGCTCGGTGATGACCGATGCGACCTACTCGGCCTGCCAGTGCGCGAACCCGGCCTGGTACATCAAGGGCAGCCGCTTCGAGTTCGACACCGGCGCGGACGAGGGCGTGGCGCGCAACGGCACGCTGTTCTTCCAGGGCGTGCCGATCTTCGCGAGCCCCTGGCTGACCTTCCCGCTGTCGGGCGAGCGGCGCAGCGGCTTCCTGCCGCCGACCTTCTCGCTGAGTTCGACCAATGGTTTCGAACTGGCGGTGCCGTACTACTTCAACATCGCGCCGAACCGCGACCTGACGCTGACGCCGGAGCTCATCTCCAAGCGCGGCGTGTTCACGCGGGCCGAGTATCGCTACCTGTCGCCGACCTACTCGGGCGGCATCACCGGCGAGTTCCTGCCGGACGACCGGGTCGCGCATCGCAATCGCTATGCGATCTATGTGCAGCACCAGCAGACGCTGGCTCCCGGCCTGGCCGGCTACGTCTACTACAACAAGGTGTCGGACCAGGCCTACCCGGGCGATCTCGGGTCGACCAACCAGTTCGCCAACGGCACCCAGACGCTGTACCAGCAGGAAGCCGGCCTGACCTACAACAACGGTCCCTGGTCGATCCTCACGCGCTACCAGCACTGGCAGACGCTGCAGCCGTCGGTCGCGCCTTACGGCCGCGAGCCGCAGTTGAACGTGAAATACGCGAAGTACAACGTCGGCGGCTTCGACTTCGGCGCCGAGGCCGACTACACGCGCTTCAAGATCACCACGGCGGACCAGCCCGAAGGCGATCGCGTGATGTTCAACCCGTACGTCTCGTACGGCGTCTACGGTCCCGGCTACTTCATCGTGCCGAAGGCGCAACTGCACCTCGCCTCGTACGATCTGACCAACACCACGGGCGGTGTCCCGGGCCAGCCGAAGCGCTTCACCTACTCGATCCCGACGCTGTCGTTCGACACCGGGCTGGTGTTCGACCGCTCGGTGCGCCTGTTCGGGCAGGACTTCATCCAGACGCTGGAGCCGAGGCTCTACTACGTCTACACGCCGTACCGCAACCAGCTCGACGCGCCGCTGTTCGACACGGCCGAATCGGATTTCGGGCTGGCCGAGATCTTCACCACCAATACCTTCGTCGGCAACGACCGGATCTCGGACGAGAACCGCCTGACCGCGGCGCTCACCACGCGTTTCCTGGACGCCGCCACCGGCGACGAGCGCGCGCGCTTCGTGATCGCGCAGCAGTACTACTTCACCGACCAGCGCGTCACGCTCGACCCGACCCAGGCGCCGACCCAGGCGCGGCACTCGGACCTGATCGTCGGCGCCTCGCTCAAGCTCGGCGCCGGCTTCGCGTCGGAGACGGCCTTCCAGTACAACGCCGACAACAACCAGCTGGTGAAGTCGAGCATCGGCTTCGGCTACAGCCCGGGCGAGCGGCGCGTGCTCAATGTCGCCTATCGCTACACGCGGGCCAATTCCTCGACCCTGGTCAACGAGCCGATCAACCAGATCCTGGTTTCCGGCCAGTGGCCGCTGACCCAGCACCTCTACGCGGTCGGCCGCTTCAACTACGACCTGGCCGGCAAGCGCGTGGTCGACGGTCTACTCGGCTTCCAGTACGATGCCGACTGCTGGGCAGTGGGCGTGGGCGTGCAGCGCACCGCCAACGGCGTGAACCTTTCCGGTCAGCAGAGCTCGGCCACGCGCTTCATGGCGCAGCTGACCCTGAAGGGACTGTCGAACATCGACAATGGCCTGGTGGCCGCCTTCAAGGGCGGTGTCCCCGGCTACACGCCGCTGCCGCCGGCCCCGCCGCCGCAGGCCCGATTCAGCAACTATGACTAACTTTCGCCCTGACGCGGCGCCGGCCCAGCCAGCTTTCAATGGAGTCTTTGTGGCAATGAAGAAATCCCTTCGCTTCGCAGCAATCGTGTCGGGCCTCGCGGCCGTCATGTCGCTGCTGTCCGTCACGCCGGCGGCCGCGCAGGCGCTCGGTTCGAGCGGCGCGACGCTGGCCGACGAGGTCGTGGCGGTCGTCAACAACGGCGTGATCACGGCACGCGAGCTCGACCAGCGGGTCGGCCTGATCTCGCGCCGGCTGCAGCAGCAGAAGGTGCCGGTGCCGCCGCCCGACGAACTGCGCTCGCAGGTGCTCAACCAGATGGTGGTCGAGCGGATCCAGCTGCAGAAGGCCAAGGACGATGGAATCGAGGTCAGCGACGCCACCGTGCAGAGCACGCTGCAGCGCCTGGCCGCCGCCAACGGCATGACGGTCGACCAGTACCGCGCCCAGCTCGAGGCGCTCGGCGTGCCCTGGAGCACCTTCTCCGGCGACGCGCGCAACGAGCTGATCCTCTCGCGCCTGCGCGAGAAGGAAGTCGACAGCAAGATCACCGTGACCGACGCCGAGGTGGCCAGCTACATCGCCAGCCAGCGCGGCCCGAACTCGGGTTCGCAGCAGGACGTGCGGCTCGAGCACATCTTCGTGGCCGCGCCGCAGAACGCGCCGCAGGACCAGATCGACATCGCGCAGAAGAAGGCCGACGGCCTGCTCAAGCAGGCGCTGGCTTCCGGCGCCGACTTCGAGAAGCTCGCCAGGACTTCCTCCGAGGCGAAGGACGCCAAGACCGGCGGCGATCTCGGCTTCAAGGCGCCGGGCTCGCTGCCGGCCGACGTGGTGCAGGCGGTTTCGCAACTGCGCCCCGGCCAGGTCAGCCCGAACCTGATTCGCGTGCCGGACGGCTTCGAGATCGTGCGCCTGGTCGATCGCCGCCCGGCCTCGGGTACCGTGGGTGCCTCGCCCAAGATCGTGCAGACCCACGTGCGCCACATCCTGCTGCGCGTGGGCGAGGGCAAGTCCGAATCGCAGGCGCGCCAGCAACTGATCGACATCCGCAACCAGATCGAGGCGGGCGGCGATTTCGCCAACTTCGCGCGCACCTATTCGCAGGACGGTTCGGCCTCGCAGGGCGGCGATCTCGGCTGGATCAGCCCGGGCGAGACGGTGCCGGAATTCGAGCGCGCCATGAGCCAGCTGCAGGACGGCCAGATCAGCCAGCCGGTGCGCACCGAATACGGCTACCACCTGATCCAGGTGCTGGGCCGCCGCGACGCGGAAGGCTCGGTGCAGAAGCAGATGGACATCGCCCGCCAGGCGATCGGCCAGCGCAAGGCCGAGCAGGCCTATGCCGACTGGTTGCGCGAGCTGCGCGATTCGTCCTACGTGCAGATCAAGATCGGCCAGCCGCAACCCTGAGCCCCGCCGTCATGCGAGCCGCCCAGCCCCTGCGCATCGCGATCACGACCGGCGAGCCGGCCGGGGTCGGCCCGGAGCTGAGCGCGCGCGCGCTGGCCGAGGCGGGCGAGCGCTGGCCGGACGCGCGCTTCGAGGTGTTGTGCGACGCGGCGCTGTTCGCCGAGCGCGCGGCGGCGGTCGGCGTGGATGCCGAACGGCTCGGCGCCGATGGCCGCGTGAGACTCGCGCATCGGCCGCTCGCGGTGCCTTCGCAGGCGGGCCGGCTGGATGCCGCCAACGGTCTTTACGTGCTGGGCCTGCTCGATGCGGCGATCGACGGCGCGCTGGCGGGCGACTACGACGCGATCGTCACCGCGCCGCTGCAGAAGAGCACCATCAACGACGCCGGCGTGCCCTTCACCGGCCATACCGAATACCTGGCCGAGCGCACCGCCACGCCGCGCGTGGTGATGATGCTGGCGGGCACCGGCGAGCGGCCCCTGCGCGTCGCGCTGGCCACCACGCACCTGCCGCTCAAGGACGTGTCGGCCGCGCTCTCGATCGAGGGGCTGGTCGAGACGCTGAGCATCATCGACGGCGACCTGCGCCGCCATTTCGGCCTTGCCGCGCCGCGCATCCTGGTCACCGGGCTCAATCCGCACGCGGGCGAGAACGGCTACCTGGGCCGCGAGGAAATCGACGTGATCTCGCCGGCGCTGGCGCGCGCGCAGCAGGCCGGCATCGATGCGCGCGGCCCCTATCCGGCCGACACGCTGTTCCAGCCGCGTTATCTCGAGCAGGCCGACTGCGTGCTCGCGATGTTCCATGACCAGGGCCTGCCGGTCCTCAAGTACGCCACCTTCGGCGAGGGCATCAATGTCACGCTCGGCCTGCCGATCGTGCGCACCTCGGTCGACCATGGCACGGCGCTCGACCTGGCCGGTTCCGGCCGCGCCGATTGCGGCAGCATGATCGCGGCGCTCGATACCGCCGTCGCGATGGCGCGCCACCGCCTCCAGGCACGCGCGGACTGAATTCCCGGTCCGCCTTTTTTCGTTTTTCCGGATTCGATGTCGAACAGCAGACAGCACCAGGGACACTTCGCGCGCAAGCGCTTCGGGCAGAATTTTCTCGTCGATCTCGGCGTGATCGATTCGATCGTCAATGCGATTCGCCCCGAGCGCGGCGAGCGCATGGTCGAGATCGGGCCGGGCCTCGGCGCGTTGACGGGCCCCGTGATCGAGCGCCTGGCCACGTCGGAATCGCCGCTGCACGCGGTCGAGCTCGACCGCGACCTGATCGGTCGCCTCAAGCAGCGCTTCGGCGAGCGGCTCGAACTGCACGCGGGCGACGCGCTCGCCTTCGACTTCGGCTCGCTGGCGCTGCCCGGCGACAAGCCCTCGCTGCGCATCATCGGCAACCTGCCCTACAACATCTCCAGCCCGCTGCTGTTCCACCTGATGGACTTCGCCGAGCGCGTGGTCGACCAGCACTTCATGCTGCAGAACGAGGTGGTCGAGCGAATGGTGGCCGAGCCGGGCAGCAAGGCCTTCAGCCGCCTGTCGGTGATGCTGCAGTACCGCTACGTGATGGACAAGCTGATCGACGTGCCGCCCGAATCGTTTCAGCCGCCGCCGAAGGTCGATTCGGCGATCGTGCGGATGATTCCCTACGCGCCGCACGAGCTGGCCGCGGTCGATGTCGCGGTGCTCGGCGAGGTGGTCACGGCCGCCTTCTCGCAGCGCCGCAAGATGCTGCGCAACACGCTCGGCGCCTATCGCGACGCGATCGATTTCGATGCGCTCGGCTTCGACCTGGCGCGCCGCGCCGAGGATGTCGGGGTCGACGAATACGTGGGCCTGGCCCAGGCGGTATCGGCCGCGCGCCCGGCCGGCTGAGCCTTGCCGACGGCGGGCGCGGCCGAAGGGCGCCTGTAAGCCGTTCGATTTGCGCCCGGCGAAAATTCGCCGCGTCTGGTAAATTCGACCGTTCCCAGAAGACTGTTCCCCACGGAGTCCCCCCATGCGAATGCTGCACACGATGCTGCGCGTCGGCGATCTCGACCGCTCGATCCAGTTCTACACCGAGCTGCTCGGGATGAAGCTGCTGCGCCGCGACGACTACCCGGAAGGCAAGTTCACGCTCGCCTTCGTCGGTTACGAGGAAGAAAGCGCGGGCACGGTGATCGAGCTGACCCACAACTGGGATACGCCGTCCTACGAACTCGGCAACGGTTTCGGCCACCTCGCGATCGAGGTCGACGATGCCTACGCGGCCTGCGACCGGATCAAGGCCCAGGGCGGCAAGGTCACGCGCGAGGCCGGCCCGATGAAGCACGGCACCACCGTGATCGCCTTCGTCGAGGATCCGGACGGCTACAAGATCGAGTTCATCCAGCGCAAGACGCAGCACTGAACCATCGGGCGGGCGCCTCGCGCCCGCTGCCGCCGGCCTTGAAAGGCCATGAAAAAACGGCGCTCCGCTTCATGCGGAGCGCCGTTTTGCATGGCACCGGAAAACGGGCAGGGCGCGTTCAGAGCGTCGGCAGCAGCTCGGGCGGATGATGCTTGAGCGTGTGCCGCGCCTCGCGGAATTCGGGAAAGATCGATTCGACGGTCTGCCAGAACGCGGGGCTGTGGTTCATCTCGCGCAGGTGCGCGAGCTCGTGCGCGACCACGTAGTCGACGATCGACATCGGGAAGTGCACCAGGCGCCAGTTCAGGCGGATCTTGCCGTCGCTGGAGCAACTACCCCAGCGCGTCGAGGCCGAGGACAGCGCGTAGGCACGGTAGCTCACGCCGAGCTTCTGTGCATAAACCGGCAGGCGCTCGCCGAAGATACGCTTGGCTTCGCCCTGCAGCCAGCCCTGCACGCGATCCTTGATCTGCTGGGCGTCGGCATGCGCGGGCAGACCCAGCGCCAGCACGGCGCGCTCGGCGTCATAGGCCAGCGTGCCGTCGGCCGAGGCGATGGTGATCGCCACCGGCTTGCCGAGATAGGGAATCTGCGCGCCGTCCCTCCAGTCGATCTGCGGCAGCGCGCGCTGCTCGATGCGGGTTTGCCACTCGGCCAGCTTGGCGAAGATCCAGCGCCGCTTCTCGGCGATCGCCGCCTCGATGTCGGTGAGCGTGACCCAGCGCGGCGCCGTGATCGACAGGCCGCTGCCGTCGATCGCGAAGCCGATGGTGCGCCGCGCCGAGCGCTTGAGCCGGTATTCGAGCACGCGCCCGTCTAGCGTCAGCTTGCGCAGCGAGCGGTCGCGCTCGGGCGAGGGTGAAGCGGGAGGCGCGGGCGCGAGCGGTCCGTCGAACAGCGGCAGATCGAGCTGGTGGTGATCGAGTGCGACGACGGCGGGCCGTGGCCTGGGACGCTTGGGCATCAGATCGCTTCGTTGGGCGTTGCGCAATATGAATGAAACCTTGGATCAGAGTCGTGCGGCGCCGGCCGATCGGGCGTCGCCGTTCGCGTCGCCGCTTTCGTGGCGGTAGGCATCCGGATCGATGCGGCGCATTTCCGTTTCGATCCACTGCTCGACGCGAAGGTTCAGCTCGTCCGGCGTGAGGCCGCGCGAATCGATCGGCTTGCCGATCGACACCGTGACTATACCCGGATACTTGTTGAACGAATTGCGCGGCCAGACGCGGCCCGCGTTATGGGCGATCGGCACCACCGGCACGCCGGTGCCCACCGCGAAGCGCGCGCCGCCCGTCTTGTACTTGCCCTGGCGCCCGGTCGGGGTGCGCGTGCCCTCGGGGAACATGATCACCCAGGCGCCGTCGGCGAGGCGGCTCTTGCCCTGGCGGATCACCGAGTCGAAGGCGTTCTTCCCTTCCTTGCGATTGATGTTGACCATGTGCAGCAGGCCCAGCGCCCAGCCGAAGAAGGGCACGTAGAGCAGCTCGCGCTTGAACACGTAGCAGAGCGGACGCGGCATCAGGGCCGGGAAGGCCAGCGTCTCCCAGGCCGACTGGTGCTTGGAGAGCAGCACGGCGGGGCCGTCGGGCAGGTTCTCCATGCCCTCGATGCGGTAGTCGATGCCGTTGAGCACGCGGACCACGGCGAGCGTCGAGCGGCACCAGCCGGCCGCCATCCAGTAGCGCGCATGCGGGCGCATGAACGGGAACGCGATGAAGCAGGCGGTCGCGTAGGGCACCGTGTAGAGCACGAAATAGACGAGTAGCAGCAGCGAACGGAGGAAAAGCATCGGCGTGGGCTCGGGCGTTGACGGAAGGCGCGCGCGGCGAGGGCGGCGTCAGTCCTGTGGCTGGGACAGAAAATCGAGCGCGAAGGCGCGCAGGTCGTCGTGCACGCGCGTGCCTTCGGGCAGCTTGCCGGCCGCGAGCGTCTTGCGGCCCTTGCCGGTGAGCACCAGGTGCGGGCGAAAGCCCACCGCGACGCCGGCCTGCAGGTCGCGCAGCGCGTCGCCGACGATCGGCGTCTGGTCCGGCTCGATCTCGAAGCGCTGCGTGATCATGGTCATCATGCCCGGCTTCGGCTTGCGGCAATCGCAGTTGTCGCTGGCCGTGTGCGGGCAGTAGAACACCGCGTCGATGCGCGCGCCGACCGCGGCGGCCGCCTTGTGCATCTTCAGGTGCATGGCGTTGAGCGCGGCCATGTCGAACAGGCCGCGCCCGATCCCCGACTGGTTGGTCGCGACCACCACGCGGTAGCCCGCGTGGTTGAGCCGCGCGATCGCCTCGAGGCTGCCGGGCAGCGCGATCCATTCGTCGGGCGTCTTGATGAAGGCGTCCGAATCGACGTTGATGACGCCGTCCCGATCGAGGACGACGAGCTTGCGGTTGGCACCCGTCGGCATGGCGTATCTCCTGGCAGCGCGTGGCGTGACGATGGGCCGCTCAGGCGGCCAGCTTCGAGATGTCGGCGACGCAGTTCATCTGCTGGTGCAGCGCCGACAGCAAGGCGAGCCGGTTGGCACGCAGCGCCGGATCCTCGGCATTGACCATCACGTCGTTGAAGAAGGTGTCGACCGGCGCGCGCAGCGCGGCCAGCGCCGACAGCGCGCCGGTGTAGTCGCGCGCGGCGAGCTGCGACTGCACGCGCGGCGCGACCTCGGCCAGCTGCGCGGCCAGCGCCTGCTCGGCCGGCTCGGCCAGCAGCGCCGGCTGGATCGCGCCGGGCGCGGCGCCTTCCGACTTCTTCAGAATGTTCGAGATCCGCTTGTTGGCGGCCGCCAGCGCCTCGGCTTCGGCCAGGCGCGTGAACTCGCGCACCGCGTCCAGGCGCGCGATCAGCTCGTCGATGCGGGTCGGCTCGAGGCCCAGCACCGCGTCGATCTCGCCGGCGCTGTAGCCGCGCTCGCGCAGCAGGCCGCGCAGTCGATCGAGGAAGAAGGCGAAGATCGCGTCGGTCGAATCGGCCACCCCGGCGATGCCGGCGAAGCTCGCCTGGGCGGCGCGCAGCAGCTCGACGATATCGAGCGGCAGCTGCTTCTCGAGCAGCAGGCGCAGCACGCCCAGCGCGTGACGGCGCAGCGCGAACGGGTCCTTTTCGCCGGTCGGCGCGAGGCCGATGCCCCAGATACCGACCAGGGTCTCGAGCTTGTCGGCCAGCGCCACCGCGGTGCTGACGGCGGCCTCGGGCAGCGTGTCGCCCGAGAAGCGCGGCTGGTAGTGCTCGGTGCAGGCAACGGCCACCTCTTCCGGCTCGCCGTCGTGGCGCGCGTAGTAGGTGCCCATGGTGCCCTGCAGCTCGGGGAACTCGCCGACCATGTCGGTCAGCAGGTCGGCCTTGGCCAGGCGCGCGGCGCGTTGCGCCAGCGCCGGGTCGGCGCCGATCGCCGGCGCGATGCCGGCCGCGATCGCCTCGATGCGCTCGACGCGCGCGAGCTGCGAGCCCAGCTTGTTGTGATAGACCACGTTGGCCAGGCGCGGCACGCGATCGGCCAGGCGCGTCTTCTTGTCGGTCTCGAAGAAGAACTTGGCATCGGCCAGGCGCGGGCGCACCACGCGCTCGTTGCCCTCGACGATCTCCACCGGCGTGGCCGTCTCGATGTTCGAGACGATCAGGAAGCGCGAGCGCAGCTTGCCGGCCGCGTCGGTCAGCGCGAAGTACTTCTGGTTGGTCTGCATGGTCAGGATCAGGCATTCCTGCGGCACCTGCAGGAACTCGTCCTCGAAGCGGCAGGCATAGACCACCGGCCATTCGACCAGCGAGGCGACCTCGTCGAGCAGGGCCTCGGGCATCACCACCGTGTCGCCGCCGGCCTGCTCGGCCAGCGCGGTGCGGATCTGTTCCTTGCGGTCGACGAAATGCGCGATCACGCGGCCGCGTTCGCGCAGCGTCTCGGCGTAGCCGGCGGCCGAGCCGATCGCGACCGCGCCGCTCGACAGGAAGCGGTGGCCGAGCGTGGTGTCGCCGGCATCGATGCCGAACGCGGAGACCGGCACCACGTCCGTGTCGTGCAGCACCGTGAGGCGATGCACCGGGCGCACGAACTGCACGTCGCTGCCGTCGGGGCGCTGGTAGGTCATCACCTTGGGAATCGGCAGCTTGTCGAGCGTTTCCTTGAGCGCGGTCTGCAGGCCGTCGGCGAGCGTGACGCCCGGCGCCGAGTAGTTCAGGAAGAAGGCCTCGGCCTTGCCGTCCTGGGCGCGCTCGAGATCGGCGATGCCCAGCTCGGGGCGGCCGAGCGCGGCCAGCTTCTTGGCCAGCGGCGGCGTCGGGTTGCCGTTCGCGTCGAGCGCGACCGACACCGGCAGCACTTTCTCGCGGACCTGGCGCTCCGGCGCGACGGCGCGCACGTTGAGGATCAGCACCGCCAGGCGGCGCGGCGTGGCGAAGCGTTCGAACACGGCTTCGCCGTCGATCAGGTCGCGCGCGGCGAGGCGCTGGGCCAGGCCTTCGGCGAAGGCGTCGCCGAGACGCGCGAGCGCCTTGGGCGGCAGTTCCTCGGTCAGCAGTTCGACCAGCAGGGGAGCGGTATGGGTGTGCGTCATGATGGGGGGAATCTCGTCAGTCCTGATCGATCTTGCGTTCGGCCTTGAGGGGCGGCACCCAGCCGGGCTGGGCCGCGTCCTGCGCGTCGGTGGTGAGGCCCGGCACGCCGCGCACCGGGTTGCCGATCATCGGGAAGCCGAGCGCCTCGCGCGATTCGTAGTAGGACTGCGCGACCAGGCGCGACAGCGCGCGAATCCGGCCGATGTAGGCCGCGCGCTCGGTGACCGAGATCGCGCCGCGCGCATCGAGCAGGTTGAAGGTGTGGCCGGCCTTCAGCACCAGTTCGTAGGCGGGCAGGGCGAGCTTCGCCTCGATCATGCGCTTCGCTTCCGACTCGTAGCTGTTGAAGAAGCCGAACAGCAGCTCGACGTTGGCGTGCTCGAAGTTGTAGGTCGACTGCTCGACCTCGTTCTGGTGGTAGACGTCGCCGTAGCTGAGGCGGCGGATCTCCGGGCCGTTCGGGCCCAGTTCCTCCCATTCGGTCCAGACCAGGTCGTAGACGTTCTCGACCTTCTGCAGGTACATCGCCAGCCGTTCCAGCCCGTAGGTGATCTCGCCCAGCACCGGCTTGCAGTCCAGGCCGCCGGCCTGCTGGAAGTAGGTGAACTGGGTGACTTCCATGCCGTTGAGCCAGACTTCCCAGCCCAGGCCCCAGGCGCCCAGCGTCGGGTTTTCCCAATCGTCCTCGACGAAGCGCACGTCGTTCTGCTTGAGGTCGAAGCCGAGTGCTTCCAGCGAGCCGAGGTACAGGTCGAGGATGTTCTCCGGCGCCGGCTTCATCACCACCTGGTACTGGTAGTAGTGCTGCAGGCGGTTCGGGTTCTCGCCGTACCGGCCGTCCTTCGGGCGGCGCGAGGGCTGCACGTAGGCCGCGCGCCACGGCTCGGGGCCGATCGCGCGCAGGAAGGTGTGGACGTGCGAGGTGCCTGCGCCGACTTCCATGTCGATCGGCTGGAGCAGGGCACAGCCCTGCTTGTCCCAGTAGGACTGGAGCGTCAGGATGATTTGCTGAAACGTGAGCATGAGGGGCCTTCGTGGGCGCTGCGGGCTGCGAATCGGGCGCTGGCGCGAGCGGGCTCGACCGGCGCGCCAGTCCGGCGCGCGGCTTGGCTGGGCGTAAAACGCGTAATTTTACCGGATCGGCGCGACACTGCGGCCGGAACGCCCGCGCGCGGTGGCGGGCGCGCCGATTGCGGGCCGGCGGCGGTGGATTCGATGGCGCGTTCGACGCGTCGCGCGCCGGCTTCGCGGTGGCGTCGAGAGGCAGCGGCCGCGCGCCCGGGAGAGGGCGCCGCTCTTCGTCGTGGCCCGTATCGAGCGCCACATGCGCGGTACCTGCCACGCCTGCACGTACCGCCCGCGCGGCGTGCGAATCGCGAGGCGCACGGTAAGATGCCGCATCCGCCCAGCCGACCCACGGACCGCCGCCGCTCATGTTCAGAACGCCCGTCGACCCGCAGTTCCCCTTCTACCCGCCGCTGCTCGAATTCCTGCGCGAGGCCGCCGCCGCCGGCGAGGCCGGCCGCGCCGAGGCGCGCGCGACATGGCTCGACGCGGCCTCGCGGCTGCATTCGCTCGACTACGAGGCGCTCGCGCGGCTCACCGTGACCCTGCTCGAACACCAGCGCTACGGCGACGCGGCTGAATTCGCGAGCTGCCTGTGGCGCGTCGAGCCCGAGGTGGCGGCGCTCGCCTTCAACTGCGGTTACGCGTTGCAGATGGGCGGCCGCCATGCCGAGGCGATCGCGCCGTATCGGCGCGCGCTGGAACTCGCGCCCGATTGGCCTTCGCTGCGCAACAACCTGGCGATCGCGGTGCGGATCTCGGGCGGCGACCCGGCCGAGGAACTGGCGCTGCTGGAGCAGGCGGTGGCCGCCAATGCGCGCGACGAGCAGGCCTGGATCAACCTGGTGGTCGCCTACCGGGCCCGCTACGATCTGGCGCGCTCGATCGCGGCGGCCGAGCGCGCGCTGGCGCTGGCCCCCGACAGCGCGCTGGCGCAGAACAATGCCTCCTGCGCCTACAAGGAGGCGCAGCGCTGGGACGAGGCGGAGCGCTGCGCGCGCCGCGCGCTGGCGCTGTCGCCCGACGACGCCTCGTTCCGTTTCAACCTGGCCATCATCGAACTCGCGCGCGGCAACTTCGCCGACGGCTGGCTTGGCCACGAGGCGCGCTGGCAGGGCTCGAGCGAGCTGCGCGGCGGCCATCCCGCGCTGAACGCGCCGCGCTGGCGCGGCGAGCCGCTGGCCGGCAAGACCTTGCTGGTGTGGGGCGAGCAGGGCATGGGCGACCTGCTGCAGTTTTGCCGCGCGATTCCGCTGCTGGCCGAGCACGTGCACCGCGAGGGCGGCCGGCTGGCCTGGAATTCCTTCCCGCAAATGGGTGAGCTGCTGTCGCGCAGCCTCGGCGCGCATGTCGATCTCTATTCGAGCGACGTCTCGCTCGATCGCCTGCCCGCCGCCGACTACCAACTGCCGATCGGCAGCGTGCCCTGGCAGCTCGGCCTGCCCGACGCGGCCAGCGGCGCGAGCGTGCCCTACCTGCGCGCCGACGCGGCCGCGTGCGACGCCTGGCGTGCGCGCTTCGCGGCCGAGGCGCGGCCCGGCGAGCGCCTGCGGGTCGGGCTGGCCTGGACCGGCAGCGCCGGCCATCAGCGCAATCCGTTCCGGCGCGTGGGCCTCGATCGCTACGCGGCGGCCTTCGCCGGCATCGAGGGCGTGAGCTTCCATTCGCTGCAGCCGGGGCTCGGTGCCGAGGTCGAGGCCGCGCGCGCCGCCGGCCTGCCGATCGTCGATCATTCGGCCGAATGGCGCAGCTTCGACGACACCGCCGCCTATCTCGGTGCGCTGGACCTGGTGATCACGGTCTGCACCTCGATCGCCCATCTGAGCGGCGCGCTGGGCCAGGCGAGCTGGGTGCTGCTCGACGTCAATCCGCATTGGGTCTGGCAACACGAGCGCCGCGACAGCCCGCTCTATCCCTCGGCGACGCTGTACCGTCAAGCGGCCTTCATGCAATGGACGCCGGTGCTCGAGGCGGTCGCGCGGGACCTGCGAGCCTTGGCCGGCGCGGGCGGCGCCTGGTAAGGCGCACTGCGCGCACCGGGGCGGGCAGGAAAGCGAGGGGAGACGAGGGAAGGCGAGGGGAGACGAGGAGGCCGGGGCCGGGCCGATCAGCGAATCAGGACCGGTAAGCGAACCGGCGCCGCGCGAGCGGCGCCGATCGATCCCGCGCTCAGCCGCGCCGGCGCAGGCGCGGGCCGGCCAGCAGCGCGAAGCCGAGCAGCACCAGGGCGAGCGCGAGCACGATCGCATTGCCGCTGGCGACGAAGGGCGTGATGCCCTGGGTGCCCTCGACGGTCACGTCGAGCGAGCCCAGCGTGAAGGGCTTGAGGCGACCGATCACGCGGCCGTGCGCGTCGATCGCGGCGGTCATGCCGGTATTGGTGGCGCGCAGCATCGGCCGGCCGGTTTCGAGCGAGCGCATGCGCGCGATCTGCAGATGCTGGTCGAGCGCGATGGTGTCGCCGAACCAGGCGAGGTTGGTGACATTGACCAGGATGCCCGGCGAAGGCGTGTTGTCGCGCACCGTGGCGGCGATCTCCTCGCCGAAGATGTCCTCGTAGCAGATGTCGGCCATCACCGGCTGGTTGTGCACCAGGAACGGTGCCTGCACCGGCGCGCCGCGCGCGAAATCGCCCAGCGGCATCTTCATCAGCCTGACGAACCAGTGGAAGCCCCAGGGGATGAACTCGCCGAAGGGCACCAGGTGGTGCTTGTCGTAGTGATAGATGTCGGTCGAGCCCGGCGTCACGCCATACAGGCTGTTGGTGTAGTCGGTCAGGCTGCCGTCGGGCAGCACCTTGTCGCCCACCGCGCCGAACAGCACCGAGGTGCCGGTCTTGTCGACGAAGCTGCGCACCGCCTTGGCGAAGGGCAGCGGAATGTCCTGGATCATCACCGCGATCGCCGTCTCGGGCGTGACCACCAGGTCGGCCGGCTTCTCGGTGATCATCGTCGTGTACATCTTGATCGCCGCGTCGATGCCGGCCTGCTCGAACTTGACGTCCTGCTTGACGTTGCCCTGCAGCAGGCGCACCCGCAGCGGCTGGTTCTCGGGCTGGGTCCAGGGCACCCGCGGCAGCAGCAGGCCGGCGGCCACCAGCGCGGCGGCCAGCGTGGCCGGCGCGAGCGCACCGCCACGTCCTTCACGGGCACGCACCACCGCATTGACCACCAGCGCCGCGAACAGCGCCAGCACCCAGCCGATTCCATAGACACCGACGAGCGGCGCATAGCCGGCGAACGGCCCGTCCACCTGCGGATAACCGCTGGCCAGCCACGGGAAGCCGGTAAACACCGTGCCGCGCGCCCATTCGCCGATCGCCCAGGCGCTCGCGAACGCCAAGGCGCCGTGCCAGCTCGGCGCGAACGCGCGCCCGGCGCGCTTGCCCGAAGCCAGCGCCCAGGCCAGCGCGGACAGCGCCGGATAAACCGCCAGGTACAGGCAGAACAGCGCCAGCGCGCCGCCCGCGATCCAGGCGGCCATCTCGCCATACACGTGCATGCTGATGTACAGCCACCAGATGCCGGATAGGAAATTGCCGAAGCCGAAGGCGGCGCCGGTCAGCGTGGCCTGCCAGCGCGTGCCGCAGCGCGCGAGCTGGGCGAAGAACCAGACGAACACCAGCAACTGGAGCCAGCCGCCGTGTGGAGTGGGGGCGAAGCTGAGGGTATTGGCCGCGCCGGCGAGCAGCGCGGCGGGGAAATGCCAGCCGGGCAGCGCGCGGCCGCCGGAGCCGCCCGAGGCGAAGGTGGCGCCGCGCCGCGCGCGGGTCGGGAACGATTCGGCCATGTGGTCGAAGGGTGGAGCGTTGAGGGAGGCCGGACGATCAGTCGTCGCCGGCCGATTCGCCGCGGCGGCCGGCGAGCGGGTCGCGGCGCACCAGCAGCACGTGGATCTGACGCGCGTCGCCGCGCTGGATCTCGAAGATCAGCTTGCCCAGCCGCAGCTTCTCGCCGCGATGCGGGACCCGGCCGAAATGGTGGGTGATCAGCCCGCCGATGGTATCGACCTCGTCGTCGGGGAAATCGGTGCCGAACGTCTCGTTGAACTGGGTGATCTCGGTGAGCGCGCGCACGCGGTAGCGGCCGTCCGGCGCCGAGATGATATTGCCGGCTTCCTCGTCGAAGTCGTATTCGTCCTCGATGTCGCCGACGATCTGCTCCAGCACGTCCTCGATGGTGATCAGGCCGGCCACGCCGCCGTATTCGTCCACCACGATCGCGAGGTGGTTGCGGTTCACGCGGAAGTCGTGCAGCAGCACGTTCAGGCGCTTCGACTCCGGGATGAACACGGCCGGGCGCAGCATGCCGCGCACATCGAATTCGTCTTCGGCGTAGAAGCGCAGCAGGTCCTTCGCGAGCAGCACGCCGATCACGTTGTCGCGGTTCTCTTCGTAGACGGGGTAGCGCGAGTGGGCCTTCTCGAGCACGAAGGGGATGAAATCCTCGGGCTTGTCGGCGATGTTGATCGCGTCCATCTGGGCGCGGGGCACCATGATGTCGCGCGCGCAGAGGTCGGAAACCTGGAACACGCCCTCGATCATCGAGAGCGAATCGGCGTCGATCAGGTTGCGCTCGTGCGCGTCTTGCAGGATTTCGAGCAGCTCGCCGCGCGATTCGGGCTCGGGCGAGATGAAGTCGGTCAGGCGTTCGAGCAGCGAGCGCTTTTCGGGAGGTTTGTCGGTGGACTTTCGACTGGGATACGAATCGTTCATGGTGGTGCGCCCGGCAGGTGCGCAGGCGCGTTGTCACGGAGTTGGGAAGGATACACCAAGGGCGTGGCGCTGCCGTGTCGGCCGGATGGCGGACGCGGCGGCCGGCCCGGCGGCGCTGGGCCCATCCTAACCCGGAATCGGCGCGGGCCCAAGGCGGGCCAAAAATCGCGCTTCGCGGGCGCCGCGAACGAAATGAACGGCGCGGCGGCGCGGCCGGTCGGGTTCAGGCGCAGCGCGCTAGCAGCGCTTCCAGCGCGCGATCGGGGATCCCGCTCTCGCGCAGCGCGGCGACGGTGCGCGTCACGTAGTCGAGGGTGGTGCCGTAGCGGCCCTCGGCGGAGCCGAACACGGCGCGGAACACCTCGTCGGACAGCTTGCCGGTATAGGTGGGCGCCTCGCGGCGCATCACGAAGGCCAGCGCCCGCACGCGCTGGCCGGTGCTCAGCGTGCAGGGCAGCCAGGCGGGCCGGTACGAACCCATCGGCATCTCGCGCTTCCAGAGCGTTTCGAGATGCGGCATCGCGCTGGAGCCGGCGATCCGGAACGCCACGCCGCTGCAGGAGCCGCCGCGATCGAGCGCCAGCACCAGGCCCGGCCGTTCCGGCGTGCCGCGGTTCACGCGCGACCACAGGTAGAGCCCGCGATGGTAGCCGTGCACGCGGCCATGGACCTTCTCGACGGTCGGCAGCCCCGGGTTCCAGATCAGCGAGCCATAACCGAACAGCCAGAGATCGGCGCGGCGATCCCAGTCGGCGAGGCTCGCGTCCAGCGAGCTGGCGAGTTCGTCCTCGCTGAGCAGCCGGCCGCTGCCGATCGGGGGCGGGTAGGCGTTGGAGGCGGGAATCGGGGTGCTCACGGAATCCTGGCGGCCGCAGGCGGCTCGGGTTGATCGGGGAAGGAACGGATGACGCGACGGACCCGGGCCTTACAGATAGGGGTTCGGGAAACCGAGCTTGGCGAGGATGTCGATCTCGAGCGCCTCCATCTCGGCGGCGTCTTCCTCGCCGCGCTCGTGATCATACCCCTGCGCGTGCAGCGCGCCGTGCACCAGCAGGTGCGCGTAGTGGGCCACCAGCGACTTGTCCTGCTCGCCGGCCTCCTTCTCGACCACCGGGCAGCACAGAACGAGATCGCCGATGGTGGTGCCGTCGGGCGCCTGGTCGTAGGCGAAGGTCAGCACGTTGGTGGGGTAGTCCTTCTTGCGATAGCCGCCGTTCAGCTCGCGACCTTCCTTCTCGCCGACGAAGCGCACCGTCAGTTGCGCATCGGAGAACAGCGCGGTGGACAGCCATTCGGCGATCAGCTTGGGCTTGGGCAGCTTCTTGCGCTGCGAGGCGGCGATCTCGTCGCCGTATTGCACCACCAGCTCGAGCTCGGGCTCGCCGGCGGGCTCCGCGTCGGAGCCGGCGGCCGGCTCGGCGGCCGGCGCGGTGCCGACCTCGGGCGAGGGCTCGGCGCCGACCGACAGCGTCAGGCTGTCGTAGTGCTCCGGGCGCAGGGTCAGGGTGACGCGCTGGCCGGCATCGGCATGCTGCGCGACGATCGCGATCGAGGCTTCGCCCGAGGCGCCCGACAGGTCGAACATCAGCGCGCGGCCATCGGGAAAATCGATGCGCAGGCCTTGCGTCTCGACCGACTTGACCTTGCCGCGGGCGTCGAACAGCGATACGCGCGGCGCGCTCGGGGCGGCGGCCTGGTCAGGCTTGCGGGACTTGTGGGAGCGGGAGGATTTCATGTTGGCGGCGTGGAACGGAATCGCCTGAGCATACACCAAACGGCCAGCCGTTTCGTCCGCCGGAAACGCCTTGCGCGGCGACTGGCGCGGCCCTCGCGCGCCGCCTCGGCGGCCCGGCCCGGCGGGCCTCGGCGCCGATCGGGCGGGGCTCGCCGAGGGGCGCTGGCGTGACGAAATGCGACGGCCTGCCGCGCGGCAGGCCGTCTCCAGATGCGGGCCCGGCGCGGCCTTGCCCGGCCGCGCCGCTCGCTCAGTCGTCCTTGTGCTGGGCGTGGAAGTCGTCGTAGGCCTCGACGATCCGCGCGACCAGCGGGTGCCGCACCACGTCGGCGCTGGTGAAGCGCGTGAGCGCGATGCCGCGCACCTGGCCGAGCACCTGCTGTGCCTCGATCAGCCCGCTCTTGTGGCCGCGCGGCAGGTCGACCTGGGTGGTGTCGCCGGTGACCACGGCCTTCGAGCCGAAGCCGATCCGGGTCAGGAACATCTTCATCTGCTCGGGCGTGGTGTTCTGCGCCTCGTCGAGGATGATGAAGGCGTGGTTCAGGGTGCGGCCGCGCATGTAGGCGAGCGGCGCGATCTCGATCATCTGGCGCTCGAACATCTTGGCGGTCTTGTCGAAGCCGAGCAGGTCGTAGAGCGCGTCGTAGAGCGGGCGCAGGTAGGGGTCCACCTTCTGCGACAGGTCGCCCGGCAGGAAGCCGAGCCGCTCGCCGGCTTCCACGGCCGGGCGCGTCAGCACGATGCGCTTGACCTGGTCGCGCTCCAGCGCGTCCACCGCGCAGGCCACCGCCAGGTAGGTCTTGCCGGTGCCGGCCGGCCCGATGCCGAAGGTCACGTCGTGCGAGAGGATCTGCTTGAGGTACTCGCGCTGCGCCGGGGTGCGCCCGCGCAGGTCCGAGCGGCGCGTGTAGAGCTTGGGCGCCGGCTCCTCGTCGAGTGCCGCGCCGGCCTCGCCCTCGGCCGCGCTCGGCTGGTCGAAGGGATGATCGGGGTCGCCGCGAAAGCGCACGTCGAGCGTCGGCTCGGCCGATGCGCCCCGCGCGCCGTTGCCGAGCTGGCGCGTCTCGACCAGGGCGAGCTGGATGTCGTCGAGCGAGAGCGGATCGCGCGCGCGGTTGTAGAAGTTCTCCAGCGCGGCCAGCGCGAGCTTGGCGCCGCGGCCGCGGATCGCAATCCGGTGGCCGCGGCGCTGCAGCGTCACGTCGAGCGCCTGCTCGATCTGCCGCAGGTTCTCGTCCAGCGGTCCGCAGAGGTTGGCGAGGCGCGCGTTGTCGTCGCGCGGCGCGGTGAATTCCAGGGCTTGGGTGGTTTTCAAGGTGGCGTGGGCTTCCTGCGCTGGGCGCTCGGTGTCAGTGGGTGGCGGTGCTGGCTTCGTCGTGCGCGAGCACCAGCTCGCCGCGCAGCGAATGCGGGTAGGCATGGTTGATCCGCACGTCGATCATCTGGCCGATCAGGCGCGCATGCGAGGCGAGCGGTGCCGGGAAGTTGACCACGCGGTTGTTCTCGGTGCGTCCCGCCAGCTCGTTCGGATCCTTGCGCGACGGGCCTTCCACCAGGATCCGCTCGATCCGGCCGAGCATCGACGCGCTGATGCGCGCGACGTTCTCCTCGATGGTGGCCTGCAGATGTTGCAGGCGTTTGAGCTTGACCTCGCGCGGCGTGTCGTCGTGCAGGTTGGCCGCCGGCGTGCCGGGGCGCGGGCTGTAGATGAACGAGAAGCTGGTGTCGTAGCTCATCTCGTGCACCAGTTGCATGGTCTTGTCGAAATCGGCCTCGGTCTCGCCCGGGAATCCGATGATGATGTCGGTCGACAGCGACAGATCGGGGCGGATCGCGCGCAGCTTGCGGATCAGCGACTTGTACTCGAGCACCGTGTAGCCGCGCTTCATGGCCATCAGGATGCGGTCCGAGCCGTGCTGGACCGGCAGGTGCAGGTGGTTCACCAGCTTGGGCACGCGCGCGTAGACGTCGAGCAGGCGCTGGGTGAATTCCTTCGGATGCGAGGTGGTGTAGCGGATCCGCTCGATGCCGGGCAGCTCGGCCACGTATTCGATCAGGGTGGCGAAGTCGGCGATTTCCTCCGAGCCCTGGGTCAGCGCGCCGCGATAGGCGTTGACGTTCTGGCCCAGCAGGGTCACCTCGCGCACGCCCTGGTCGGCCAGGCCGGCGATCTCGGTGAGCACGTCGTCGAGCGGGCGCGAGACCTCGTCGCCGCGCGTGTAGGGCACCACGCAGTAGCTGCAGTACTTGCTGCAGCCTTCCATGATCGACACGAAGGCGCTCGGGCCCTCGACGCGCGCTGGCGGCAGGTGGTCGAACTTCTCGATCTCGGGGAAGCTGATGTCGACCTGCGAGCGGCCGCTGGCGCGGCGCGCGTCGATCATCTGCGGCAGGCGGTGCAGCGTCTGCGGGCCGAACACCACGTCCACGTAGGGCGCGCGCGCGACGATCGCCGCGCCTTCCTGGCTCGCCACGCAACCGCCCACGCCGACGATCAGGTTCGGATTCGCTTCCTTCAGTTCGCGCACCCGGCCGAGATCGGAGAACACCTTCTCCTGCGCCTTCTCGCGCACCGAGCAGGTATTGAACAGGATCACGTCCGCGTCCTCGGGCCGGTCCGTCTTCACGAGGCCTTCGGAGGCATTGAGCACGTCCACCATCTTGTCCGAGTCGTACTCGTTCATCTGGCAGCCGAAGGTCTTGATGTAGATTTTTTTCGTCATCTGGGTTCGCCGTTCGCAGTGGTTGACCTGGGGGCGTCATTGCGGGTGAATCGGGACGGTCGGCCCGGGGCGCGTCGCGCCTTGCGTCGCCGGCGTCTGCCGGGTGCGGCAGCGGGGCGGGATGGGGACCGTCGGGGAAAGCTTTCCATTATAGCTTTTCGAATTCCGGATCGCCGGCGGCGGCGAGCCGGCTCGCGCCTTGCGGTTGCGCCGTCGCGACATGGGAAAGCATCGGATTCGACCCTTTGACGACACGGCGGTTCGCGGCGCGGCGCTGTCATGAAGATCGCTGAAGATTCCTCTGCGATGCTGATAACAGTGTGAAGATAACTTCGTTTGCTGCCCCGGACCCCGATGCTAGTCTTGCCTGCAATCGAGTTCGCTGCGCGCATCCGGCGCGCTGGAGGCTACCCATGCACACATCCCTCGCGCTGGTGCGCGACCGCGAAGCCGCGGATTCCGCCGCTGCCGTCGCGGCGCTGGCCGCGGCGCCGCACGAATCCTTCGACGCGCTGGAGCGTCTGGTCGGCGTCAACCTGGCCCGGCTGCGCGCCGAGCGCCAGCTCTCGCTGGACGCGCTGGCGCGCCTGTCCGGCGTATCGCGCGCGATGCTCGCGCAGATCGAATCGGCGCGCAGCGTGCCTTCGATCAAGGTGCTCTGCAAGGTCGCGGCGGCGCTGAAGGTCTCGGTGGCCGCCTTCCTGCGGCGCCACGCGGTGCTCGGCTTCGAGCACCTGCCGGCCGAGCGCGCGGTGCGCGTGGTGGCCTCCAACGGCCGCTTCTCGTCGCGCGCGCTGTATCCGGAAGGCGAGCCCGCCACGGCCGAGTTCCACGAGTTGCGCGTCGCGCCGCTGCATACCGAAACCGGCGTGCGCCGCGCGCCGGGCACCACCATCAACCTGGTGGTCAGCGAAGGCACGCTCGAGCTGTCGGTGCACGACCGCCGCCAATTGCTGGCCACCGGCGACGCGATCGTGTTCGATGCCGACCAGCCCTACACGCTGCGCAATCCCGGCGATTCGGAAGCGCGCGCGTTCCGGGTGACCGTCAACGCCGAGGTGCCGCCGCGCTGGGATCTGCCGACGCAGTGAGCGGCTTCGGCCGTCGAGCCGCCACGAGCGGTTGCACGCGCAACCATCGGCGCTCGCCGGCTCCCTGGGCCTGCCAACGAAAACGGCGCGATACGACAGCTGATTCCTGTCGTATCGCGCCGTTTTGCATTCCGGCCGATAGGTATCGCGCCTAGGACTGCACGTCGCCGAATTCGCCGCGCATGCCGGCCGCGACCAGCGCCGGCAGCTCCCGCATCGAGCGCAGGATGCGCGTGACGCCCATCTTGCGCAGCACGCCTTCGTAACCGTCGGGGATATGGCTCGCGCCGACGAAGGCGATCGTCTTCATGCCGGCCGCGCGCGCGGCGGTCAACCCAGAGACGCTGTCCTCCACCACCAGGCAGCGCGAGGGCTCGACGCCGAGCGCGCGCGCCGCGTGCAGGTAGACATCGGGATAGGGCTTGGGCCGCGCGACCTGCTCGGCGCAATACACGCGCTCGCTGAACACTTCGCTCAGCGCGGCGCGCTTGAGCGAATTGCGCACGCGTTCGCCGCGCGCGTTCGAGACCACCGCCGCCGGCAGCGGCACCTGCAGCAGCGCCTCGCGCACGCCGGTGATCGGCGCGAGCGCGCGTGCCAGCTCGGCCTCGACGGCGTGATCGACGGTGGCGACGAAATTCTCGGGCAGGGTGATGCCGTGACGGGCCTCGAGCGAGGCGAGGAACAGGGAGGTGCGCTGGCCGAAGGCGGCCGCCGCGTCGGCGGCGAAGTCGATCGACGGGAACGCGGCGCCGAGCACCTGCAGCAGCACGCGGTCGGCAATCACTTCGCTGTCGACGAGCACGCCGTCGCAGTCGCAGATCAGGTGGTCGAGCATGGAAATCGGCACGAAGCCTACGCTAGGGTGACGACTCGCCATCATACGTGCTTTCGAATCGCCGGCAGGACGTCAGGCGCGATTCATCACGCCGTCGACTTTTTGTTATGGGATTGTTGCGCCGGACGAGTCAGCGGCTCGCATCGCGAGGCGTGGAAACCGGCTCGCGATCGATGCCCGAGGCGATGACGGAGCGCGCGAGCCGCACGCTCCGTCATGCCCTGGCCTCAATGCGCCTGGTGCAGGAACAGGTACAGCCAGGCCGCCGCGGCGCCCCCCGCCAGCGGCCCCAGCACGGGGATCCAGGCATAGCGCCAGTCGCTGTCGCGCTTGCCCGGGATCGGCAGCAGCGCGTGCATGATGCGCGGCGACAGATCGCGCGCCGGGCTCATCGCGTAACCGGTCGGCCCGCCCAGCGAGATGCCGATGCCGAGCACCAGCAGCCCCACCGGCAGTGCGTCGAGCGCGCCGAGCCCGACCTGCGGCGCGGCCAGGTAGAGCACGCCGAGGATCAGCACGAAGGTGCAGATCGCCTCGGTCAACACGTTGTGCGTGACGCTGCGGATCGCGGGCGCGGTGCAGAACACGGCGAGCTTGAGATCGGGGTCGACCTCCTTGGCGAAATGCTGTCGATAGGCGAGCCAGACCAGCAGCGCGCCGGCCATGCCGCCCAGCATCTGCGCGGCGATGTAGCCGCCCACCTTGGCCCAGGCGAACTTGCCCGCCAGCGCGAGGCTGATGGTGACGATCGGGTTGAGGTGCGCGCCGCTGAACTTCGCGGTGACGTAGACGGCCACGAACACGGCCATCGCCCAGCCCATCACGATCACGATCAGGTCCGCGCCGCGGCCCTTGGTTTTCGCGAGGAGCACGTTGGCGACCGCGCCGTTGCCGAGCAGCACGAGGATGGCCGTGCCGATGAACTCCGCAATATAAGGTGACATTTTGGGTGTCTCTCTACCAGTGCGGCGGACTCGCGCGTTGCACGGTCCGCCTGCTCGTTATGAATAGGGTCTTGTTGTTGCCGGCCGCCGCGCGCGAGGCGGCTGCCTCGTCACACGGCGCCGCGGCGCGTCGTTTAGCGCGTGTCGTCGGCCCAGGCCTTGGCGGCGCGTACCGCGCGCTGCCAGCCGGCCAGCGCCGTGCTGACCTGCTCGGCCGGCATCGACGGCGAGAAGCGCGTGTCGAGCTGCCATTGGCTGCGCACCTCGTCGAGGTTCTGCCAGTAGCCGATCGCCAGGCCCGCCAGGTAGGCCGCGCCGAGCGCCGTGGTCTCGGTGATCTGCGGGCGCACCGCGTCCACGCCGAGCAGGTCCGCCTGGAACTGCATCAGCAGGTTGTTGGCGCTGGCGCCGCCGTCCACCCGCAGCTCGCCGATGCTGATGCCCGAATCGGCTTCCATCGCCGCCAGCACGTCGAGCGACTGGTAGGCGATCGAGTCGAGCGCCGCGCGCGCCAGGTGGGCGTCGCTGGTGCCGCGCGTGACGCCGAACAGCGAGCCGCGCGCGCGGGCGTTCCAGTGCGGCGCGCCCAGGCCGGCGAAGGCCGGCACCAGGTAGACGCCGTCGGTATGCGGCACGCTGGCCGCCAGCTTCTCGATCTCGCTGGCCGACTTGATGATGCCCAGGCCGTCGCGCAGCCATTGCACCACCGCGCCGGCGATGAAGATGCTGCCTTCCAGCGCGTAGTTCACCTGGTCGCCGACCTGCCAGGCGATGGTGGTCACCAGGTTGTTCTTCGACTCGATCGGCTTGTCGCCGGTGTTCATCATCAGGAAGCAGCCGGTGCCGTAGGTGTTCTTCACCATCCCCGAGCTGGTGCACATCTGGCCGAACAGGGCCGCCTGCTGGTCGCCCGCGATGCCGGCCAGCGGCAGCTTGGAGGCGAACACGGTGGTCTTGGTGTGGCCGTAGATCTCGGATGAGGCGCGCACCTCGGGCAGCATGCTGCGCGGGATGTCGAGCGCGGCCAGCAGCTCGTCGTCCCACTGGCGCGTATGGATGTTGAACAGCATGCTGCGCGAGGCGTTGGTCACGTCGGTGACGTGCAGCTCGTGCTTGGTGAAGTTCCAGACCAGCCAGCTATCGACCGTGCCGAACGCGAGCCGGCCCTGGCGCGCCTTCTCTCGCGCGCCCTCGACATTGTCGAGGATCCAGCGGATCTTGGTACCGGAGAAGTAGGAGTCGATCGGCAGGCCGGTCTTGGCGCGCACCATCGCTTCCAGGCCATCGGCCTTGAGCGAGTCGCAGAAGTCGGCGGTGCGGCGGTCCTGC
The DNA here is from genome assembly GCF_007828315.1 of Burkholderia sp. SJZ089. Taxonomy (NCBI): domain Bacteria; kingdom Pseudomonadati; phylum Pseudomonadota; class Betaproteobacteria; order Burkholderiales; family Burkholderiaceae; genus Burkholderia; species Burkholderia sp. SJZ089. Next base: position 107,436 of record NZ_VIUM01000002.1, on the reverse strand, counting down.
CACACGATCGCGTTGTAGATCGGCTGGCCGGTCTCGCGATCCCAGACGATGGTGGTCTCGCGCTGGTTGGTGATGCCGATCGCGGCGATCGCGGTGCCGTTCAGGCCCACGCGCGTGACCGCCTCGGCGGCGACGCCGGCCTGGGTCGACCAGATTTCCTGGGGATCGTGCTCCACCCAGCCCGGGCGAGGATAGATCTGCTCGAACTCCTTCTGGGCGATCGATACGATGTTGCCCTGGCGATCGAACAGCATCGCGCGCGAGCTCGTCGTGCCCTGGTCGAGTGCGAGGATGTATTGACCCTGCATCTGTCTCATCTCCATTCGGTACGTAATTGTGATTCGCGCGGCCTTCGCGGCGGCGCGTGCTGCTCTCGATCCCGCGCGGCTTGCGGCCTGCCGCGCGTTTCTACCTTCGGTGCAACTTCTTCGTCTGGTTACCGTTCGGGCCGTCAGTGCGCGACGCGTCGCGCGGCGGGCTCGGCCGCCGGGGCTGCCTCGCCGCCGTGCGCGAACCAGGCGTCGAGCGCGGCGGTGACCGTCTCCAGCGTGCCGGGCGCGACATGCAGGCCCAGCTTCGAGCGGCGCCACAGCACGTCGTCGGCGCGGGTCGCCCACTCGCTGTCGCGCAGGTGGCGCAGTTCGGCTTCGTGGATGCCCGGTGCGATTTCGGCGCCGAGCCCGGCCAGCGAGCTGGCGCCGGCCACGATGCGTTCGGCGCGGGTGCCGTAGGCGCGCGCGTAACGGCGCGCCAGCGCGGCCGGCAGCCAGGCATGGCGTTTCGCGAAGGCTTCGGCGAACGGCGCGAAGCGCGCGTTGGCGATATCGCCGCCCGGCAGCGGCTGGCCGGCGGTCCAGGCAGCGCGGCCCGAGCCGAGCGCCTCGACCAGCATGCCGGCGGCGTCCTCGGCCAGCTTGCGGAAGGTGGTGATCTTGCCGCCGAACACCGACAGCAGCGGCGCGCCCTGGCCGTCGTCCATCTCGAGCTTGTAGTCGCGCGTGACGGCCGAGGGGTTGTCGGCGTTCTCGTCCTCGAGCAGCGGGCGCACGCCGGAATAGGTCCAGCGCACGTCGGCCGGCGAGATCTTCTGCTTGAAGTAGCGGTTGATCGAGTCGCAGAGATATTGCGTTTCGTCGCGGTCGATCGCCACCTTCGAGGGATCGTCGTGATACTCGACGTCGGTGGTGCCGATCAGCGTGAAATCCTGCTCGTAGGGGATCGCGAAGATGATCCGCTTGTCGGGATTCTGGAAGATGTAGGCGTGGTCGTGATCGAACAGGCGGCGCGTGACGATATGGCTGCCCTTCACCAGCCGCACGCTGTGGCGTGCGTCGCGGCCCAGCGCGCCGTGCAGCACCGAGCCGACCCAGGGGCCGGCCGCGTTGGCGATCGCGCGGGCGCGCACTTCGCGGCTCGAGCCGTCGGCGCGCTGCAGGGTGGCGATCCATTCGCCGTTCTCGCGACGCGCGGCCACGAGGCGCGTGCGCGTCAGGATCTCGGCGCCGCGTTCGTGCGCGTCCAGCGCGTTGAGCACCACCAGGCGCGCGTCGTCGACCCAGCCGTCCGAGTAGACGAAGCCGCGCCGGATCGAATCGACCAGCGGCGCGCCGGCCGCATGGCGGGCCATGGTGATGCCGCGCGAGCCGGGCAGCAGTTCGCGCTTGGCGAGGTGGTCGTAGAGGAACAGGCCGATGCGGATCAGCCAGGCCGGGCGCAGGTTCGGCATGTGCGGCATGACGAAGCGCAGCGGCCAGATGATGTGGGGCGCGGCGCGCAGCAGCGTCTCGCGCTCCTGCAGGGCCTTGCGGACCAGCCCGAATTCCTTGTACTCGAGATAGCGCAGCCCGCCGTGGATCAGCTTGGTGCTGGACGAGGAGGTATGCGAGGCCAGGTCGTCCTGCTCGCAAAGGAGCACGGACAGGCCGCGTCCGGCCGCGTCGCGCGCGATGCCCGCGCCGTTGATGCCGCCGCCGATCACGAGCACATCGTACCGAGTCTGTTCGCTCACTGCTGCCCTCTGTCTCTAGTCGAACTCAAATTTTTCGAATTCGAAATTTAATGAACAAAACCGAAAAAGTAAAGTTCGTTTAAGAGGGTCGGTAGCGCGCGTCGCCGAGCGGGACGATACTGGCGCATTGTCTTCAACGAGGAGGAAACATGCGTCAGGTCATGGTGGCGGGCGCGCTGGCGCTGCTGGCGGGCTGTTCGACCGTGCCGCTGCCGGGCGGCTGGAGCGGCGAGCCGACGTTCGACACGCTGCAGCGCGCCTGCGGCGAGGTGCAGGATTACGGCGCCGACGGCGCCTCGGTCTATGCCGCGCTCTACGACGCCTGGGTCGCGAAGCGGCACGGCAAGCTCGACGATGCGCAGTTCTGCGCGTTTTCGAAACAGATCGCCGCGCGCCATGCCGGGCTCGGCGCGCAGCCCGACGCGGCGGCGCGGGCCGGCTGGATCGATTACCTGAACACGGCGCGCGCGCAGGCGATCAGCTGGCGCTCGAAGGTCGATCCGACCTTGCGGGGCGGTTGAGGCGGGGCTGGGGCGAGCGAGGGGTTCAGGGACGGGCTGCAGTCAGGCCGGGCGCCGCTGGGCGGCCGTATCGTGCCCATTACCCGCGTTCCTCGATTCGTGCCCGTAAACGAAAACGACCGCCGTTGGGGACGGCGGCCGCGAGCCGGCGGGGCCCGTCGTTCGTTTCAGGAATAACGAACCTTGATCGATCGGAGCGCCGCGTCACCGCTTTCGGTGACGCAGTAGCGACGGCCCGAACCGAGGGCTTCCAGGCGAACCAGTTGCTGCTCGAGCAGCGCATCCAGTTCGTCGCGTTCCATCTCGGCCTGATCCGGCGCGTCCTTGACGAGCAGCAGGGTGGCGAATTCATGCGGACTCAGCATCGTTCTCTCCAGACAAACCAGACGCCTCACGGCCGGACGACGTCCGGGACGCGTTACCCAGCAAGGAAGGCGTGGGGGGACATGCTTACCATGGCGCACGCGGCACACGGGCGCCGGGGATTCGGAGTGTAGTCAACGGGGCAAGGAACGCCAAATACGACCCCGAAAATTTTCCCATTGACAATTGGTCACAATTCAAGCGGCCGAGGCGACGCGGCAACTTCTTGATTTCACTTGAAGTTCGCGCTGCGACGCAGCAAGGGGCGGGGCTGCGAGGCAGTCGCGGCCGGACGCGCAATGTCGTTCAGTCGGCCAGGTAGACCTGGGTGCCGGCGGCGGTGATGGTCTCGCCCATTTCCTCGGGCGGCGCCTTGTCGGTGAACAGCGCGTGGACCTGCGACAGGTGCCCCTGCCGCACCAGGGCCGGGCGGCCGAACTTGGAATGGTCGGTGACCAGGTAGACGGTGCGCGCGTGCTGGATGATCGCCTCGGCCACCCGCACCTCGCGCGTGTCGAAGTCGCGCAGGGTGCCGTCGGTCTCGATCGCCGAGGTGCCGATGATCGCGTAGTCGACCTTGAACTGGCGGATGAAGTCGATCGCCAGCTCGCCGACGATGCCCTTGTCCCAGGGCCGCACGATGCCGCCCGTGATGAGCACCTCGCACTCGGGGTAGCCGCTCATCATGCTGGCCACGTTGAGGTTGTTGGTGATCACGCGCAGGCCGCGATGGCGGTTCAGGGCTCGCGCGACTTCCTCGGTGGTGGTGCCGAGGTTGATGAACAGCGAGGCCTGGTCGGGGATGTGCGTGGCGGCGAGCGCCGCGATGCGCCGCTTCTCGTCGTGGAACATGCGCTGGCGGGCGCTGTAGGACACGTTCTCCGAGCTGGTCGGCAGGCTCGCGCCGCCGTGGTAGCGGCGCAGCAGGTTCAGGTCGGCCAGCCAGTTGACGTCGCGGCGGATCGTCTGCGGCGTCACGTCGAAGTGGGCGGCCAGGTCTTCCACGGTCACGAAGCCGTCCCGTTGCACCCAGTCGAGCAGTTCCTGCTGGCGCGCGTTGAGCGAGAGGCGGGGGTCTCGTGTCGTCATGGTTCGTTCGAAAGCGGGGGAAACGGGCTCCCATTGTAAGCAATGTGCGCGAACGAACATTTCGTTTTCGCGACATCGATCGGTGCGCCGGCTCCGCGGCCTTCCATCCATCCCGGGCGAGGGTGCCGTCGCACGAGGATGCCGCTCCTGGCGGCGGGCTTCCCGGGCCCTGCGCACGGCGCCGGCGCGGGTATCGATGATGCGCGCATCATGGTGCCGGGCGGGCAGCGCGGGCGCATCTTCGCGCGGCCGCCGGATCATCGAGCCGCGCGAAGCCATGCCGATGTCTTGCGCCTTCGCAGATTCGAATTGAATTGCAGCCGACTTTCGAATTACCGGTCTAACATTGCGCAATAGACTTCGAGGAACTGCGCGTGTGCGGGGCGGTCAGTGACTGAAGCACGCTCGGGAACTTCCGGCTAACATAAGCGGATCCAGATCGAATTTCATTCATATCCGCTTCGTCCGAGCGGGCCGCGAGGCCGCCAGGCACCTGCCGCTGGGCCTGGGGCAAGCCGCGCCGCCGGAACGAAGCGCTTGGGAGCACGACGATGCTGGCTGAAACCAAGCATGTGATGCCCTGGCGCATCGAAGACATCGACCTCTCGCGGATCGACCGCGCGAAGGCCGCCGCCAACGAAGACTTGCTGCTGCTGCTGTGCGCGGCCTCGTTCATCGAGAGCGGCTCCGATCTCTACACCAGCAACCTGAGCCAGTTCTTCGGCGACGATCCCGAGGTGGCGGGCTGGCTCAACGAGCAGTGGGAACACGAGGAACTGCAGCACGGCCGGGCGCTGAAGGCCTATATCGGCCACGTGTGGCCCGAGTTCGACTGGGACCTCGCCTTCCACAACTTCTTCGACGAATACTCGAAGACCTGCTCGCTGGAAGCCTTCGAGAAGACGCGCGCGCTCGAGATGGTGGCGCGCTGCGTGGTCGAGACCGGCACCGCCACGCTCTACCGCGCGATCAACGAGTGCTCGGACGAGCCGGTGCTCAAGGAAATCACCAACAACATCCGCACCGACGAGGTGCGCCACTACAAGCACTTCTTCAAGTATTTCAAGAAGTACAACGAGGTCGAGGGCAATGGCCGCTGGGCCGTGCTCGGCGCGCTGATGCGCCGCGTGCTCGAGATCCGCAACGAGGATTCGGAGATCGCGCTGCGCCACGTGTTCGCGATCCGCTATCCCGACAAGGTGCGCGACTCGGCCTACAACCGCGAGCGCGCGGCCCGCGTCAACGCGCTGGTGCGCCGCAACCTGTCGGCCGACATGTGCATCAAGATGCTGCTCAAGCCGCTCGACCTGCCTTCGCGGATCCAGCCCGGCGTGCAGTATCCGCTGACCAAGCTGACCCAGCACGTGTTCTTCCGTTGATCCGCATGTCCTGCGCGCGCCTTTTCCATTCCCGGGGAGTCCATGATGACCGCGACCGATCGCGCCGCGCTCGAGCGCTGGCATTTCGATAGCTGGTCGCCGGCCTGCCGCGCGCTGTTCGACGGCGAGGCGCTCGGCGACAAGCTGCGCTTCACGGCTTCGCTGATCGTGGTCGATCGCGAGGTGGAGCCCGTCGACGCGCGTACCACCCTGCTCAGCGTCGGCGAACTGTACGCGCCCGATGGCGAGACGCTGTTCCTCGCGTTGTGGCCGCGTTCGCGCGGCGCGCAACTGCTGGCCAGGGAGCGCGCCGCGGTGCTGAGCTTCGTGGCCGATGGCGCCTTCCACCAGGTGCGGCTGCGTGTCGAGCCGGCCGGCGTGACGGGTGATCGCCCTGCCGATGACGGCACCGCGGCGGCCGGGCTGGCCTGCTTCCGTGCGCGCCTGGCCGGTGGCGACGCGCAGCGCGTCGGTTATGCGCGGCTCACCTCGGGCATCGAGTTCGAGCTGGACGACCGGCGCGAGGCCGTGCTCGCGCGCTGGACGCGCCAGATCGAGCAGATCCGCCTGATCGCGGCCGCCTTGCCGGGCTGAACGGTTTGGTGAGAGTGGGCTGAGACGCACCGCGCGAACGCGCGATGGCGGGTGAGGGCGCGGTGACGCGCGCCGCCGCGCCGGTGAAGCGAATCCGGTCGAGAACGGGCGGTCCCTGCATGACGCATGCGGGGACCGCCCGTTTTTCGTTCAGTGGCCGCGCTGGCCGCTGCGCGAGGAGCGGTTGCGGTTCGCGTGTCCCGCATTGGCATTGCCGCCGCCGTTGCCGCCCTGGCCACCGCCCGGTCGGCCGCCGCCTGCCGGACGGGGCTTGGCCGCGGTCGCGGCGCCGCCGCCACCACCGGCCTTGACCGGCTTCGCGGCAGGCTTGGGCGCCGCTTTCGCCGCCGGCTTGGCGGCCGGCTTCGCGCCGCCCGGCTGGGCGCCGTCACGGCGCGCCGCGCCTTGCCCCCGCCCCTGGCCTTGCGGCTGGCGAGCGCCGCCGCCGCCACCGCCGCCGCGCTGCTGTTGCTGGCCACGGCGCTGGATCGGTTCCGGCTTGGCGTTCGGATCGGGCTCGAAGCCGGCGATCACTTCCTGCGGGATCTCGCGCTTGATCAGCTTCTCGATGTCGCGCAGCAGTTGCTTCTCGTCGACGCAGACCAGCGAGACCGCCTCGCCGTTGGCGCCCGCGCGGCCGGTTCGGCCGATGCGGTGCACGTAGTCTTCCGGCACGTTCGGCAGCTCGTAGTTGACCACGTGCGGCAACTGGTCGATATCGATGCCGCGCGCGGCGATATCGGTGGCCACCAGCACCTGCAGCGTGCCGGCCTTGAACTCGGTCAGCGCGCGCGTGCGGGCCGACTGGCTCTTGTTGCCGTGGATCGCCAGCGCGCTGATGCCGTCCTTGCCGAGCTGCTCGGCCAGGCGGTTGGCGCCGTGCTTGGTGCGCGTGAACACCAGCACCTGGAACCAGTTGTGCTCGCGGATCAGGTGGGTGAGCAGCTCGCGCTTGCGGTCACGGTCGACCGGGTAGATCTTCTGCGCGATGGTCTCGGCCGTGGTGTTGCGGCGCGCCACCTCGATCAGGGCCGGCGAGTCGAGCAGGCTGTCGGCCAGCGCCTTGATCTCGTCGGAGAAGGTGGCCGAGAACAGCAGGTTCTGGCGCTTGGCGGGCAGGCGCGCGAGCACCCGCTTGATGTCGTGGATGAAGCCCATGTCGAGCATGCGATCGGCTTCGTCGAGCACCAGGATGTCGAGCTGCGAGACATCGATGGTCTTCTGCTGCATGTGGTCGAGCAGGCGGCCTGGCGTTGCCACCACGATGTCCACGCCGCGCTTGAGCGCGTCGATCTGCGGATTGATGCTCACGCCGCCGAACATCACGGTCGAGCGCAGCTTCAGGTACTTGCCGTAGGCGCGCACGCTCTCCTCGACCTGGGCGGCCAGTTCGCGCGTCGGCGTGAGGATCAGCGCGCGCACGGCGCGCTTGCCGCCGGCCTGAGCGGCGGTATTCGCATTGAGGCGCTGCAGGATCGGCAGGGTGAAGCCGGCGGTCTTGCCGGTGCCGGTTTGCGCGCCGGCGAGCAGGTCGCCGCCGCCGAGCACGGCGGGGATCGCCTGGGTCTGGATCGGGGTCGGTTCGGTATAGCCGAGTTCGTTGACGGCCCGCACGAGGGGTTCGGCGAGGCCGAGGGAAGCAAAAGACATAAACTCTCTTGGTGTTCGAAAAATGACGCCGCCCGACTGGCCGATACGCGACCGGTCGGGCGGCGTCATCTTCATACAAAAAACAAATAGGGCGTGGCCGCGGTTGCCCGCAGCCACGCCCCGTGTGATGTGAACCGTTCGTCAGTCGAGCGGTGCGGAACGCAGATCGCTCACCTGCTGCGGCGAGATCGGCGAACCGTTGTTGCCCCAGGCCGATCGGATATACGACACGACGGCTGCAACCTCTTGATTCGACAGGGCTTGCGCGAACGGCGGCATCCCGTATGGACGCGGATTCCGGAACGTGCTGGGCGGGTAACCGCCGTTGAGCACCATCCGGATCGGGTTCACTGCAGACTCCATCATAATCGAATGGTTTCCGGCGAGCGGCGGATACGAGGGCGGCTTGCCCTGGCCGGAGGCACCGTGACAGGTCGCGCAGTTGTCCGCATAGAGCTTGCGGCCCTGTTCCAGCAGCTGATCGCCGAACTTCTGCGAGGGCTCGTATTGCAGGTTGGTCGGCGCGCTGCCCTTCTGCGGAATCGACTTCAGATAGACCGACATCGCGCGCGCGTCGTCGTCCGACATGTACTGCAGGCTATTGTGCACCACGTCGGCCATCGGCCCGAATACCGCGCCGCGCATCGACACGCCGGCCTGCAGCAGGTCGGTCAGCTCCTGCACGTGCCAGTCGCCCAGGCCGAACTCGGTATCGTTGGTCAGCGAGGGCGCGTACCAGTTCTGCAGCGGGATCAGCCCGCCGGCGAAGGCCGAGGAACTGCGCGGCGCGCCCATCAGGTTGATCGAGGTATGGCACATGCTGCAGTGGCCCAGGCCCTCGACCAGGTAGGCGCCGCGGTTCCATTCCACCGACTTGGTCGGGTCCGGCTTGAATTCTCCCTCCTTGAAGAACAGCGTGCGCCAGCCGATCAGCAGGTTGCGGTTGTTGAACGGGAATTTCAGCTCGTGCGGGCGGCTCGCCGTGTTGACCGCCGGCACCGAGCGCAGGTACGCGTAGATCGCGTCCGAATCGGCGCGCGTGACCTTGGTGTAGCTGGTGAAGGGGAAGCCCGGGTAGAGCAGGCTGCCGTCCTTCGAGCGGCCCGTGTGCATCGCGCGATAGAAGTCGTCGGCGCTCCACTTGCCGATGCCGTACTGGTTGTCGGGCGTGATGTTCGGCGTGTACATGGTGCCGAACGGGGTGGGCATCGGCAGGCCGCCGGCGAAGGGCTGGCCGCCGCGCACCGTGTGGCAGGCCACGCAGTCGCCCACCCGCGACAGATACTCGCCCTTCTTGATCAGCGCGGCCTGGCTCGTGTCGGCGGCCGGCGCGGCGGCGCGCGCGGTGTCGATCAGGCTGCCCGCCCACTTGGCGGCGCCGGGCCAGACGGCGGGCGCGAGCGTCGCGGCGGCGGCGATCGCGAGGGCGCCGAAGGCATACAGGGACTGGCGTTTCATGGCGTCTGTCTCCTGGAGGTCATTGCGGTTCGCTGCCGCAGGCGAGCGGCAGCTTCAGCGAGCCGGCCGCCGCCGGGACCGGATTGGCCGGCGCCGCCTGCGCGGCGAGCCAGGCGGTCACGGCGGTGACGTCCTCGTCGGTGAGCCGCGAGGCGATCTCGTGCATGCAGTCGGGCGCCTTGGCGCGCCGGTTGCCCGAGCGCCAGGCGCCGATCTGCGCGCTGAGGTAGTCGCTGTGCAGGCCCACCAGGCCCGGGATCGCAGGCTGCATGCCCGTGAGCTGCGCGCCGTGGCAGGCGATGCAGGCCGGGATCTTGCGCGCCGCATCGCCGCGCGTGGCCAGTGCCTGGCCGCGCGCCATCACCTCGTCCGACACGCTCGGCTTGGCCGGCGGCGGATAGGGCGGACGCTCGTTGGAGAAGTGCACCGCGATCGCGTGCAGGTAATCGTCGCTCAGGTAGGTGAGCAGGTAGTTCATCGGCGGGTACTTGCGTCGCCCGTCGCGGAAGTTGATCAGCTGGTTGTAGAGATATTCGGCGGGCTTGCCGGCCAGGCGCGGGAAGTAGTCGTTGTCGGTGCCCTGGCCGTGGGTGCCGTGGCAGGCGGTGCAGCCGCGCACGCGTTCGGCCATCGTGTCGGGTGCCTTCAACGGGGCCGCCGCGGCGGCGCCGGAGGCGGGAGCTGACTGGGCTTGCGAGCCGACCGGCAGGCAGGCGGCGCTGATGCACAGCGCGGCGAGCAGGGGACGGAATACACGTATTGAAGACACGCGAGGCTCCAATTTTTTATTCGTCGGGGACCTGGCCGGCTCTGTGTCGGCTCGGGCTTTGACTACACGTGTTTCGGCAGCCCTCTCCTGTCGGCTGCGCTGCGAAGTTTAGCATCGATGCCTGGCCACGGCTATTTGGGCAGGACCCGCTCGCGCCTCGCGATTCGATGCGGCAACAACAGGCGGATGCGGAAATCCTACGCTTTTTGGTGAACCCGTGTGGGCGTTCTCGATCGAAGGCCGTACACTCGCCACTCGCGCGTGGTCGGCCTGCCCCGGGCCGCGCCGCCGATTCGTTGCCACTCCGAAATACTGATCCCCGCCACGATGTTGCCGACCTCTCCAGCCTCAGACGATTGCCGTTACGCGTTTTCCCCGATTCCCTCCTGCGCGGCCTTGCCGTCGTGCCGCCGCGCGTCGGCGCAAGGCGGTGCGCGATGATGAAATTCGACAGCCTCTGGAGCGGCCAGGTCGCGATGGCCGCGCTCGCGCAGATCGCCTTCGCCGTCGCGCTGGGCTCGCTGCTGTTCGGCGCCTGGCTCGCCGCCGAGGGCGCGCGCGCCACCGTGTCTCCCGCGCATGGCGCCTGGCGGCGCGCGCAGCGCTCGCTGGCGACGGCGGCCCTGGTGTTCGTGCTGGCCGAGTTCGGCTGGATCGTCTACGAGGCCGCCACCATGAGCGGCACGGGCCTGGGCGAGGCGTTCGGCGCGTTGCCGGCGGTGCTGGGCGACACCCATGTCGGCCATGCCTGGAGCCTGCTGTTCGGCGGCGCGCTGGCCTTGCTGGTGCTGGCCCTGCTGCGGCCCGGCGGCGTGGCCGGCAAGCTGCTGTTCTGGCTCGCGATCCTGGTGGTGGAGGCCGGCAATGCCTCGATCGGCCACGCGGCCGACGCGGGCCCCTGGTCGCCAGCGGTCGGCGTGCAGTTGCTGCACCTGCTGTCGGTCGCCGTGTGGGGCGGCATCGTGCTGGCGGGCGGCATGGCGGTGCTGCCGGCGCTGGGCGCCTCGATCGCGCGCGGCGTGCTGATTCGCGTCGCGCAGCTCGTCTCGCGCGTGTCGATGGCGGCGGTGCTGGTGGTGATCGCCACCGGCGTCTACAACGCGATCCGCGGCACCGGCGGCGACATCGCCGTGCTCGACGCCAGCACCTGGGGCCGCGTGCTGCTGCTCAAGCTGGTGCTGGTCGCGCTGGCGCTGCTGCTGGGCGGGCTGAACCGCTTCTCGGCCCTGCCGCGGCTGCGGCGCACCGCGGCCACCGAGGACGCACGGACCTTCGTCAACGTGCTGTACCTGGAGGCGGTCGCGATGATCGGCGTGTTCGTCGCGGCGGCCGTGCTCGCAGCCAGCGTGCCCGGCTTCGCCTCGCTCGCGCAATGACGGGGGCCGGCGCCGCGCGCCGCTGCCTGGCCGGAGCGCGCGGCCTCGCTGCCGGGCCCTGAGCCGAACCCCGAACGCGAAGCGGGGGCGCCCCGATCAGGACGCCCCCGCCTTGCACCGCATCATCTTCCACGGCGCGGCTCGCGCGCGCCGCGCGCGATCACCACTCGGCGACGCTGCCGTCGGCGTGGCGCCACACCGGATTGCGCCAGCGATGGCCGAGCTTGGCCATCTCGCGCACCTTCTCCTCGTTGACCTCGATGCCCAGGCCCGGCCCTTGCGGAATGCCGACGAAACCATCCTCGTAGCGGAATACTTCCGGGTTGCGGATGTAGTCGAGCAGATCGTTGCCCTGGTTGTAGTGGATGCCCAGGCTCTGTTCCTGGATGAAGGCGTTGTAGCTGACCGCGTCGAGCTGCAGGCAGGCGGCCAGCGCGATCGGCCCGAGCGGGCAGTGCAGCGCCAGCGCCACGTCGTAGGCCTCGGCCAGCGAGGCGATCTTGCGGCACTCGGTGATGCCGCCCGCGTGCGAGGCGTCGGGCTGGATGATGTCGACGTAGCCGCCCGCGATCACGTGCTTGAAGTCCCAGCGCGAGTAGAGCCGTTCGCCCAGCGCGATCGGCGTGTCGGTCTGGTTGACGATGTCGCGCAGCGCCTCGGCGTTCTCCGAGAGCACCGGCTCCTCGATGAACATCAGGCGATAGGGATCGAGCTCCTTGGCCAGCACCTTGGCCATCGGCTTGTGGACGCGGCCGTGGAAGTCCACGCCGATCCCCACGTGCGGGCCCACCGCCTCGCGCACCGCCGCCACGTTGGCGATCACCTTCTCGACCTTGTCGTAGGTATCGACGATCTGGAGCTCCTCCGAGCCGTTCATCTTGACCGCCTTGAAGCCGCGCTCGACCACCGCGCGCGCGTTGTTGGCCACGTCGCTGGGGCGGTCGCCGCCGATCCACGAATAGACCTTGATGCGATCGCGCACCTGGCCGCCCAGCAGCGCATGGACCGGCGCGCCATGGAACTTGCCCTTGATGTCCCACAGCGCCTGGTCGACGCCGGCGATCGCGCTCATCGTGACCGGGCCGCCGCGATAGAATCCGGCGCGGTACATCACCTGCCAGTGATCCTCGATCAGCAGCGGGTCCTTGCCCACCAGGTAGTCGGCCAGCTCCTGCACGGCGGCTTCCACGGTATGCGCGCGGCCCTCGACGATCGGCTCGCCCCAACCGACGATGCCCTCGTCGGTCTCGATCTTCAGGAACAGCCAGCGCGGCGGCACGACGAAGGTTTCGAGGCGGGTGATCTTCATGGGTCTGTCTCCTGAGGTTGGGCGAACGGGGGACGCATCGAGGCCCCGCCGGAAAGTCGATGGCGACGATCCTACACGATTCCGCGAAAAAGTAGTATTAATAGCACTATTGTGCACATAGTGGTCGGCCGCCCGCGGGCGGCGCCGGCCCACAGGGAGAAACGTGATTCAACGCGATCTGCATGGACAAACCGCGTACCGGCTCGCCACGGCGATCCTGCGCGGCGACTACACGCCGGACACGATCCTGCCGCGCGAGGCCGAGCTGATGCTCTCCTTCGGCGTGAGCCGCACCGTGCTGCGCGAGGCGCTGCGCACGCTGACCTCGAAGGGGCTGATCGAGTCGCGGCCCAAGGTCGGCACGCGGGTGCGGCCGCGCGATGCCTGGAACCTGCTCGACGCCGAGCTGCTCGACTGGTATTCGCAGGTGGCGCCGCCGCTGGCCTTCGCGATGAAGCTGCAGGAGATGCGCGAGATGGTCGAGCCGTACGCGGCGGGGCTGGCCGCGCGCGCGCAGACGCCGGCCGCGTTCGCCGCGATCGAGGCCGCGCACGAGGCGATGCGCGCGGCGCGCCATGTCGACGAGTGGGTGAGGGCGGACCTGCGCTTCCACCTGGAGGTGCTGGCCGCCGGCGGCAACGAGTTGCTGATGCCGCTGGGCGCGCTGATCGAGCGCACGCTGGAGGCGCAACTGCGGCTCAACGCGAAGCGCGCCGAGATCTTCAATGCCTCGCTGGCCGAGCACACGCGCGTGTTCGAGGCGATCCGCGCGCGCGACGCGAACGCCGCGCGCGCGGCGATGGCGGCGCTGCTCGGCACCACGCGCGCGCGCATCGAGCGCTAGGACACCAGGGCGCCCGCCGTGCGATGCGGCGAGCGAGAACCACCGACATGAAAAAACGGGCCGGCGTGTGAAGCGCCGGCCCGTTGCGTTTGCGGTGCGCGAGGCGTCAGCCTGCCGGTTTCGTCTCGACGGAAGCCGTCGGGGCGGTGGCCGCGCCCGGGGCCGAAGTCGCCGCCGCGTCGGCCTGCCCGCTCTGCCAGCCGAGGCCGAGGCTCTTCTGCAGGGACACATAGTCCTTGATCAGCTCGGCCTGCCCCGCGATCACGTTCTGCTGCGCCGACAGCGCATCGCGCTGCGTGTCGAGCAGGTCGATCAGCGAGGACACGCCGGCGCGGTAGCGCTGGTCCATCAGCGTCGCCGAATGCACCGCCGAGGTCTGCACCTTGTCGAGCGCGACCACGTGATCGCGCTGGTGACCGTAGCGCGACAGGGCGGTATTGGCGTCCTGCAGCGCGCCGAGCACGGCCTTGGTGTAGTTGGCCTCGGCCTCGTCGCGCGAGGCTTCGGCGGCGCGCACGGCGCCGCGCGTGCGGCCGAAGTCGAACAGGTTCCATTGCAGGTAGGGCGCGCCCACCCAGGTCCAGTTCTGCTTGCGGAACAGGTGGCCCGGGTCGCCCGCGCTGAAGCCCAGATCGCCGAGCAGGGTGACCTTGGGGAAGTAGTCGGCGATGTGCTCGCCGATCTGCGCATTGCTCGAGGCCAGGCGCCGCTCGGCCGCGCGCACGTCGGGGCGCTGCTTGAGCATAGCGGCCGGGTCTCCGATCGGCACCGATGCGGGCAGGCTCGGCAGCGCCGGGTTGGCGCCCGAGAGCTGCGCATCGAGCGCGCCCGGCGCGCGCCCGGTGAGGGTCGCGAGGCGGTCCAGCGATTCGGTCACCTGGGCATCGAGCGGGATCAGCGAGGCGCGCGTGTTTTCCACCTGGGTGGTCAGCCGCTCGATGTCCGCATCGGCGGCCACGCCGCGTCCGCGCCGCTGCCGGGTCAGGTCGAGCTGCTGCTGCTGGAGATCGGCGGTGCGCCGCGAGAGCGCCAGGCGCTGCTGCTGGTCGCGCAGGTCCACGTAGGCATTGGCGACCTCGGCCGCGATCGAGACCTGCGTGTCGGCCAGGTCCGCGTCGACCGCCTCGGCCTGCGCCGAGGCCGCCTCGATCGCGCGGCGCGTGCCGCCGAACAGGTCGATCTCCCAGGTGGCGTCGAAGCTGGCCGTGTAGAGCTGGATCGGGCCGGTGCCGGCCTGGCTGTTGCCGCCGTTCGCGTTGTTCGCGCCGGTGAGCGCCGACAGCGCGTTCATGTCGGGCGCGCGGGTGCGGATCGCGGCCAGGTCCGCCGAGGTCTTGGGCAAGGCGTTGGCGCGCTGCTGGCTCAGTTGCGCGCGCGCTTCGCGCAGCCGCGCCTGGGCCGCGTGCAGGTCGGGGTTGTGGGCCAGCGCCGCGGCGATCAGTTCGTCGAGCTGAGGGTCGTTCAGGCTTTGCCACCAGGCGGCGGGCGTCGGCGTCGCGACGGCCACGCCGGTCTGCGGGGCGCGCACGAAGGTGGCCGCGCTCGGCGCGGGCGGCGCGCCCTTGTAGTTCGGGCCGACCGTGCAGCCGGCGAGCGCGAGCGCGGCGGCGACCAGCGTCAGCGCGTGACGGGGCGCCAGGCTCGGGGACTTCATGGAGGACATCATCGAGGACTTCATCGTGTCAGTGGCCGGACGAGGACGGCGGCGGCGCGTTGCGCGGCGGCGTGCGCAGCAACAGGGCCAGCGGCACGCAGGCGATCAGCGCCAGTCCGAGCAGGTAGAAGGTTTCGGAATAGGTCATCACGGTCGCCTGCACGTTGATCTGCTGGGCCAGTTGGCCGAGCGCGCGCATCTGCGAGTAGGCCAGGTCGCCGGTATGCGAGAACCAGTTGGCCGCGTACTGCGAGATGCGGTCCTGGCCGATCAGCGAGTTGGCGGTGACCGACTCCCGGATGGTGGCGGTGTGATAGGTGGTGCGCCGGTCGATGATGGTGCCGATGATGGCCAGGCCGATCGAGCCGCCCAGGTTGCGGGCCATGTTGTAGAGGCCCGCCGCGTCGCCCGATTCCTCGCGCGAGACGGCCGCCATCGAGGCCTGGTTGAGCGGCATCATCGCCAGCATCTGCGCCACGCCGCGGATCAGCTGCGACCAGACGAAGTCGTGGCCGACGCTCTGCGCGGTCAGCGAGATGTCGAGCATGCAGCTCAGGAAGAACAGCATCAGCCCCGAGATCACCAGGATCCGGTAGTCCACCTTGCCGAGCAGCTTCGGCAGGATCGGCATCATCAGGAAGGCGGGCAGGCCCGAGAGCAGCATGATCTCGCCGGCCTGCTCGGCGTTGTAGCCCGAGACGATCGCGAGGAACTGCGGCAGCAGGTAGGACACGCCGTACAGGCCCGCGCCCACCGCCGCGACGATCACGATCACGCTGGCGTAGCGCGGGTTGCGCATCAGCGAGAGCCGCAGCATCGGCCGCTTGGCGGTGAACTGCGAGATCGCGATCAGCACGAAGCCGGCGAAGGTGATCCAGCTCAGCGTGGTGATCATCGACGATTCGAACCAGCGCTCGCGCTGGCCTTCCTCGAGCACCACCGTCAGCGACGAGAGCCCGATCGACAGGCCCGCGATGCCGACCCAGTCGGCACTGAAGAACTGCGGCCACTGCGGCTTGTCGGAAGGCAGGCCGAGCACCAGCAGCGCGATCAGGATCAGGCAGACCGGCAGGTTGATGAAGAAGCACCAGCTCCAGCTCACGTTCTCGGCCAGCCAGCCGCCCAGCACCGGGCCGAACAGTGGCCCGAGCAGCACGATCAGGCCGAACAGGGTCATGCCCACCGGCAACTGCGAGACCGGCAGCCGGGTGCGGATGATGGTCTGCGCGGTGGGGATCATCGCGCCGCCGGTGAAGCCCTGGCCGATCCGGCCGGCGATCATCAGCGCCAGCGTGCTCGACCAGCCGCACATCATCGAGAAGGCGATGAACAGCGCCGCCGAGACCAGCAGGAAGTTGCGCAGCCCGAACACGCGCGTGAGCCACGCGGCCAGCGGGATCATCACGATCTCCGACATCAGGTAGCCGGTGGAGATCCAGGTGCCCTCGGTGCCGGTCGCGCCGATCTCGCCCTGGATCTGCGGCAGCGCCGAGTTGGTGATCGAGATGTCGAGCGTGGCCATCAGCGCGCCCAGCGAGCCGGCGGCCACCGCGATCCAGTCGGTCGCGCTGGCGCGCTCGGGATGCGGCGCGGCGGCGGGCGTGGCGGCCTCAGCCATGATGCTGCCCGTCGTCGCGGGTATCGACGTCGACGTCCACCGACAGGCCCGGCAGCAGCACGCGGCGGGTCTCGTCGTCGGTATCGACGTGGATGCGCACCGGCACGCGCTGCACGATCTTGGTGAAGTTGCCGGTGGCGTTGTCGGGCGGCAGCAGCGCGAACTGCGAGCCGGTGCCCGGCGAGAAGCTGTCGACCGTGCCGTGCAGCGTGCGATCGGGCAGCGCGTCCACGTGCAGCGTGACCGGCTGGCCCACCCGCATGCGGCCCACCTGGGTTTCCTTGAAGTTGGCGACCAGGTAGATGTCCTGCACCGGCACCACCGTCAAGAGGCGCGTGCCGGGCTGCACGTACTGGCCGACGCGCACCGTGCGATCGCCCACGCGGCCGTCCAGCGTGCTGCGCACCACCGTGTTGTCGAGGTCGAGCTGCGATTGCGCGGCGCTGGCCTGGGCCGCCTCGAGCTGGGCCTGGGCCTGCTGCAGCTGCGCGGTGCTGGAGTTGATCTGGGCGCGGGCCGCCGCGATCGAGGCGTTGTTCGCCGCCAGCGTGGCCTGCGCCTGGTCGCGCGTGTTCTTCAGGTCGGCGATGCGCTCGTGCGTTTCGGCGCCGGTGGCCGCCAGCGGCGCGTAGCGCGCATATTCCTCGCTGGCGTGCTTCAGGTTGATGCTCGACACCTGGGCCTGGGCCTGCGCCTGTTCGAGATTGGCGTGCTGCTGGGCGATGTCGGCCTGGGTGCGCGCGATGTCGGCGCGCCGCGCATCGACGCTTGCCAGCGAATTCTGCAGGGAAACCTGATACTGGCGGACGTCGAGCTTCACCAGCGGGTCGCCGGCCTTGACGCTCTGGTTGTCGCGCACGTAGACGTCGGTCACGTAGCCCGACACCTTCGGCGCGGCCGTCATGCTGTCGGCCTGCAGGTAGGCATCGTTGGTCGATTCGATGAAGCGGCCGACGGTCCACCAATGGACCAGCCAGACCAGGCCGGCGATCGCCGCGACGATCGCGATGAGGATCAGGATGTTGCGCCGGCGCGAAGGCCGCTTCGGCGCGGGTTCCGAGGTTTTCTGACGATTGCCTTTCGGTGGTTCTTGAGTGGTCGACGACATTCCGGGATCCAAATTATTCCGAGCGGAAGAATTATTCCAGTTGGAAAATTTGTGTCAAGTAGAATATCGGTCGGATGACAGTGAGGGGTCTATGACGGAAGCGAAGAAATTGCGTCGCACGTCGGCAAGCGGATATGCGCGGGGCGACGAGACGCGGCAGCGGATCATCGAGGCCGCGATCGAATTGTTCGGCGAGCGCGGCTTCGCCGGCGCGTCGACGCGGGACATCGCCGCGCACGCGGGAGTGAACGCGCCGGCGCTGCAGTACTACTTCGAGAACAAGGAAGGGGTGTTCCGCGCCTGCGCGGACACCATCGCCGAACTCGGCTGCGCCGCCTTCGGGCCGGCGCTCGACCATGCGCGCGAGATGCTGGCGCGCGAGGCCGACGTCGAGACCCTGATCGAGTCCTTCCTCGGCATCATGCATGCGATCTCGGCCAAGATGTTCACCACGCCCAAGAACGCGCACCAGCGCATGTTCTTCGCGCGCGAGCAGGCGGGCCTGGAGCCGGCGATCGCCACCGAGATCCTGATGCAGCGGATCCGGCGGCCGCTGCACGACGTCTGCACCGCGCTGGTGAGCCGCATCGCGAACCAGCCGGCCGACAGCAACGCCACCAGGATCCGCGCCTTCAGCCTGCTCGGTCAATTGTCGGTGTTCCACATGGCGCAGCGCTCGGCGCTGGCGATGCTGGGCTGGGAATCCTACGAAGGCGAGAACGGCGATCTGCTGCGCTCGGTGGTGGCCGAGCAGACGCGCGCGCTGCTGCGCCAGTGGCATGTCGAGGGCCAGGCGCGGGCCGGCGCGCCGCGTCGCGCGCTCGCCTCCCCGCTGGGCGAAGCGCCTGCCGCGCGCCGCAAGGGCGCCGCGTCGAAAGTCGCCGCCAAACCTGCCGCCAAGCCTGCCGCCGCGAAATCCCCGGTGCCCAAGGCCGCCGCTGCCAAACCCGCCGCGCCGCGCGCCTCGCGCGGCGCCAAGCACTCCTCGCACTGAATCCGCGCGCGGGCGCCCGGCGTAAGCGTCGGCCGCCCCGCGTTGCGCGACCTCGTTCATTACGACATCCTTACCGTCGAGCGCGCCACCGGGCGCCGCCGCCGGGTTCGCGCGAACAGGCCGTCGGTCGATGACATCGGCACGTCACGATCGCCGGTCTATCGTCGTGGTCCGAGGCGGCGAAATCGGCGAAGGTGAGGGCCCTCGCCGCCTGTCCCCGTGTTTCCATCGCGATGCGGCGCCCGATCGGCGCCGCGCGTCAGCAAAACGAAAAATCGGAGCGAACCCGATGTCGAACCCGAATCTTCCCGAGACGTCCAGCGCGGACCATCACGCGGACTCGTACGAATACGCGCCCGTCACGCGCCGCGGCTTCCTGAAGCTGGCCGGCGTGTCGGGCTTGGCTACCGCCAGCGGCCTGGCCGGCACGCGCGCGGCCGCGGCCGTGCCCGACGGCACGCCCGAGCAGATCCACCTGACCTGGGGCGACGATCCCTGCTCCGAGGTGACGGTCTCGTGGGCGTCGCTGGCGCCGGCCGCCAATCCGCGCGTGCGCGTGTCGAGCGACCATGGCCGGCCGTTTACGGTGCATGCGGTGCAGCGCACCTATACCGACGGCCTGAACGGCGCGGTGGTGTTCACCTATCACGCGCGCCTGCACGGGCTGCGCCCCGGCGCGAGCTTCCGCTACGAGGTGACGGCCGACAACGACGCGAATGCCTCGCAGCCGTTCTCGGCCGGCTTCCAGACCGCGCCGCGCGGGCGCGCGCCGTTCCGCTGGACCAGCTACGGCGACCTGGCCACGCCGAACACGGGCTGGGTGCTGTCCTCGCCGCAAAGCCGCTACGCGGTGCAGGCTGTCGAGCGCTTCCAGCCGCTGTTCCACCTGCTCAACGGCGACCTCTGCTACGCGAACCTGAACCCGACGCACCAGCCCGACGTCTGGCGCGACTTCGGCAACAACAACCAGAGCTCGGCCGCGAACCGCCCCTGGATGCCCTGCCCGGGCAATCACGAGATCGAATTCCACAACGGCCCGCAAGGGCTCGATTCCTATCTCGCGCGCTACGTGCTGCCCGACAACGGCACGCGTTTCGCAGGACGCTGGTACAGCTTCCGCGTCGGCGCGGTGCTGTTCATCTCGCTCGACGCCGACGACGTGGTCTACCAGGACGCGGCC
Organism: Burkholderia sp. SJZ089; assembly: GCF_007828315.1. NCBI lineage: Bacteria > Pseudomonadati > Pseudomonadota > Betaproteobacteria > Burkholderiales > Burkholderiaceae > Burkholderia > Burkholderia sp. SJZ089. The sequence goes on along the minus strand of NZ_VIUM01000002.1, from coordinate 87,522 downwards.
GCCTTCGTGGCCGGCCCCGCGCCGCTCGTGCCGGCCGCCAGCACCGGCAATGCGCCGATCGAGCCGGGCACCTCGTTCTACGTGCGCGGCTACAGCGGCGGCACGCAGACGCGCTGGCTGGAGGACACGCTGCGCCGCGCCTCGCACGAACCCGGCATCGACTGGATCGTGGTGCAGATGCACCAGGACGCGCTGAGTTCGTCGAAGTCGGGCAACGGCTCGGACAAGGGCATCCGCGAGGCCTGGCTGCCGCTGTTCGACCGCTACGGCGTCGACCTGGTGCTGTGCGGCCACGACCACGACTACGAGCGCAGCTTCCCGGTGCGCGGCTGCCGCCATCACGCCGGCGTCGACGCGGCCACCGGCTCGGTGGTCGACACCATGCAGCCGCAGCCGGTGGTCACGGTCGATCCCGAGGATCGCACCTTCGACACGCGCCGCGGCACCATCCACCTGATCCTCGGCGGCGGCGGCACCAGCGCGCCGACCGACAGCTACGGCGACGATCCGGCCACCGGCCAGCCGCAAGCGATGGTGTTCACCAAGTCGAACCGGCCGGTGCCGGGCGCCACCGCCGGCACCTTCGCGCGGCCCGGCGCCGATGCGCGCGAGGACGCGATCTGGTCGGCGCGGCGCGATGCCGGCAACGGCTACGGGATCGCCGTGTTCGACTACGAGCCGGGCGAGGCGGGCGGCCAAACCCGCATCACGGTGAACTACTACCACGCGGCCGGCGCCGACAGCGCGCCGACCAGCGATTACTCGCTGTTCGAGACCATCGTGCTGAGCAAGCCGCGCCGCGGCTGAGGCGAGGCGGGCGGGAAGACAGGCGGGAAATGAAACGGGGCGCCGGTCGCATCACGACCGGCGCCCCGTTCTTCTTTTCGGCGCGATCAGCCTTGCGCGGCTGCCTTCGCCGCGGCCATGGCCGGTGCCGCCTCGCCAGCGCCGTTGCCGCTGAGCTGCGCCGGACGCGCGCCCTTGTCGGCCTTGGTGGTGGCATCGATCGGTCGCGGCGGCGCGTCGACCAGCGGCTGCAGGGCCGGCGTGAGCGACTTCAGCAGTTGCACCGCCAGCGCGCTGGTGTATTCGTAGCGCGCCGCGTAAGGCTCGTGCGCGTTGGCGGTGAGGACCCCGAAGAAGCGGTCGCCGATCCCGAACACGAAGGTCGCGCTGCGATTGACCTTGCGCGACTCGATCAGCCGCGCGCCCGGCGCGTAGACGTTGAAGCGCTGGTCGCCGGTGCCGGTCTTGCCATAGACCTCCAGCGTCTTGCCATCCGAGAAGCTCAGGCCCTGCGCGAGCCGCTTGCCGGTGCCGTTGGCCACCACGTCGCGCAGCATCGGCTGCACCGCCGCCGCGATCTCGGGCGAGATCAACTGATGCGGCGGCGTGCCCGCATGCACGAAGCGCGTCTCATAAGGCGTGTCCTTGGCGAAGTCGAGCCGCGCGATGCTTTCGGTCGGCATCTGCGCGCCGCCGTTGCCGATCAGGCCGATCAGCCGCGCCAGCGAATCGGGCTGGTCGCCCGAGGCGCCGATCGCGGCCGCGTAGGAAGGCGTGAGCGCCGCGAACGGATAACCGAGCGCCTGCCATGACCGGCCGATCTCCTGGTAGGCGCGCAGCTCGACCATGCGGCGGATGCGGCGATCCTGGGTGGCGTGGTACCGGGTCTTGTAGAGCCAGGAGTAGGCGGCGATGCGCACGTCGTGGCTGGCGTTCTGCACGGTGTCGAGCGTCGCGTCGGGATGCTCGCGCAGGTAGGCGAGGGTCCAGAGCGCGAGCGGGTGGACGCTGGCGATATAGGCGCGATCGTTGAGGTTGAAGCGATCGGCGCCGTACTTCGCGTAGAGCTTGCCGAGATCCTCGTCGGTGAGGCCCGCAGCCGGCGTGTTCTTCAGCGCGCCGCGCATGTTCGCGTCGAACCACGGCCGCGGCGCCTCGGGCGCCACGCTGCGTAGCACGGTGGCCACCTTGGGCGGCGTCTTGCGCACGGTCTTGAGCATCAGGGCGAGCGCGTCGTCGGCCGGTTTGCCCGCGTACTTCGTGTAGAAGCGCTTCACGTAGACGCGGCTCTCCTGGTCGACGAACTGCCCGAGGTACTGCGCGCGCAAGGCCGGATCGCCGAGCCACTGCGAGGACAGGCCCGAGGTCTGGATCATCTCGTAACGCACGATGTCGCGCATCATCCGCACGAACACCAGGTTCACCGAATTGCGGAAGGCCAGGCGGATGGTCAGGATCTGGCCATTCTCGCTCTTGTCGAAATTGGTGAAGGTCTGCGCGCCGCCGCCGGTGTAGAAGGTCTCGCCGGCCGAGGCCGAATACTTGCGATCGAGCGCGGCGTCGAGCATCGCCGTGAGCGAGCGCTCGCGCGTGTTCGCCAGGTAGTCCAGCGCCCAGCGCGTGAGCGCGTCCTGCGGGTCGGGCTGCACGCGCTTGAGTTCCTCGTTCGACATGCCCGCGTAGTCGTGGTGCAGGCGCGAGACGATCTGCAGGTAGGTCACCACGGTGCGCATCTTGGCGGTCGAGCCGAGGTTCAGGCGCGCGCCGCGATTGACGTCGAAGGGCTGGTCGACGCTGTCGGTCTGCACCCGCAGCAGGTTCGCGCCGCCCTGGCGTTCGTAGAGCGTGAAGCTGTAGGAGATCTTCGAGGGGTCGTCGCCGGGGCGCAGCATCTGGAAGCCGACCAGGCCCGCCTCGCGGGCGCCGTCGCGGGTGGTGACGGCCGCCAGCTTGTCGGCTACGGCCTGCTGCACGGCGTTGTCGAGCGTGACGGTGGCGTCGAGGTCGAGCCGGTCGAGCTGGTAGACGCTCGACAGCCCGAGCGCGCCGAGCAGTCGCGAGCGCGTCGAGGTCACCGCCTTGCGCGTCACGTAGGAGGCTTCGGCCGGCGGCATGGGCGCGGCGTGGCGCTCGATTCGCGCGGCCAGCGCCGCGTCGCGCAGCGCCGGCGAGATCGCGCCTTCGGAGGCGAGCAGGCGCAGGTAGCTGTCGGTCAGCTTCTGCAGGTCGGCGTAACCGCGGTTGAGGAAGAACGACGGCGCGCGCTGCGCGATCAGCAGCGACAGCACCTCGCGATAGGCCAGCGCCTGCTCGTCGCGGTTCGCGTCGCTCGGCGGCGCGGACAGGATGCGGTTCACCTCGCGGAAGTCGCGGCCGTACCAGGCGGCCAGGCCGTCGCCGAGCCCGGTCACCTCGCCCACGTGGGCGCGCGCCGCGAGCGGCACCGAGTTCAGGTAGCGCACCACGATCTGGCGGCGCGCCGGCATGGTCTGCGGGCCGTCCAGGTAGGCGCGGATCGAGGCCGAGGCGATCTGCCGGAGTTTCTCGGGCGGCGTGGCGGTGCGTCCGTCGGGCGAGTGGCGGAACTTCTCGATCTGGGTGGCGAGCGTGCTGCCGCCCGGCGTCGACTGATGACGGTTCACCAAGCGCAGCGCCTGGTCGGACAGCGCGCGCCCGAAGCGGCGCCAGTCGATCGCCGGGTTGCGGTTCGGCGCGTCGGGGTCGAGCAGGTAGCGATCCTCGATGAACAGCAGCGAGCGCACCACCAGCGGCGGGATGGCATCGAAATCGGCATAGACGCGATGCGGGAAGGTGGCGTCGTAGATCGGCGCGCCGCTCGCGTCGCGCAGCGTGAGGCCGGCCTGGTCCTTCTCGTCGTATGGCAGGAACAGGCCTTCGTCGGCCAGCGAGAGCAGGCGCTCGGAGCCGCGTGCCTGCGCCGCGATGCTGTAGCCGCGCGCGGCGAGGCGCTGCTCGAAGGCGGGTAGCTGGGAGTAACCGAGGCGGGTGTCGTAGGGCCCGTCGAGCGGATAGCGGATGCTGTCGCTGGGGCCGGCGCCGACCGTGTAGCCGACGTCGCCGGCCAGGCTGGAGAGATAGCGGGCCTGCCATCGCGAGGTCGCGAATTCGATCTGGCAAAGCCTGACCACCACGACCAGTGCGATCAGCACGGCCGCGATGAGCAACCATTTCACGCGCTTCCAGACCGGCACGGGGCTGGTGGCGCGCAGCGGGATCCGAATGACGGGCCGATTCATGGCATCTCCCCGACGGCGCAAATCGTCCGACCCTCGCGCCGCATTGCAAGCAGTGTAGACCTGAATCAGGCGGCGCGTGCTGCGGAAAATACCGGACTGTGACGCGGATGCAACCCCGTGGTTTCGCGGGCGGCTTGACCTCGGCGAGGGCCGCTGGCGGGTGCCCTGGGCGGGGAATTGGGGGCGGATTTCGAGCGCGGCGCGACGCGCTCGGGACGTCTCACCGGAAGCGGTTCACGGCGCCCATGTTCGTGCATGCAAGGCCAGGGCGCGCCGCTTGTTCAGCAGTCCGAGAAGGTCGAGCTGGCGAGCCGCACGTCGAACAATTGCGCGGCGGTGCTCAGCGCATGCAGCAGGGCGAAGGAGTGGCGGTCGGCATAGGGCAGCGAGGGCTGGAAGGTGCTGCCGTGCGATTGCCATTGCGCGTCGGCCTCGGTATCGCGGCGCGGGCGATCGAAGATCGTCTCGATCTCGTAGCCGCCCGGTCCCTTGGCCGGGATCCCGACGTTCAGCGCGAAGCCGCACAGTCGCTCGAGCGGCAGGCGGAAGCTGTCGCGGCCGAGCCGGAAGCCGGCCCAGCGCGCGTCGCGCGTGCGGAACGCCACGAACAGCGTGTCGTCGACGTGCCGCTTTGCGTCGAAGTGCTCGGGCAGGTCGTCGATCGGGGCAATGTCGGGCTGGGATTCGTCGCGGTTGAGCTCGAGATCGACGTGTTTCGCGCAGGCCTCGCGCAGGCCGTCGTAGAGCTGGCGGTAGACGGCGGCGGCCGAGGTCGAGCGCGGGTCGAGATCGAGCGAGAGCCGCTGGTAGCTGGCGTATGCGCCGAGGTAGGCCGGCAGGCGCTGGCCGTCGTCGCCGTCGAGCCAGGCCGGGCGGCTGCCGAGCGGGCTCGGCAGCAGGTCGATCGCCCGCGTGCGGTCCTCGGGGCGGCGCGCACGCAGCTCGGCACTGCGTGCGGCGGGCGGTGGCGGCACATAGGGTTTCGATGCGTCCGCATCGATTGTCTCGGCGCCGGTTGCTGCCTGGGTGGTTTGCGCAGCCGGCGTTTCGAGGTCGGCGGCATCGGCCGCCGCGGCCTGCCTGGCCGCGGCCTGTTTCGCGTCGCGCCGGCGCGCGGCCACGCCGGCGATCGACAGCAGCAGCAACTCGGCGATGGCGGCCACCGCGCCGGCCGCCAGGCCGGCCAGCACGCCATGTCGGGTGCCGGCCACCAGGCCGGCGAACAGGGGAATCAGCAGCAGGAGCGCGAGCATGGCGAGCGAACCGGTCCAGGAAACGGCGGCCGCGAGGGCCGCGTGGCGATCGTCCGATGATAAGCGTGCCGCGCCTCGCCGAACAAGCGGGGAAAGCGCGAGGCGGCTTCGGCCGCCGGGCGTCCAGGTTGCATCCCGTTCGCCTTCCTCGGGCGCGGCCTGGCCGCGGCTGCCGCCTTTCAGCCGTCCCCGCGCGCGTGGCGCAGGAAGGCGCGCACCGCCTGCGAGCGCTCGTGCCGGCGAAACAGCAGGGCGATCTCGGACGGCACCGGCTTGCCGGCCAGCGGGCGGCACACCACGCCGGCCAGCGTCACGCAGTCGAACACGGCGCGCGGCACGATCGCCACCGTGTCGCCCAGCGAGACGCGCGCGATCACCTCCACCAGCCGGCCCGGGCGCGATTCGATCTGCGGCGCGAAGCGGCCGCGCCGCGCCACCTCCAGCATGCCGTCTTCCTGCTCGGGCACCGTGAAGCGCGCATCGCGCAACTGGCGCGGCTGGATCGCCTCGCAGGCGGCCAGCGGCGAGCCTTCGGGCAGGGCCACCACGAACTCGTCGACATGCACGCGCACCGCCTGGATGCCCTCCGGGCAGGCCACCGGCGGGCGCACGTAGGCGAGGTCGAGCCGGCCTTCGTCCAGCATCTCCGGGATCTCGACCAGCGGCAGCTCGGCCACCTGCACGTCGACCTGCGGGCGCAGCCGGCGAAAGCCGATCACGGCCTGCTGCATCACGCCGGTGAAGGCGGCCGAGCCGACGTAGCCGACCCGGATCCGGCCGATCTCGCCGCGCTCGGCGCGCTGGCCCAGTTCGTGGGCGCGCCCGAGCGCGGCCAGCGCGGCGGCCGCCTCGGGCAGGTAGGCGCTGCCGGCCGGGGTCAGCGCCACCGAGCGCCGGGTACGCTGGAACAGCCGGAACTGCAGCAGGCGCTCGGCCTCCTGGACCTGCTTGGTGAGGTAGGGCGGCGCGATGCCGAGCGCCTCGGCGGCGCGCGCGAAATGCAGGTGCTCGGCGACGGCCAGCACGCAGCGGACATGGCGCAGTTCGAGCTTCACGGTGTGTTAATCGATTCGTGAATGAAGTTGTGATTTTATGATATCGACGGGAAATAGCCAGTTGCTTAGCATCGTCTCCGATCGACAAGGAATCCAGAGGAACCACGATGACGACGCGGCAGGCAGGCGGGGACGCGATCCCCGCGCAAGCACACGAACATGGGCCGGCACCGGCCGCCACCGGCGCGCGACGCGCCTCGCCGGCCTTCCTGCTGGCGACGGCCTCGGCCACCTGCGCGCTGATCACGCTCGACACCAATATCGTGGCGGTCTCGCTGCCCTCGATCGCGCGGGCCTTCCACGCCGGTTTCGCCGCCGCGCAATGGGTGGTGAGCGCCTACATGGTCTCGTTCGCTTCCTGCCTGCTGCCGATGGGCGCGCTGGCCGACCGCTACGGCCGCAAGCGCATGATGCTGCTGGGCCTGCTGGCCTTCGCGGCGGCCTCGCTGGCCTGCGGACTGGCGCCCTCGGTGCTGTTCCTCAACCTGGCGCGCGCCGCCAAGGGGATCGGCGCGGCGATGCTGCTGACCGCCGCGCTGGCGGTGATCGCCCATGCCTTTCCCGAGCCGCGCGCGCGGGCCCGCGCCTGGGCGATCTGGGGCATGACGATGGGCATCGCCACCACGGTGGCGCCGCTGGTGGGCGGCGTGATCACGCAATGGATCGGCTGGCGCTGGATCTTCCTGCTGAACCTGCCGGTCTGCGCGGTGCTGCTCGGCTGCGCCTGGAAGGCGGTGGGCGAGTCGCGCCACGTGGGCGCCAGGCGTGTCGACGTGCTCGGCAGCGCGCTGTTCGGCACCGGGCTGGCGAGCGGCATCTGGGCCCTGATCGGCAGCCAGGGCGCCGGCTGGGGCAGCGCCGCGACGCTCTCGCGCTTCGCGGCCTGCGCGCTGCTGCTGGCCGCCTTCGTGCAGGTCGAGCGGCGCCGCGAGCACGCCATGATCGATCTCGCGCTGTTCTCGCAGGCGCGCTTCGTGGCCGCCGTGCTCGGCATGTTCGGTTATGCCGCCTGCGCCCAGGTGATGATGACCTTCCTGCCGCTCTACCTGCAGAACGCCTTCGGCTGGGTCGCCGTGCAGGCGGGCCTGGGCATGCTGCCGTTCGCGGTGGCGATGGTGGCCGGGCCCTACCTCGGCGCGCGCCTGTCGCGTCGCTTGTCGGGCGGCGCGATGCTGTCCGCCGGGCTGCTGCTGGTGGGCGCCGGCAACCTGCTGACGGCGGCCGTCGCGGCCGGCGGCGGCTACGGGCTGGTGTCGCTCGGCATGGTCGTGACGGGGCTCGGCGCCGGCGTGCTGAACGGCGACACGCAGAAGGCCATCATGGCCTGCGTGCCGCCCGAGCGCACCGGCATGGCTTCGGGGATCAGCACCACCACGCGCTTCGCGGCCATCGTCACCTCGATCGGCGTGCTCGGCGCGGTGCTGGCCGCGCGCACGCACGGCGCGCTGGAGGCGGCGCTGTGGGCCCATCCGCAGGTTCGGCCGCAGCTCGACGCGGCCTTCATGTCGAGGCTGCTGGCGGGCGACCCGGCGCATGCGATCGCCGGCTTGCCGGCGCCGCTGCGGGCGCTGGTGGCCGCGGCCGCGCCGGGCGGGTTCGCCAGCGGGTTCGCAGCCGCGCTGACGGTGGCGGGATGCCTGGCGATCGCGGTGGCGGCCCTGGTCTGGGTGCTCGCGGCGCGCGGGCGGCGCGCCGAGCAGGCGGCTTCGATGGTGCCGCGCTGAGGCGGGCGATCGAGGTCACGCCCTGGTGAGGGTGTTTTGCCTCCGGGCATCGCGGGTCGGTGGCGACTGCGATGGGCCGGAGGTCTTTTTATTGTCGGATCGCGGCTGCCGACGCACGGATTTCGAAGGGCTTTCGGCAATGGGCCGTGACGGGCGGCCGATCGACAGAAGCACGCCGATCCCCGACAATACGCGCCTTCCCACGCGCGCCGGCCCGGCCCAGGCAGATGAAACTCGACAAGTGGATCCTCGCGGTATCGTTCGGCTGCCTCGCGCAGGCCGCCTCGGCGGCCGGCTACGGCTTCTCGATCAACAACACCGCCAGCCTGCCGGAATGTCCCGGCCTCGACCGCTTCACGCCGACCCACAACGTCGGCGAGATGATGACGGAGCTGCGTGCCGTCCCGCACGACGTCGAGGATGCCAACCCGGCCACGCAGAGCGTGTGCACGCCGCATTACGGCAGCTACCTGCAGATGTCGCGAACCGGCCCGAGTTGCCGCATCTTCGACGGCGAGGCGCTCGGCGTGGCGCTGTTCGGGATGGAGGATTCGCAGGTCAAGAGCCTGATGGGCAACGGCGCGCTGCTGTACTTCCTGTCCGACGCGGGCGACGCTGCCCAGCGCGTCGCCAGGCGGCTGCGCGCCGACGGCTTCGCGCGCCTGCCCGATGCCGACTATGCCGGCCTGATCGGCCGCAAGCGCTCGCCCGACGAGCAGCTCGACATCTATCGACGCGGCGACCTGCTGGTCACGCTCACGCGCGACGCCAGGCAGCATCGCTTCTCGGCGATGATCTCCGATCGCTCGATGCTGAAGATCGTCAACCGCGACGAGACCGCTTGCGCGAAGCCGTGAAGGCGGCGCGGCGATGCGTGAGCCGCGCCCTCAACTGCTGATCTGCAGGCAACCATCGATCACCGCGATCCTGCCGCCGCTGCCCGAGATCGCCACCGTCGCATGACGGAACGGATGCTCTGGCGCGTCGGTGGGCCGCCAGGCATGGCGGCGCAGCAATTCCAGGTAGCCGCCGCGGATCAGGAAACCATCGCATTTCTCGACATAGGCCTCGCGCCGCATCCGGTAGGCGGCCGGCAGGTCGAACCATGCCACGCCGGGCAGGTCGTGGTGCACCAGGTGGTAGTTGTTGTTGAGGTAGAGCAGGCGCATCGCGAAGCCGGCCTCGTTGATCGCGATGCGCGCCTTCGGATGGGCCGCCGCGCGATGCTCGTAGAGCGAGCGGATCATCGCCACCGACAGCGCGGGCCAACTGACGGCGAGCAGGTAGCACCACCAGGGCATGCCGGCGGCCCATTGCACCCAGGCCAGCAGCAGCGCCACGCAGGCGCCATGGGTCGCCCACATCCGGATCGTGCCGCGCTCGCCGCGACGGACCTTGGCGAACTCCCTGGCCAGCATGGTGCCGACGCTCATCGGCGGTCCCACCACCAGCCGGCCGAGAAAGGTCTTGCGCAGCACCCACAGCGCCTTCAGCCAGCGCGGCAGCCCGGCCCACTGGCCGCGCGGCACGTAGTTGCCTTCCGGGTCGACGCCGGGCACGGTCAGGTCGTCGTCGCGGTGATGGGCGAGATGGGCCTCGCGATAGAGCGTGTAGGGATACCAGATCGCCAGCGCCGGATAGCCGAGCAGGCGGTTGAGCCATTCGCGCCGCGTCGGGTGGCCGTGCAGCAGCTCGTGCTGCAGCGACATGTGCCAGGCGGCGATCAGGATCAGCAGCGGCGTGGCGAGGACGACCGACAAGGTGCCGGCGCGCAGCAGCAACATCACGGCGAGCCAGCCGCCATAGACGGCGACGATCAGCAGCCAGGTGGGCCATTCGCTGCGCGCCGTGAAGCGCGCGCCGAGCCGGCCGATGGCATTGGCGTGGTCTACATCGAAGTATTCGGCCATGTCGTGACGAGATGGTGGAACGGGCGGCCGCGACGCGGCACGCCGGCTTGGATCACGACACGCCGCTCGCCGGCGCCCGAACTCATTTGACGAAACCCTTGGCCTTCAGGTACTGCGCGGCCACGCCCGCGGCCGGCTCGCCGTTGAGCTGGATCCGGTTGTTGAGCGTCTGCAGCGTCTTCAGATCGAGGCTGGCGAACACCGGCTTGAGGATGCCGTCGATCTCGGGATGCGCCTTCAGCACCGCCTCGCGGATCACCGGCGTGGGCGCATAGACGGGCTGCACCTTCCTGTCGTCGTCGAGCACCACCAGGCCGGCCGACTCGATCGCGCCGTCGGTGCTGTAGACCATCGCCGCGTTCACGCCGTCGGTCTGGCTGGCCGCGGTCTTGATGGTGACGGCGGTGTCGCCGCCGGAAAGCACCAGCAACTGATCCGGCTTGAGCCTGAAGCCGTAGGCCTTCTCGAAGGCGGGCAGGGCCGAGGCGCTGTTCACGAACTCCGCCGAGGCGACCAGCTTGACCTTGCCGCCGGCCGTCACCCACTTGCCGAAGTCGCTGAAGCTGAGCAGATGGTTGGCCTTCGCGAGCCCGGCCAGCAGCGCCACGCCCCAGGTATTGCTGGCCGGCGCCGGCGTGAGCCATACCAGGTGGTTGGCCTGGTAGTCGAGCTGCCGGGCGGCGGCGTAGCCGCGGGCGGCATCGCGCCAGAGCGGGTCGTCGGCCTTGTTGAAGAAGAACGCGGCGTTGCCGGTGTACTCGGGATAGATGTCGATCTCGCCGGTGGTCAGCGCCTTGCGCACGATCGGCGTGGTGCCCAGCGAGATCTTGTCGGTCACCGCCAGGCCGTGCGCCTTCAGCGACTGCGCGATCAACTGGCCGAGCAGGCTGCCCTCGGTGTCGATCTTCGAGGACACCACGATCGGCGCGGCGGCCTGCGCGGGCAGGACGGGGCCGAAGGCGGCGAGGGCCAGCAGGGAGAACGCGGCGAGGCGCGGCGTGGGGGATGGGTTCATCTTGGTTTCGGATTCCTTCTCAATGCCCGATGATCGGCCGCGCCTGTCGAGCGGCGCGGTCCGCGGTGATCACGACGAAATGGGAACTCTAGCGAATCGTCGCCATGCGGCCAATCAACGGATTCGCATTTGCTTATCACGGGCCCGCAGATTGGAAAGGCCGCATTTCGTTGGCGGCATGCCTTACCCGGCTGAGGCCCGCCGGGCCGGCATCGACGAGGAAACCGGCGGCGCGTCCAGCGGCAAAACCGTAAAACCAATCCGGAATTCCTTGGTTGCCACGATGCCAAGGCATCCTTATAGTCGGCCGTCCGTCGACACGACCTTCAATCCACTCCAACAACGGGTCATCCACAATGAAGAGAATCCTGCTCGCGCTGCCGCTGGCCGCGGCCGCCGGCGCGCATGCGCAAAGCAGCATCACGCTCTACGGCATCGTCGAGGACGGTGTCGACTTCGTCAGCAACGTGCAGGGCCACCACCTGCAGCAGCTCGCCTCGGGCGTGACGGCCGGCAGCCGCTGGGGCGTGCGCGGCGGCGAGGACCTGGGCGGCGGCACCTCGGCGATCTTCCGCCTGGAAAGCGGCTTCGACATCAACTCGGGGCGGCTGGGCAGCGGGCTCGGTTTCTCGCGCAATGCCTACGTGGGCTTGAGCAACACCCGCTACGGCACGCTCACGCTGGGCCGGCAATGGGATTCGATCGTCGACTTCGTCGAGCCCTTCACGCTGAACGGCAACGTCGGGGGTTATTATTTCGCTCACCCGAACGACATGGACAACACCGACAACGGCTTCCCGATCGCGAACGCCGTCAAGTACCGCAGCCCGAGCCTGGCCGGCTTCACCTTCGGCGGGCTCTATGCGTTCGGCGGCCAGCCGGGGCGCTTCTCCGACAACGCCACCTTCAGCGTCGGCGCCAGCTACGCGGGCGGCCCGTTCGGCTTCGGCGTGGGCTACCTGCGCATCAACAATCCCGGCGTCTCGACCCAGGGCTACCAGAACTATCCCGGCTTCACCAACGCGATCTACGGCGACTACCTGAACGCGGCGCGCGCGCAGAAGGTGTTCGGGGTGGGCGCGTCCTACCAGGTGCTGCCGATCGTCAAGCTGCTGGTGGACTTCACCAACACCAACTTCCAGCAGGGCAGCGCCGGCCACGATGCCACCTTCCAGAACTACGAGATCTCGACCATCGTCACGCCCACCCCGGCGCTGACGCTGTCGGCCGGCTACACCTACACCACGGGCCGCGATCACGCCACGGACGGCGTGCCGAAATACAACCAGTTCAACCTGAGCGCAGAATATGCGCTGTCCAAGCGCACCACGGTCTATGTGATGGGTGCCTACCAGAAGGCGGCGGGCGACGCGGCGGTGGCGCAGATCGCCGGCTTCAATCCCTCGTCGAACCAGAAGCAGGCGGTGGGGCGCGCGGGCATCCGCCATGTCTTCTGATCTCGGGAGTGCAAACGCATGAGCCAGTGGGTCGCCGGGTTGCCGATGTACAACGTCACGCCGCGCCTGGGCGCGGCCTGGCGCGCGTTGCTGGCCGACACGCTGGCGGCCTTCGCGCGCGCGGGTGGCCCGCGCGGGGTCGAACTGCTCGGCGAGCCCTTCGGCGAGTTGCTGCCGCTGTGGCACCGCGAGGACCTGCTGCTGTCGCAGACCTGCGGTTACCCGTTCCGCATGCTCGGGCTCGATGCGCTGACGCATCTGGTGGCGACGCCGGTGTTCGACGTCGAGGGCTGCGAGGGCGCGCGTTATTCGAGCTGGCTGGTGGTGTCGGCCACCGCGCATGCCGGCGGCGCGACCACGCTGGCTGGTTGCCGCGGCCTGCGCGCCGCCTATAACGGCGAGGATTCGCACAGCGGCATGAATGCATTTCGTCATGCCGTCGCGCCGCTCGCGCGCGGCGAGCGTTTCTTCGCCTCGGCCACCGCCTTCGGCTCGCATCGCCAGGTGCTGGAGGCGCTGGCCGCGGGCCGGGCCGATTGCGCGGCGATCGATTGCGTGACGTTTGCCTGTCTGCGCGACGCGCTGCCCGAGCGGCTCGATGCGATTCGCGTGATCGGCGCCACCGCGAGCGCGCCGGGCCTGCCGCTGATCGCTTCGCGCCGGCTCGACGAGGAGCAGGCCGCGAAGCTGCGCGAGGCGCTCGACACGGCGCTGGCGGCGGACCCGGCCCGCGCGCGCGAGCTGCGCCTGCTGCGCTTCGAACGGCTCGCGCCCGCCGATTACGAGACCATCGCTCGCTTCGCCGAGGAGGCGACGGCGTTGGGTTATCCGTTGCTGGCCTGAAGCGGCACAGGCGCGCGTTCGGTGGTTTTCCACAGCGTTTGCCGGCTGGCGCCGGCATGTGCCGACGAGTTTGCTGTCATCGCAGGTTTGTCCACGGGCGCACGCCCTTGTCTTGCTGTGCGCTCGCACTTCCATCGTCGCTTGATCCGCCGATAAAAAAACCGCCACGGCGAGACGACTCGCGGCGGCGGCCAAGGGAACTGCCAGGACGTGTCGCTATCGCGGGGCGCCTCAGCCCGGCCGCTTGAACTCGGGCAGGCCGTGGTCCTCGCGGATCATCTGCACCAGCTGCACCAGGCTCGCCGATAGTTGCCGGCGGCTCGGGTAGTACATCACGAACGGCTCGACGGGCGGCGCCCAGTCGGACATCACCAGCAACAACCGGCCGCTCTCGAGATGGCGCGAGATGCGCTGCTTCAGGCAGTAGGCGATGCCCACGCTCGCCAGCGCGGCCTCCACCACCGCATCGGTCTCGTTGAGGATCACGCGGCCCGGCACGTCGATCCGGCAGGCCCGCTTGCCGGTGCCGAGCTCCCATTGATAGAGCGACTCGTCGCCGAGCCGCATGCGGATGCAGGAATGGGCGAGCAGTTCGGTGGGCTCGCGCGGCGTGCCGTGCAGGCGCAGGTAGTCGGGCGAGGCGGCCAGCACCCATTCGAGATCGGGCGTGAGCGGAATCCCCACCATGTCCTGCGGCACGCTGCGGCCGTAGCGGATGCCGGCGTCGAAGCCGCCCTTGACGATGTCGACCATGCCGTCGTCGACCACCACCTCGATCTGCGACTTCGGAAAGCGGTTCAGGTAGCGGCCCAGAATCGGGCTGATCAGCAGTTGCGAGGCATCGCGCGGCACGTTCAGGCGGATCAGGCCCGAAGGCGTGTTGCGGAACTGGGACAGCTCGGCCAGCGCGCCCTCGATATGCTCGAAGCCGAGATCGAGGCCGCGCACCAGCGCGGCGCCGGCATCGGTCGGCGAGATCGCGCGCGTGGTGCGGTTCAGCAGCTTCACGCCGAGCTTCTCCTCCAGGCCGCGCAGCGCGTGGCTCAGGGCGGAGGCGGTCACGCCCAGTTCCGCGGCGGCAAGCCGGAAACTCTTGCGGCGGCAGATCACGCTGAACGCATTCAGCGTGGCCAGGTCGTTGCGGCTATAGGTGGGCACGGTGGTGTCCTCGGGGACGGACGGTTGCGCGCGTTGCCGCGCGCTTGCCCGTCAGATTCTTGAGGGCCGTTCATCGGAAGTCAATCGCGACGAGCGGTGGAATGCGCATGGCCGTCGCCCGCCTCGCACGCCGCGGCGACGGCCGTGGCCATGCCCAGTGGGCGTGCACCAACTTCGGCGTGGCCGGCCGCGCGACGCGGGGTGGTCGCCGCCGGGCGCGGGCGCGGGTCGGGGCGCGGCGGGCGTGCCGGCGCCGGATCGCCGTGGCGATCGCGCTCGGCCGCGCAGGGCGGGCGGGACGCGCAGGCCGCGGCGGGCTTCATGACGCGAGCGCCGCGAGCGAGCGCGCGGCGGCCTCGGCGATCGCCTGGTCCTGCTCGGCGCTCGCCCCCGATACGCCGATCGCGCCGAGCACGCGGCCCTGCGCGTCGCGCAGCAGCACGCCGCCGCCGAAACCGATCAGCCCGCCATTGGTGTTCTCGAGCGCGTAGGCGGGGCCGCCGGGCTGGAAGTTCGCGCCCACCTCGACGCTGTCGGCGCGGAACAGCGCCGCGGTGCGGGCCTTGCGGTAGGCCACGTCGATCGCGCCGAGCAAGCAATCGTCCATGCGCGCGAAGGCGACCGGGTAGGCGGTCGCGTCGACCACCGTCACCGAGACGGGCGGCAGGCCGTGTTCGCGGGCGTGGTGCGTCGCGGCGGCGATGAGGGCGTTGGCGTGATCGAGTGGCAGCATGGCGATGGTTCGGATGACGTAGGAATCGGTTCGGGCGGCGATGGCTCGGGGCTGGCGGTCAGTGCCGGGGGGCGGGCTGCGGCGCCGGCCGCCGCCGCTGGTCGGCGAGCGCCCAGCCGTGCACGGCGATACCGGCCAGCGCGAGCAGCGCGCCCACCCAGCCGGTCGAGGACCAGCCGAGCCCCGCCGCGATGGTCAGGCCGCCGAGCCAGGCGCCCAGCGCATTGGCGATATTGAAGGCCGCGTGGTTGAGCGCGGCGGCCAGCGTCTGCGCGTCGCCAGCCACGTCCATCAGGCGCGTCTGCAGCGTTGCCGACAGCGCCACCAGGGTGCCGACCAGCAGCACGTTGACGGGCCCCAGCAGCATGCTGTGCGCCGTGAAGGTATAGGCGCCCATCACCAACGCGCCCCAGAGCAGGGTCCAGCGGATGGTCTTCTCCAGCGCGCGGTCGGCGAACTGCGAGCCGGCCAGGTTGCCGGTCACCATGCCGAAGCCGAACAGCGCGAGCACCGCCGGCACCAGCGCGACGGGCAGGTGGGCCAGCTCGGTCATGGTCGGCTTCACGTAGCTGAACACCGAGAACAGGCCGCCCGAGCCGATCGCGCCGATGCCGAGCGTGAGGATCACCTGCCGGCGGCGCAGCGCGCCCAGCTCGCGCAGCGGGCTGGCCTGCGCGTCGCCCGGCACGAAGGGCACCCACAGCCGGACCAGCAGGGCCGTCAGCGCGCCGATCGCGCCCACGATCGCGAACGCGCAGCGCCAGCCGAACCATTGGCCGATCGCGGCCACCACCGGCACGCCCAGCAGGGTGGCCAGCGTCAGGCCTAGCAGCACCATCGCCACTGCCTGGGTGCGCCGCTCGCGCGGCACCAGGCCGGCGGCGACCAGCGCAGCCACGCCGAAGTAGGTGCCATGTGGAAAGCCGGTCAGCAGCCGCGCCAGCGCCATCGAACCGAAGCCGGGCGCGATCGCGCTGGCCAGGTTGCCGAGCGCGAACACCAGCATCAGCCCGACCAGCAGGCTGCGGCGCGGCCAGCGCGCGCCGAGGATCGCCAGCAGCGGCGCGCCGATCACCACGCCGAGCGCGTAGATGCTGATCAGGTGGCCGGCCTGCGGGATCGTGATGGCCAGGTCGCGCGCCGCGTCAGGCAGCAGGCCCATGATCACGAATTCGCCGGTGCCGATACCGAAGCCGCCCACGCCGAGCGCGAACAGGGCGCGGCGCGTCTGCGCCGGGGGCGGCGCGACGACGGGGCGGCTCGGGCCGTCGGCGATGGCGGAAGCGGAGGACATGGGGCAGCGGGTTCGGCGAGTGGAGAGGACCTGCCTCGCGCGAGGCGGGGCCCAAGCGGCGGATCGTAGCGCCGAAACGCGCTGGAATTAATGAATTCGGATCAACGTAACGTTGAGCAAAATTCATTCTGAATGGTGGGGCCGTCTATGCGCGCTTGCCCGAGCCGGCGGTAAGGTCGAGCGCGCGCTCGTGCCATCGTCCAATGACGATGGCCACGTGGGCCGAGTGGCCCTGATCACGCTGGCCGCTGCGCAAGGCGCCGCCTGTCGCCGCGGGAATGGGCCGATCGGCATGAGTCGGCCGGAATTCTTCGCTGGCCGATTCAGGCCGCACGCCATCGACGAGCCGCCCTCGTCTCAACGTGGCGCGAGATCGAGCCGGAAGAACAGCGAGTTGCGATCGGGGAAATCGTATTTGACGGGCAGGTCGTGAGCGGCGATCTGCACGAAACCCTCGCGCCGGTAGAAGGCGTGCGAGCGGGTGGAGACCGCCGGCGTGTCGAGCACGATGGTCGAGACGCCGGCCTGCCGCGCGTGCGCGAGCAGGGTGCCGAACAGGCGCGCGGCGCAGCCGCGATCGGCGCCGCGCCAGGCGGCCGCGACGAAGAACTTCTTCATCACCGCGATGCCCTGGCCCTTCAACTGCAGGGCGATGGTGCCGACCACCCGGTCGGCTTCATCGAGGGCGACCCAGAAGCCGCCGCCGGTCGCGGCGTAGTGAGCGGGGATGTCGAGCAGGTCGGGCTGGTCCTCGATGGGGATGCCGACCCCGCCCTCGACGTTCTGCACGTGCAGGATCAGCGCGACGGCGGGTTCGGCATGGGCGGGTTCGAAGGCGACGATGCGCGGCGCGGCGGGGTGGAGCGGTGTGGCGGAAGACGACATGATGCCCTGGTTCGACGGTGGAGAATGCCGTGAACCTTAGCGCCCGCGCGGCCTCGCGATCTAGAACGTTCCTGCGCGCCGTCGCGCGGCCAGGGTGCCGGGCGTCATGCCGAACATGGCCTTGAAATGGCGGCCCATATGGCTCTGGTCCGCGAAGCCGGTGGCGGCCGCCACCTCGGGCAAGGGCTCGCCCGCCAGCAGCCGGCGCTTGGCCTCGACCAGGCGCAGCACCAGTTGATAACGATGCGGGCTCAGGCCGTAGGCCGCCGTGAAGCGCCGGCCGAGCTCGGCCACGGACAGCGAGGCCTCGCCTGCGAGCCGTTCGAGCGAGACGTTGCGATCGTGGAAGCTGCGCAGGTAATCGGCGGCGCGGCGCAGCCGCACGTCGGGCGCGCCGGGCGCGGCTTGCGGCGCCGTCGTCTGGCCGGCGCCGAGCGCCTTCAGCACGCGTTCACAGAACAGCGACCATTCCCCGTCCCAGCTCGCGACGGCCTCGGGCTGCGTGAACAGGCGCGCGGCGAAATCCGCGAACTGCGCGGCCGCGCCGAGGTGGCGACGCGGCGTGAGCAACAGCTCGGGCGCGACGCCGTGCATCGCGCAACGCGCGCGCCATTCGGCATCGGGGATGTAGAACATGGTGTATTCGCTCACGCCGCCGTCGATGCAGCGGCCCGCGTGCGCGGCTTGCGGCGGCAGCGCATAGAGTTCGCCGGGCGCGACGATCACCGGGCGGCGCGCGCTCGCCGAGATGTCCTTGGTGCCGAGCTGCACGGCGGCCACCGCCCAGGTGTCGTGCGCATGCGCGACGAAGCGGTGTTGCTCGAAGTGGGTTTGCATCAGCTCGATGCCGGCCGATTGCAGCCGGCCGTAACGGACACGGTCGCGCGAGGCATCGGGGCGGGCGAAGTCGGGCATGGACGGGGTCACCGGGACAGGGCGCGGCGGAGCAACGCCGGCCGCGGCGCGCGGCGGGCGCCACGCGCTGCGGCGCATTCTAGCGCGGCGCCGGGCCGGGTGCTGGCTGCCCTGGCGGTTGCTTCCCCGGCAGCGCACGGCGAGCCGCACCGCGGCCTTCCGCCTTCAGGCCGCCGCGCCGCGCGCCGCTAGCACCGCGATCGGTCGCGTGCGCCGGCCGGCGTAGGGGGCGAGTGTCGATCATGTCGGTTTCCGGTCGGGCATCCAGGCGCCGCCGGCGCGAACAGGCGCGGCGGCGGGCTGGTCGTGACCGTAAAGGCGTTGATTTACAGGATAAATGGCGTGGAACGACATAAACTCTGCCGAAAAACGGGTCGATTGCCGGTGAACCCGCCGCCACCCGCGCCGAGGGTAAATACCGAGAAAACTGCGCAAGCGCTGAAGGGAATCAGAAGGCGTCGGATTTTTATACTGGGCACCGTTGACGCGGGCTTGCCCGCCACGATCCGGCGCATTCAGGAACCGGACGCGAAGCGCGGCCCGCATGCCGCGAGAAGGAGACAGATCCCCATGCATTCCCTGGTCCGCCACCTCGTTCGCCTGCTGCTGCCCGGCGCGCTCGCCCTCGCGTGCGCCGCGGTGCCGGCCGGCGCGAGCGCGGAGCCCATCAAGCTGATGATGGGCGGGATGTCGAAGATCGTCTACCTGCCCGCCGTGCTGGCCCAGCAACTCGGTTATTTCCGCGATGCCGGGCTCGAGGTGCGGATCCTGTCGGTGCCGGCCGGCATCGATACCTCGACCGAGCTGATCGCCGGGGCGATCCACGGCGCGGTCGGTTTCTACGATCACACCATCGACCTGCAGAGCCGTGGCCAGGACGTGCTGTCGGTGATCGTGTTCGTGCGCGCCGCGGGCCTGGCCGAGCTGGCCAGCACGCGGCCGCGCAGCGGCGCGCCGATGCAGTCGATCGACGAGGCGCGCGGCCGCCGGCTCGGCGTGACCGGCTTCGGCGCCTCCACCTGGGTGCTGACGCGCTACCTGAGCACCCGCGCCGGCATCGCGCCGGGCGAGTACACGGTGGTGCCGCTCGCCTCGGACACGCGTTTCGTCGACGCGCTCGAACACGGCACGATCGACGCCGGCATGGTCGAGGAGCCGACCGCCACGCGCCTGCTGTCGAGCGGCGCCGCGCGCGTGCTGGTCGACCTGCGCAGCGTCGAGGGCACGCGCGCCCAGCTCGGCGGCACCTATGTGGGCGCCTGCCTGTACCTGCGCCGCAGCTGGGTGCTCGCGCATCGCGACCAGACCCAGCGCCTGGTGCAGGCCCTGGTGCGCGCGCTGCGCTACCTCGATACGCACAGCGCCGAGCAGGTCGTGTCGATCCTGCCCGACAGCGTGACCGGCGCCGACCGCGCCGGCTACACGCGCGCGCTGGCGCTGGCCAAGCCCTCGTTCTCGAGCGACGGGCGCATGCCCGAGGATGCGCCTCAGACGGTGCTCAAGGTTCTGGTGTCGAACGGGACCGGGCTGATGGCCCGGCACGTCGACTTGTCGCGTACCTATACGAATTCCTTCGTCGACGGCACGCAGCGGGACGTCTTCCACTGAGGCCTGCAAGGGGCGACGCGAAGACGGCAGGCAAGCGGATGAGAAGCAGCATGAAAGCGATTCGTATCGAGCAGTACGGCGGACCGGAGGTCCTGCGGCGCGTCGAGATGGCGGTGCCCCAGCCGGGCCCCGGCGAGGTGCTGGTGAAGCTGGCCTATGCCGGCGTCAATTTCATGGACGTGCACACGCGCCAGGGCAAGTACCGCGATTCGCGGACCTACCCGGTGCGGATCCCCTGCACGCTCGGCATGGAAGGCGCGGGCGAGGTGGTGCGGGCCGGCCCCGGCGCGAGCGGTTTCGAGCCGGGCCAGCGGGTGGCCTGGTGCATCGCCTGGGGCGCCTATGCCGAGTACGCCGTGGTGCCGGCCGTGCGCCTCGCTCACGTGCCCGAGGCGATCGCGCTCGACCTGGCCGCCGCCGCGATCTTCCAGGGCTCGACCGCGCACTATCTGCTCGACGACGTGGCCGACATCCGCGCCGGCAGCACCTGCCTGGTCCACGCGGCCTCGGGCGGGATCGGCCAGTTGCTGGTGCAGCTCGCGCGGCGCCGCGGCGCGACCGTGTTCGCCACCACCAGCAGTGCCGAGAAGGCCGCCGTGGCGAAGGCGCACGGCGCCCACCACGTGATGCTCTACGAGGACGGCCGCTTCGCCGATCGCGTGCGCGAACTGACCGACGGCCGCGGCGTGGACGTGGTGTTCGACGCGGTCGGCCGGCCGACGCTGCGCGACAGCTTCCGCGCCACGCGCGTGCGCGGGCTGGTGGTGAACTACGGCGCGGTGGCCGGCTCGCTGAACGATCTCGATCCCTACGAACTGGGCGAGGCCGGCTCGCTGTTCCTGACGCGCCCGCGCCTGGCCGACCACCTGGCCGACGGCGACACCGTGCAGCGCCGCGCCGACGAAATCTTCGCCGCGCTGGCCGAGGGCGCGCTGTCGATCGAGATCAACGGCCGCTACACGCTCGACGACGTCGAGCTGGCCCACGCGGCGCTCGAGGAGCGTCGCCAGCTCGGCAAGGCGGTGATGCGGATCGGCTGAGCCGCTGCCCGCCCCGGGTTTTCGTTGTCGTTCCGTTTCAACCGTTTCAACCGTTTCAACCGTTTCAACCGTTTCAACCGTTTTCCGCCGCAACCGCAGCCCGCCGGGCCGCCGCGGCACCATGCGCGAGTCGCGAGGAAGTCCCCACCATGTCAGCAGTCAGTTCCGTCGAGCGTCGCGAATCCAGGGCGCGTTCGGTGTTCCGCGCGGTCAGCGGCAACTTCCTGGAGATGTACGACTTCACGGTCTACGGCTACTACGCGGCCGCCATCGCCGCCACCTTCTTCCCGGCCGGCAACGAGTTCGTCTCGCTGATGCTGGCCTTCTCGGTGTTCGGCGCGGGCTTCCTGATGCGCCCGATCGGCGCCATCGTGCTGGGCGCCTACATGGACCGCCACGGCCGCCGCAAGGGGCTGATCCTGTCGCTCGCGCTGATGGCGATCGGCACCATGTGCGTGGCCTTCGTGCCGAGCTATCACGCCATCGGCCTGGTCGCGCCGGCCATCGTGCTGTTCGGGCGGCTGCTGCAGGGCTTCTCGGCCGGCGCCGAGCTCGGCGGCGTGTCGGTCTACCTGGCCGAGATCGCCACCAAGGGCAACCGCGGCTTCTACTGCTCCTGGCAGTCGGCCAGCCAGCAGGTGGCGGTGGTGTTCGCGGCCTCGCTCGGCGTGCTGCTGAACTCGGTGGTGCCGGCCCAGGAGATGACCAGCTGGGGCTGGCGCGTGCCCTTCGTGATCGGCTGCCTGATCGTGCCGTTCCTGTTCTACATCCGCCGCACCCTGCAGGAATCCGACGAGTTCGTGGCGCGCAAGCACCATCCGGGCATCGGCGAGATCACCCGCGCGATCTTCGCCAACTTCGGGCTGATCCTCGCCGGCATGGGCCTGGTGATCATGACCACCACCTCGTTCTACCTGATCACCGCCTACACGCCGACCTTCGGCAAGGTGGTGCTGAAGATGTCCTCGTTCGACGCGCTGCTGGTGACGGCCTGCGTGGGCATCTCGAAC
This sequence comes from Burkholderia sp. SJZ089, assembly GCF_007828315.1. Taxonomy (NCBI): domain Bacteria; kingdom Pseudomonadati; phylum Pseudomonadota; class Betaproteobacteria; order Burkholderiales; family Burkholderiaceae; genus Burkholderia; species Burkholderia sp. SJZ089. The sequence continues at coordinate 65,579 of NZ_VIUM01000002.1, read as the reverse complement.
TTCGTCTGGCTGCCGATCTCGGGCGCCGTGTCGGACCGCTTCGGCCGCCGCCCGGTGATGCTCGCCTTCACGCTGCTGACCGTGTTCACCGCCTATCCGGCCATGCAGTGGCTGGTGGCCGGCCCCTCGTTCGGCAAGCTGCTGGCCGTCGAGCTGTGGCTCTCCCTGCTCTATGCGTGGTACAACGGCGCGATGGTGGTGGCGCTGACCGAGCTGATGCCGGTGAAGGTGCGCACCACCGGCTTCTCGATGGCCTATAGTCTGGCCACCATGATCGGCGGCTTCACGCCGGCGATCTCGACCTGGCTGATCCATGCCACCGGCGACAAGGCCGCGCCGGGCGCCTGGATGGGCGTGGCCGCCGTGTGCGGCATGATTGCGACGCTGCTGCTGTACCGGACCAAGGGCGCCCGGGAGCAGTACAAGCTCGCGTGAGCGGAGTGACAAGGAGAAGGCGTGAGGCTGCTGCTCGTCGAGGACAATGAAGAGCTGGCGCACTGGCTGGCGATGACGCTGACGGACGACGGCTTCATGCTCGACCGCGTGTCGAGCGGCGAGGCGGCCGAGGACGCGCTGCGCGCCTCGGCCTACGACGTGGTGCTGCTCGACCTGAACCTGCCCGGCATGTCGGGCAAGACCGTGCTGCGCCGCATGCGCGAGCGCGGCGACGCCACCCCGGTGCTGATCCTGACGGCCACCGGCGCGGTGGACGAGAAGGTGGTCTGCCTCGGCGCCGGCGCCGACGACTACATCGTCAAGCCCTTCGACGCGCGCGAGCTGGTGGCGCGCATCAAGGTGCTGGCGCGGCGCCAGGCGCCCTCGCGCTCGAACCGGCTGCGCTGCGGCAACCTGGTCTACGACATGGACCGCCTGCAGTTCGCCGTCGACGACGCGCCGCTGGTGCTCACGCCGCGCGAGCACGCGGTGCTCGAGGCGCTGATCCTGCGCGCCAAGAAGACCGTCTCCAAGACCACCCTGGCCGAATCGGTCAGCGCCGCCGACGCGCCGACCAGCGAGGACGCGATCGAGATCTACGTGTCGCGGCTGCGCAAGAAGCTGGAGGCCAGCAGCGCCACCATCATCACGCTGCGCGGGCTGGGCTACCTGCTCGAGGACGGCGCCGCCGATGAATAGCCTGCGCGTCAGGCTGCTGCTGTGGCTGGCGCTGCCGATGACGGTGTTCATCGTCGCGGCCGGGCTGATCACGCGCAGCAATGCCTGGCGCACCGCCAACCTGCTGCAGGACGAGGTGCTGCTGTCGGCCGCGCGCGTGATGGCCGGCAACGTCGGCTGGGACGGCAAGGACCTGAGCGCCTCGATCTCGCCGAGCGCGATCGAGATCCTCAGCACCGCGCGCGAGGACCAGGTGTTCTTCCGCGTGCAGGAGGTGGACGGGCCGATGATCGCCGGCACCTCGGACTTCCCGCAGACCGTGCCCGACGTGTCGCCCAAGTGGTACGACGCGGTGATGAACGGCGAGCCGGTGCGCGCCGTGTCGGTGATCCGGCCGATGTACGACGCCGGCGTCACGCGGCGCGTGGTGATCTCGGTGGGACGCACCCTGCACGAGCGCGATGCGTTGGTGCAGGCGCTGTGGCGGCCGCAGATGTTCTACTTCTCCGCCATCCTGACGATCGCCGTGGTGCTGGTCTGCCTCGGGCTCACGCTCGAGCTGCGGCCGCTGGCGCGGCTCGCGCGGCGCATGCCCGAGCGCGTGCTGACCTCCTCGGTGCGCATCCAGCTCGAGCCGCTGCGCAGCGAGTTGCGGCCGATCGTCGGCGCCTTCAACCAGTGCCTGGAGATCATCGAGAAGCAGACCGCCATGCAGCGGCGCTTCATCGCCGATGCCGCGCACCAGTTGCGCACGCCGCTCACCCTGCTCGGCACCCAGCTGCAGTACGCGCGGCGGCAGAGCGATCCGGCCCAGGTGCAGGACACCCTCAAGGCGATGCACCGCAGCAACCGCTCGCTGGTCGCGCTGACCAACCAGCTGCTGACGCTGGCCCAGGCCGAGGCCGCCGATTACGCGCAATACCCGGGCGTCGAGGTCGACCTGCGCGAGGTGGCGACCGCCACCATCGAGCAACTGGCGCTGCTGGCGCAGCGCCGCCGGGTCGAGCTCGTCGCGACGCTGGGCGAGGGGGGCGAAGTGGCCGTGTCCGGCAACGAGCAACTGCTGTCGGTGCTGGTGTTCAACCTGGTGGACAACGCGATCCGCTATTCGCCGGAAGGCGGCACGGTGACGGTCTCGCTCGAACCGCTGCCGGGCGCGGTGCGCCTGCGCGTGCGCGACGAGGGCGCCGGCATCGAGCCCGCCCTGCGCGAGAAGGTGTTCGAGCCGTTCTTCCGTGCCTCGCCGCAACCGGGCAGCGGGCTGGGGCTGGCGATCGTGCGCGAGATCGCGCGCGCGCATCGCGCCACGCTGCGGCTCGAGGACGGCGAGCCCGGGCGCGGGCTGGTGGTGGTGGCGGAGTTTCCGCTCGCCTGAGCGGGTCGAGGGTGCCTTCCGGGCGCCCGCGTTCGTCCGCGCGCTTCGTGCCGCTTCTTTATACGGTCTGTTCGCGCCGGTCCTCACTCTTTACGCGCCCTTGATGGCGATCCGACCAGAATCCTCCACTGGATTCCGGGAGATCGTCGTCATGTCTCGCATCGCTTCCTGGCCGCCCGCGTCGGCGGCATTCGCCTCGTTCCGTGCGCGCGCGCTCGGCCAGCGCTCGCTTGCCCTGGGCGGCGCGGCGGCCGCCGTCGTCGCGATCGCGCAAGGCTGGACCGGCCTTGGGCTGTTGCTGTTCGTCGTCGCGCTGCTGCCCTTCGTGCTGGTCGGGCGCCGCGCCGCGCGTGCCTGCCCGCGCAACCTGCGCGCGCGCCGGCCGCCGCCCGCGCGCTGCTCGCTGCGGATCCGGCGCCTGGTCTAGGCGCGGCCGCTTCCTCGTCTGCTTCCTTCGATATCCCTCTTCATCATGAGCTTCGGCAAACCGGGCAAGCTCGGGTCGGTCGCGTCCGATCCGCCTTCGATGTCCCCGCCTTCGATGTCCCCGCCGCGCGTGTCGACGCCGCCGCCGGTCCACACGCCGGCCCGGCAGCGTCCGCCGACACGGCAAGGCGGCGCGGCGCTGATGCCGCTCGCCGATCTCGCCGCGCAAGGGCGTGCGCAGCGCACGCGGTCTCCCGCGCCGGCGGAGGTCGAGCCTTCGACGCGCGAGCGCGCGATCGGCGTTGCCGCCGCGTATGGCCCCCCCGCCTTGCAGGCTTCGGCCGCGGCGCTCTCGCTGGCGACCGGCGCGCTGTCGCGGGGCAGCGCGACCACCGCCACCCTGCACGCGACCGGCGCCACCAGCGGCGCGGCCTGGGCTGCCGCCGATCTCGCCGCTGAACTCGACAATTGGCTCGGCTCGGCGCCGCACAATGCGGCGGCTGCGGCGGCGAATGCGCTGGGCGTGATCGCCGGTGCCTTGAGCGCGACCGCCGCGCTGGCGCCGGGACGCGACGGCATCCCGACCGGCTTCGCCTCGGCCTCGGCCTGGACGGGCGGCGCGCTGGCCTCGGCGGCCACCGTCACGCGGCTGCAGGACAGCTTCGCGCGGATCCTGCAGGGCGGCGGCGCGCTCGCCAACGGCACGGCCGCGGCGCTCTCGGAGCTGGCGACCCAGGCGCAGGCGGCCGGCGACGGCCAACGCGCGGCCGTCTATACGATCGCCGCGGGCGCGCTGTGGCTGCTGGGGGCGACGCTGGCCGGCGGGGCTGCCGCGCGCGAGCGGCAGGTCGGCGCGGCGGTGCGGCGCCGTGCCGCGACCCCCGACGAGATGGTGTGAACGGCCGCACGCGCCCGCTCAGGCGCTCGCGCGCGGTGCCCAGCCCAGCTCGCGCCGGGCTTTCCGGTTGGAGACCTGGTCGTTGTCGTCGACGATGTTGAAGATGCCCGTCGCGTTGCCGCGCAGCGCCAGCAGCGCGGCGCGCGCCGCATCCTCGACATGCACGGCCGGCGCGGCCGGCGGCGTGTCGCTGCCGGTATCGGGGCCGTACAGGCGCCCGTAGCGCAGCACCGTGCCGCGCAGCGGCGGGGTGGCCAGCACCGCATGTTCCAGGGCGACCACGCCGCCCACCGAGATGCGTCGCGCGTCTTCGGCATCGGTGTCGAGCGGCTGCTCCTCGCGATACGGCTGCTCGCCCGGTGCGTAGGCCCAGGCGATGCTCTGCGCCACCATGCGGCGGCAGCCGGCGGTCAGCGCGGCCAGCACCAGGTTGAAGCTGCCCTGGCTGCGGATCCGCGCGTTGTCGACCACCGCCTGCGCCATGCGCGCCGGATCGAGATCGCACGGCAGGTCGGTCAGCTGGTGGATCACCGCGTCGGGGGCGATGCGGCCGAGTTCGCGCGTGAGCGCGTCGACGTCGAACACGTCGACCACCACCGACCGCGCGCCGAGGCTTTCCAGTTGCGCCGCGCGCTCGGCCCGGCGGGTGGCGCCATGCACCTCGTAGCCGGCCTCGACCAGCAGCGGCACCAGCACACGGCCGATTACGCCGGAGGCGCCGGCGACGAACAGTCTTTCACTCATGAGGGGACTCCCGAACGGTTGCCGGCCGCCGCCGGGATCGGGCGCGAAGCGCGCGAGGCGGCGAACCATTGGGGCTAGCGTAAGGGTGCGCATGGCCTGCGCGATAGAGCCAATTTCGATCGAAATGGGCAGGACATTGTCCATGACACGAAACCCGCCTTCGTGCTTCGTTGCATGCGCGGGAGCGATGTGCCAACCTTGACGGCCGGATCACGCGGCGCCCGGCGCCGCCCCTCAGGAGTGCACCGAATGCGCAATTCATGCCGGATCGAGACCAAGCTGCCGCAAAGCGGCATTTCCGTCTTTTCCAGCATCGCGGAGCTGGCCGCGAAACACGATGCCGTGAACCTCTGGCAGGGCGCGCCCTCGTTCCCGACCGACCCGGCGCTGCTCGCCATGGCCGAGCGCGCCATGCGGGCCGGCTTCAACCAGTACGCGCCGATGGCCGGCTATCCGCCGCTCAAGGCGGCGCTGGCCGAGAAGACCGAGCAGCTGCACGGCGCGCGTTATCGGGCCGACAGCGAGATCACCGTGACCGCCGGCGCGAGCGAGGCGATCTATGCCGCGATCACGGCGCTGGTGCATGCCGGCGACGAGGTGATCTTCTTCGAGCCCGCCTTCGAGGTCTACGAGCCTTCGATTCGCCTGCAGGGCGCCACGCCGGTGGCGATCGGCATCCACCTGGATACGCTCGCGATCGACTGGGACGAGGTGGCCGCCGCGATCACGCCGCGCACGCGGATGATCATCGTGAACACGCCGCACAACCCGACCGGCGCGCTGTTCGGCGCCGAGGACATCGCACGGCTGATCGCGCTCACGCGCGACACCGACATCGTGATCCTGTCGGACGAGGTGTACGAGCACATGGTGTATGACGGACGCGAGCACCTGAGCCTGGCGCGCTACCCGGAGCTGGCCGAGCGCAGCGTGATCGCGCTCTCGCTGGGCAAGACCTATCACGCCACGGGCTGGCGCGTCGGTTATTGCCTGGCGCCCGCCGAGCTGAGCACCGAGATCCGCAAGGTGCACCAGTACGTGGTGTTCTCGGCACCGGCGCCGTTGCAGGCCGCGCTGGCCGAGCGGCTGGCCGTGCCGCGCAGCTATCTCGACCTGGCTGCCTTCTACCAGGCCAAGCGCGATCGGCTGGCGGCCGCGATGGCCGGCTCGCGGCTGGCGCTGTTGCCTTGCGGCGGCAGCTTCTTCATGCTGGCGCGCTTCGATCACTTCGCCGAACTCGGCGACCAGGACTTCGTGTTCGAACTGCTGCAGAAGCACGGCGTGGGCGCGATTCCGCTGGCCAGCTTCTACCAGGACCGGCGCGATACCGGCATCATCCGCCTGAGCTTCTGCAAGGACGACGCCACGCTCGACGAGGGCGGGCGCCGGCTCGCGTCGGTCTAGCCCCCATCATGGCGACGCGCCGCCCGGCGCTGCGTCAGCAGTTCATCACGATCTTGCCGATCGCGTTGCGGCTTTCCAGGAAGCGATGCGCCTCGGCGCCTTCCGACAAGGCGTAGCGCGCGGCGATCACCGGGCGCACCTCGCCCGCGCGTATCTGCGCGAACAGCTCGGCGGCGCGCTCGCGACGGATCTCGGCGCTGGTCAGCACGTTCCATAGATCGCCGCCCGTCAGTGTCAGCGAGCGGTCCATCAGCAGGCGCGGATCGACCGGATCGGGGTCGCCGGCCGCCATCCCGTAGAACACCACCGTGCCGCCGAGGCGCGCGGCCGCCAGGCTCGCGCCCAGCGTGCGGCCGACCGAGTCGTAGACCACGTCGGCACCGCGCCCGCCGCCCAGCGTGGCGAGCGCGGCCGGCCAGTCGTCGTAGCCGGCCACCACGTCGGCGCCGGCCTCGAGCACGGCCTGGCGTCGCGCGCCGCTCGAGGCGATGCCGAGCACCGTGGCGCCCAGGCGCTTCAGCATCTGCGTCAGCAACAGGCCCACGCCGCCCGCCGCCGCGTGGACCACGGCCAGGTGGCCGCGCGCGACGCGAAAGCTGTCGCGCACCAGGTATTGCGCGGTCAGGCCCTGCAGCAGCGTGGCCGCCGCGATCTCGGCGCCGATGTCCTCGGGCAGCGGGATCAGGCGATCCACATCGACCGCCACCCATTCGGCGTTGGCGTACGGCATGTCGGCGAAACCGACGCGCGTGCCGCGCGGGAAACGCGTATCGCCCGCGGCGGCCGCTTCGATCACGCCCGCGCCTTCGTAGCCGAGGATCCAGGGCGCGCTGCCGCTCAGGTGGTAGTTGCCGTTGCGGCGATAGACGTCGGCGAAGTTCAGGCCGACGCTCTCGATGCGCACCAGCGCCTGGCCCGGCCCCGGCACGGGATCGGGACGCTCGCCCCATTGCAGGACTTCGGGGCCGCCGAATCGGTCGAAAAACAATGCGTGCATGGATACGCCTCGTGGACGATGGACGGGCTGCGTGCCCGGCTGGATGGAAACGGGTGCCGTCGTGCGGCTGCGGAAGCGTAGCGCATCGGCACGGTAGCGTCGATGCGCGCGGCACCGCGACGGTGTGCATGCGCACCATCGCGGGAGCGGCCCGATGCGGCGGCGCTTGCGTGCTCGCGCCTGGCGGGCGGGTCGCTGGATAGGCGGCTTGGCAATTTCCTTTTTGGATACAAGAACCTGATGATGACCATGTTCACCATCTGGGTAAATTGGTCTGGTGTTTGCTTGGAAACGACGGAAACAGCAGAAACAACAAGCAAGGCAACCGCATGACCTGCGGGCGACACCACCATGGCCAATCCACGCGCAATCGTCGACCTGACGCACGAAGTCAGGCGCCTCGCCACGGGCAAGATTGGCGACATCAACGACATCAATCGCGAAACCACTTTTCTCGCGCTCAACGCGCTGATCGAGGCGGCGCGCGCCGGCGAGGCCGGCAAGGGGTTCGCCGTGGTGGCCAACCAGGTGAAGCATGTCTCGAAGCGGATTGGCGAGATCACCGACATCCTCAACAAGGAACTGGCCGGTTCGCTGACGCGGCTGACCGAGCTCGGCGACAGCATGATCGATCGCATGCACGCGCACGACGGGCAGCGCTACGCGGACCTCGCGCTGAACATGATCGATATCGTCGACCGCAACCTCTATGAACGCTCCTGCGACGTGCGCTGGTGGGCCACCGATTCGGCGGTGGTGGATTGCGTGACCTACGACAGCGAGGAAATGAGCCGACACGCGAGCGAGCGGCTGTCGGTGATCCTCGACAGTTATACGGTCTACAAGGATCTGTGGGTGGTGGACGCGCAAGGCACGGTGATCACGAGCGGGCGCGGCGAGACGTATCCGGTGATCGGGCAGCAGGTGGGCGGCGCGAAGTGGTTCGAGGCGGCGCTGGCCACCGGCAGCGGAGCCGATTACGTGGCGTTCGATGTGGGGGGCCTGCCGCAGTTGAGGCATGCGCAGGTGGCGACCTATGCCACCGCGATCCGCGAGGGCGGCGAGGCGAACGGGCAGGTGCTCGGGGCGTTGGTGATCTTCTTCGATTGGGCGCCGCAGGCCGCGGCGGTGGTCAAGGGCGTGAGGCCGAGCGAGGAGGAGTGGGCGAGGACGCGCTGCCTGATCGTGGATTCGTCGTTTCGGGTGATCGCGAGTTCGGATGGGGAAGGGGTGATGCAGGAGACGTTCCGCCTGAAGACCCATGGCGCGGCGACGGGGTTTTATCGTGAGGCGGATGGCGGCACGGCGTCGTTCGCGGCGACGCCGGGGTATGAGACGTATCGGGGGTTGGGGTGGTGTGTCAGCGGGCGGTGGGAGGCAGGGTCGGCTGAGTTGATTTGAGTGCGAGGTGGCTTGCCGGGGTTGCTGGGCTGGGCGATGCCTGGATTCAGAGTGGATTGGGCAAGGCGTTGGCCGCGCAGAGCGGGGGCGTGTCGAGTAGCGCGGCCTTGGCGGCGAGCAGGCCGGCTTCGTCGGTTTCGAAGCGGCGTAGCCAACTGTTCGTGGCTGCCGGGGTGTTGTAGACGGGGGCGTCGCCGTTGATGGTGCCGCGTTGCAGGTTTGCCATCGCGCTGCTGCGGATTGGCCGCAGGGCAGCGTCGAGGATGACGTAGGCGGGTGGATTGGACGGTGGTGTGCTCTCGTCGTTCGAGATGCCGCTTTCCGGCAAGACGCCACCCCGGATGACGACGCCTGAACCGTAGTCGCCGATCGAAAACCAGTTCGGAGGCAGATGAGCGCGAAGCGCTTTCAGGCCGCCGGCGGCTTCGAGCATCGGCTTGCTGATTGCGGTGAGCCAGTCGATCGTTTTCAGTTGTCCCTTGAGCGCTCGGACCGATAAGTCCGCGGGGAAACCGACATCGAGGCCGGGCATTGTCTGACTCGCCCAATACTCCGTGGCCTCGTTTTCCTCGCGCGTGGTGGGCGAGAGATTGGCGGCGATGCCGGCATGGCCGTGCGACGCCTCGAGCCATGTCGCGGCTTCGTGGAAAAGCTTCGCGAACGCATCGGGGCGCTCCTGTACGGCGAACACTGGCCACGAGAACCACAGGACATTGAGGCCGCGATTGCCGAGCGCTTCTTGCCATCGGCGCTGGCCGCCGATATGGAATTCCCACAAGCTTGCGTCGGTCGGGAGTTTGCCGCTCATGAAATCGAAGTCGAATCGATCTTCAGGGCCGAGGCGCGTCGCGGCGGCGCGCAGGGATTTCACCTTCGACATCGGCTGGGCGGCTTTGCCATTGCTCCACATGTAGCTGAGCTTCTCGCTGCCCATCGATATCACGAACTCGTCGAATGTTCGGGCGAGCGCTTCGCGGATGACCGGGTCGAATGCGTGTTCGAAATAGAGGCATGCGCGGACTACGAAGGCTGCGCCAATGCCGTCTTGCGGATAGCGAGGTTCGAGGAGGGCGTTGGCGACCAATGCGCGGGATTGGTTCGCCCTGGCCCATTTCAGAAAATCCTGTGTCGGGTTTGCCATGGGGAAAGGGCTCGAATCCGGTTATAGAGGCGCGGGAAGTGGCGGAGTTACCGGCGGCATGCCGAACCTCTGCGTTGGCGGCCTCGAATTGAGGAGCGCCCGAAGTGAGCGTCCAAGTTCGGAAAGTGCGTCTGACACGACTGCCCTGATCGGATTTTCGCCTTTGTCGTCGTTGGAGCAGTCGCAGTTTTGTGGCCCTAGGACGACAAGCTTGTCTGGTGATCCGGCGATCGTGGCGTAATCTTCGGCCTGCCCGAGATCGGGAGCCTGTGGTGGAAACTTTACTTCGACGAGGCTTTTTATATTGTCCTGCGTAGGCGGCAATGAGCCATTCTTCACGATCACGACGTCCGGTCGACGGATGGCACCGAAGCCTGCCCGATAAGCCTTCTGCCCGCCGAGCCAGTATTTCGCGATCCAGCCGGGAAGGTAGGGATGAGCTTCGAGAGAAGGGTGGGAGCGCATGATGGGAGCGGGCGGTACCCGCGACATGTCGTAATTGACCTCGGCCTTATACGGACTTTGCCAGTCCATGCTTCGATCGACATCGCGGAGATTGCGAGACACGCATTGCTGTTTGAGGTGTTGACCGGATGCGCCTCTGTCTGGCTCGCGCGAACAGACACAGATCGCTTTGCATACCACTTTCTTGTCTATCGGATCGAGTCCCACCGTGCGAAGCTGGACCAATGTTGTTCGACCGCCTTGCGCTGTCGATCCTGAGGCGGACCCGATTCCATATGCGCTTCCGCTCATTGGTCGCCTGCTCCTCCTCTGACTTGTGTCGATGGGGACGCGAAACGTAACGAGGCCGGCGATTCTGCTTCATGCCATTGGGTATAACCGTTTTCGTCTGTTCGTCCCGAGATCACGCTGCCATCGGATGCGTACAGTGTGTATGGATGGTTTGCAATCGATCGGCCGGTTGCCTCGTCCATGACATGGAATCGGCCCTGGTATAGCCCGGGGTTGTCGTTCACCGTTTGGTGGCTCACCGCCGGGCTTTTGACGCGCCACGGCTTTTGCGTGGGCTCCGCCGTGGCGCTTGCCTGGGATGCGATCAAACGCGCGCCGCAAGCGGTCCTGTCGCCTTCGAAGGCGGGCGGTTTCCCGTCCATGTCCATGCCGCGCGGCAGAATGTGGACGATGGGATAGACGCCATCGCACATGGGACAGAACACCATGTCGCCAAGCCTCGCCACGGGCTTGCCGTCAATGAGTTGAGCTTGGGAACAGTCAAGGACCCGGCCGCCGTGATCGGTGGTGTCGCCCTCTCGAATAAAAGCGCTCATGGCATTTTCCGGTTATGGAACGCCGCAACTCTACGCTCGATTGTTTGATTAATAGCGAGATAGGGACGGGCGCGGGGAAATGCCGCAAGTTGGTGGAGGTGAGTGAAGTGGGGTGGGCAAGGTGCGATGATAAATGTGCGGATTTTTCTGACTCAATATCCCTTCCGCACACTGATGTGGCCTAATCGCACATCGTTGTTAGCCGTCTGCCTGCGCCGAATCTCTCTGTGCTATTTTCGTGCGAAAAAACGATGACGATCATGAGGTAAATGTTGAAGAAAAATATGGCATGGCACGCGAATTATTGACTGGGATCGAGGGGAAAGTCTTACGCTCTTCATTGAGCGGAATTGAAAGCTATAATGATTTAACTCGTTGATTTTAAGATGATCTTGGCGATATATGTCAATCGAACATTACGTATTTGAATTGTGGGAACTAGATTTGTGATTTTATGTTGCTTAAAACCTGAGTCGATGTTTGAAAAATCCGCCATCGGATGGCCCACTCTTCAAAGTATTTCGAAGAATATCTTGATATTTCGTCAGAATTTCTCTGTCTGGGCCTATATGCAAATCCTGCGCTCGAAAGAGCGTTCATGAGCGCAATTCACTCGGTCTCAAGAAAACTCGGTTTGCCGCCATCAATCCTTGCTGGCGGTTCTCGTTGGAGAGTGAGTGTCTGTTTTGTCAGAAATTTCCCTTGAATACGTCTCAACACTGACGGCGCGCGCTCAAATCGCCCCTGACTGAAATATCATGGCGGCAAGTTTCGGTGGCTGGTTCGTTGTTGTCATCGCTGGCAGCGGACCGTGACAGCTTTCGACGCCCAGAGGATAGCCACGATCGGCCCTAGTCGCTATCCTCGCCAACACATGTAAAGGGCAGCCGTCCCTTTGAGAGAACGCCCCCCGGGGCACGACATGAACAAGAACTAGGTAGCACATGAACTTGACCGATTTGATTCAGGCGCTTCGGGGCGGGCTGATCCAGCAAGATCGTCTACTGAGGACGGATGTTCCGTCATTGCCCGACAACGCGCTCGTGCCACGCCGCGCCGTGACCTATTCGGAGCTTGGGCGAGACTTCGGCGTCACGCTCGACATGGTGTCGACGGCAAGCGACATTGAACTGAAAACCCTGATTGCGCAGCCGATGACGCTGTGGATTCAGCAAGCGGACAAGTCCTACCTGCCGATCAACGGCTACATTCATACGGCCCGCCGACTCGGCGCGGAGGGCAGCCAAGCAAGCTATCAATTGGCTTTCGCCTCGTGGATGCACTTCCTGAGGTTCCGTCGCGACATGCGGTATTGGCAGGATCAAAGTGTCGACGCCATCATGACGGATGTGTTCAATGCTCATCCGCAGGCGAGCGGGCAGTTCCAGTTTGCGCTGTCGAAGCCGTTGCCGTCTCGTTCTTATTGCCGCCAGAGCGAATCTGACTGGGATTTTGTCCATCGCCTGATGGAAGAAGAAGGGCTCTTCGGCTTCTGGAGGCAGGGCAAGGACGGCAAGTCGCACACGCTGGTCGTGACCGACGACGTTCATTCGCTCGACGAGATATCGGTCAATCCTGTCGAGTTTTACAGATCCGGCACGGGCAGTGAGGCGGATGCGTTCACGCAATGGTCGGGTTCGCGGACATTGCAGAGCTCGGTACATACGACACGTACGTTCGATTACAAAGCACCGTCTTCCATCGCCAACCCCAAAGGCACCACCCTGCCCACCATGGCGGGGCAGGGCAATCTGCCGGAGCAGACGGAGGTCTACGAATACACAGGCGCCTACACGTATGACCGCCAGGATCGCGGCGAACATCTCTCCAAGATTCGCATGGAAGAATGGGAGTCACGCGCGAAGCGGTTCTTTGCGGCAGGCGGCGTGCGCGGCATTGATGCAGGATTGCGGTTTGAATTGAGCGGTCATCCGGAGCACGATCGCGATCCTGCCGGTCAACGCGAGTTCGCGGCGATAAAGGTTTGGCGCTACATCGAGAACAACCTACCGTTATCGGATCACGAAGCCAGCTTCCCGCATAGTTTGCAAACCGAGCTGGCACAAGCGAAGGCCGGGTACTCAGGCGCGTCGATTACGCACGACGACGGCTCGGCGGGATTCTATCTAACGGAAGTCGAGGCGCAGCGCACCACGGTGCCGTACCGCAGCCCGTTCGAACACAAGAAGCCCAAGATGCACATGGAGACAGCGATCGTCGTCGGGCCTCAAGGGGAGGAGGTGTACACGGACGAACTGAACCGGGTGAAGGTGATGTTTGTCTGGGACCGCCAGAATCCAGGCGATGCGGGGGCGTCGTGTTGGGTCCGCGTTGCGCAGTCAGACACGGGCGGTGGCTACGGCGGCGTCCATATTCCTCGAGTTGGTGAGGAGGTCTTGATCGGCTATGTTGGCGGAGATTGTGATCGACCGATCGTGCTCCACCGCGTCTACAACGGCTCGGTAAAGCCGCAGTGGCACAGCAACGGCATCCTGTCGGGCCATCGCTCGAAGGAATACGGCGGCAGCGGCTACAACCAGATGGTGATGGACGACGCGACCGGTCAGAATCGCGTGCAGTTGATGAGCAGCAGCGCGAACAGTATGTTGCATCTGGGTTATCTGATCGATCAAAGTGGCAATACGCGCAGTTCGTATCTAGGATCGGGTTTTGATTTGAGGACGGATACGTACGGCGCGGTGCGAGCCTCGCAGGGGCTGTTCGTCACGACCTATCCGAAGCCGGCCAATAGCCAGCCGCTCGACGTCCGCGAGGCGCAACAGCAACTGGTCAACGCGGAGAGCCTGGTCGAGGCCATGTCGCAGGCCAGCCAGACGCATCAGGCCGAAAGCCTCGACGAGGGGCACGATGCGCTGAAAGCGTTCACTGATGCGACGCAGGACAGCGTCCAGGGAGCGCAATCGGGCGGGCGGACCGCGGGCGGTGGCACTGGAAGCGCGAACGCGTTCAAGAAGCCGATGATGCTGATGGCGAGTCCGGCCAGTATTGCGCTTTCGACGCAGGATTCCCTGCATCTGTCGAGCGATGGGCAAACGAATCTGGTGAGCGGGCAGAGTACCTTCGTCGCGAGCGGGAAGTCACTGGTGGCGAGCGTCGCGGAGAAGATCAGCTTGTTCGTGCAGAACGCGGGGATGAAGCTGTTCGCGGGAAAGGGCAAAGTCGAGATCCAGGCGCATTCAGACAATATCGAAATTACTGCGCAGAGAACAGCCAAAGTCCTGTCTGCGACACAGACGATCGAGGTGGCGGCGCAGCAGGAGATTTTGCTGACGTCGGGCGGGGCTTACATCCGGCTCAAGGGCGGCGACATCGAGATTCATGCGCCCGGGGCGATCGATATCAAGGGGACGCAGCATACGTTTGCTGGGCCGACGCAAATCGACTATCCGCTATCGCTCGCACCGACGTCGCGCGACAAGGCCGCCCTGCTTTACCAGTACCACGATGAATTGCCTGTGCAGGGCGCCAAGTTCACCATTCACTACGACGACGGCGGCACCTACTCGGGCACCGTGGACAACCAGGGAATGGCCGATCTCAGCAACGCGCCGTCCGGAACCGGCCGCATCGAATTGGGCGAGGATAGCCGCCCTTACGAACTCAAGGCGACGGAGAAAAATCCGGCCTTCAAGTCGGATTGGGACGACTACGACATGCAGGCTTCGCTGGAGCGGATGCAGGGAGGCCAGGCATGAGTTCGAGCTGGATCAGCCAGGCCGCGTCCCAGGTCGGCGACTATCTCTGGCGCGGCGCGACCGCAGTGAGCGATACCGTGACGGGCGCCGTGGCCGGAGAGTTTTTGCAAAAGCGTAATACCGGCGCGATCATCGTCGATGCCGTTGTCAGCATGTTCCCCGTTGCGGGCGAAGTCACGGCCGCACGCGATGCGATCGCCATTACGCTGCGCCTGTGCGGCGACTCGAAGGACCGCGACAACGAGTGGGAATGGGTATCGTTGGTGTTGTGTCTGCTCGCCGTCGTGCCCGTGGCCGGCGGTTTGCTCAAGGGCGTCGGCAAGCTGTTGATGCGGGCCGCCGAGAAGTCGGAGGATCTGGTCAAGCTATGCCAGGAAATCCTCGCGTTGATTCGCAAGGCTGGTTTCGGCGACGCGGTGCAATGGTTCAGGAAGCTGGATTTCGCTCAGTATCAGGGCCTCGTGCTCAAGGCGTTCGGGACCTTGCTCGACCGCATCGGCAAGTCGCTCAACTTCATCCTGAACCGCTTGGGTTCCGTCATCCCGACACGGGTAGCGCAATATCTCCGGGCCTTGCTGCCGAAGCTGGATGAGTTGCGCAAGTTGGGCGACACTCGGATCGTGCAGAGTATCAAGAAGTTGACGCAGTTGCTGGACGAGGTGCGCAGCCATCTGGTCACAGGGACTTGGGCGGACATCAGGGTCGGAAGCGGGACGACGCGTGCGATGACGAAGGAGGCGCGTCTGGCTTATCTTGCTAAGGAGACGAAGAGTCTGGGGCATAAACCGATGACCCAAAAACAATACAAACACATAGAAGGTTGGCCCAACCTTCGTGAGCATCCTAAGGGCACTGCCATCGAGACGTTCAGCGTGAAGGCGCCGCTCGAAGCAATAACGTTAGTGCCCGGCCAGGCGATGATTCGTGTCGTCGACACGCGTTACCTGGATAAACCCTGGACCATTCCTGGAAAATTCTGGACAGATAAACTCGCTCCCAATGGAACCGTGTGGCGCACGCAGAGCGCCATCAAACATGCGTGGAGCATGAATGGCAGCTATGTCAGCATGCCAGTCCCTACACTTGAAGAAATGGAAAAGCTTGGTATTGCGATTCCGGCCGGATGGGACGGGATGCGGTTGTGGAAGGGGGCAATCGCCGAACAGGTAGACATCGATAAAGAGGTGGGCACCATGCGCCTGCTGGTTGGCGGCGATCTCCAGTATTTCGTGGATTTCAGTCACTCGCACAACGCGCCCGTAAAAGAATGGATAGAGAAGCAATTGGCGGCCGGCTTGCTCAAGGCTCGTAAAACGAACTGGAATGACGTCACGCTGCCCGGTGAGGCCGAGGCCCACGCGCTGATGCTGGAAGAGCGCGAGCGATCGGCCAAGATCAGGCAAGAGGGCTACGCCCGTCGCGCGGCCGCCGTCACGGGCAAACAATCAATGGATGGACGAGCGCAATGATGCTGAACACGTTAACGATGACCGAGGCACAAGAGCAGGACGCGCGCGCCAAGGCGTTCTATCTGATCAAGAAGTGGACGAGCCTCACCTACCTGGAGCACGCCGTCCAGTTGTATCGGGATTTTCTCGACGCCTACGCCAAACGGATGGACTCGCCGAGCCCCAATCAGGACGAACTCGAGAAAGCTTACACATATGACTTTCTCGGCGCGTTGGTGCAGATGGATCAAGGTATTGATATCTTGCGCCGAGGCTTGGACAAGCGATCGGCCTACGGCGCGTTGATTGCCGGGAGCGCGGAAGTCGGCGATGTCTTGTTTGGGCGAACTGCAGATGAAGTTGGCAGAAAATACGATCCGTTTTTTCTGGCCTTGGGCTTGAAGAACAACACCTACAGCGACCCAGAATTTGCCAAAGGGTTGGTACACGGTGTCTGGATCCAGCAATTGATGTGCTACGCACTGGATTGCTCGATCGCATTTGGTTTTGAAGGGCTGATGGCCTACGAAACAGACACGGATACCGGAACTCGCGTGTTCGAGTATTGGACCTATGAATCCCTGTTTCAGGATGTACCGCTTCCAGCTTGGAAGTATTGGCCGCCGGGGCGTAAGTATCCAGCCGATCTTCCCGCATGCCCCGCCAAGAACGAATCCCGGGTCGGCGAAGTCGCGAGCGGCGAGGAAATCCCCATCGAGGGAATCTGGGAGCCATGGTTGCCGGCTGGCAAGGTTGGCTGCCCGAATTACTTCCTCAAGGGCAGTGTCGCCCACACGTATTTATTGGAAGGCACGAACGACGAGTACAAGGTACGCTGGCGCTTGCTATGGGAAGATACCCGCTATCGGGACGGTAGCATCCCTGAGGAAGAGTCGACCTACTTCCCCCAATCCGTCGCGCAGACGAGTTTGCGCGCCTTGCCCGGGGAAGCGTGTCCGCGTACTGGTCGTTGGCAAAGTCCGGCTGTGAAGGATTCGGTTCATGTCGAAGCGGGAGAGCCGATGCCAGGCCCTCAGCACACCTCATGGGGCATGGTCATTTGGCACTATGTGGATCCGCAACCGCAGGCCTGAATCTCTCCGGATGGTCGGAGTATGGCAGTAACCGCAGAATTCTACGCACATAGCGCCCAGCCTGAGAAACGTCACCGCTTGGGTCCGCAACCTCCACACTTGCGGACGCAACCGCGATGACACTAGACGCGATTGACCTCAACCTCCTGCTTCTGACGGTGACGCATGTCTCCCCGAACGGCGAACGATTATTTGACCCAGACGGCAAACGTCGCCTGGTCGAGGCGTGCCTCCAACCCGATGCATCGCTGCCGGGCTTGCCTTCAAGGCCGGAGTGAACACAAAACAGTTGCGCAAATGGGTCGTTTTTTTGCCGCGCGTAGACGCGAGGAGGCGACAGGAAGGGCGATGGGATCGGGGAAGAGCTTGCGAAGAGGGTAGGATCGGCGATAGAGAAGCAGCGCAAGGCTGCCGGCTACACGCAGATCCGAGTCGCGGATGCTCTAGATCTGGGGAAAGAGACGTTTTGCCGGCTCGGACGAGCCGGAGGTAAAACACGCCGTGGCGCGACTTGAACAGGTGGGGCAGCTTGTGCATGCGGGCGGCGGCTCACAAGATGGCTCACCGCGCGCGCAAAGACAAAGGCCCGCGTCTCTTTCGAGAGCGGGCCTTCGCGTAATGATGGTGGCGAATCAGGGATTCGAACCCCGGACCTGCGGATTATGATTCCGTCGCTCTAACCGACTGAGCTAATTCGCCAACAGAAGAAAGATTATGCAGAAGGCTCAGAACCCTGTCAACAACTTTTGTCGAAGAATTTTCACGAAGCGGCCGGGACGCCCCCGGCCCGGCTTCTCCTGGTCCTGTCTCAGTCCTGCGAGTAGATGTTGGAGCCCTTCGTCTCCTTGACGAACAGCAGCCCGATCACGAAGGTCACCAGCGCGATCACGATCGGATACCAGAGCCCCGAGTAGATGTTGCCCTTGGCCGCCACGATCGCGAACGCGGTGGCCGGCAGGAAGCCGCCGAACCAGCCGTTGCCGATGTGATAGGGCAGGGACATCGACGTATAGCGGATCCGTGTCGGGAACATCTCCACCAGCATCGCCGCGATCGGCCCATACACCATGGTCACGAAGATCACCAGGATGGTCAGCACCACGATCGCCATCGGCCAGTTGATCTGCGAGGGATCGGCCTTGGCCGGGTAGCCGGCGCCCTTGAGCGTCGCGGCCAGCGTCTTGTCGAACGCGCCGGCCTTCGCCTTGGCGTCCGCAGCCTTGCCGTCGTAGGTGTCCACCGCGACGTCGCCCACCTTGATCTGCGCGAGCGTGCCCGCCGGCGCGGCCACGTTCTCGTAGTTCAGGCCGGCCTTCGAGAGGGCCGCCTTGGCGATGTCGCAGGAAGTCGTGAACTTCGCCGTGCCGACCGGGTTGAACTGGAACGAGCATTCGTCCGGGTTCGCGATCACGGTGATCGGCGCCTTCTGCGTGGCCGTTTCCAGCGCCGGATTCGTGTAGTGCGTGAGCGCCTTGAACAGCGGGAAGTAGGTCAGCGCGGCGATCAGGCAGCCGGCCAGGATGATCGGCTTGCGGCCGATCCGGTCCGACAGCGAGCCGAAGAACAGGAAGAAGGGCGTGCCGATCAAGAGCGCCACGGCGATCAGGATATTGGCCGTGGTGCCGTCCACCTTCAGCGTCTGCGTCAGGAAGAACAGCGCGTAGAACTGGCCCGTGTACCAGACCACCGCCTGGCCAGCGGTCAGCCCGACCAGCGCGAGGATCACGATCTTCAGATTGCGCCATTGGCCGAAGGCTTCGGTGAGCGGCGCCTTCGAGGTCTTGCCCTCGGCCTTGATGCGCATGAACACCGGCGATTCGTTCAGCTGCATGCGAATCCAGACCGACACGGCCAGCAGCAGGATCGAGGCGATGAACGGGATGCGCCAGGCCCAGGCGCCAAAGCTCTCCTCGCCCACCAGGGTGCGCACGCCGACGATCACCAGCAGCGACAGGAACAGGCCGAGCGTCGCGGTGGTCTGGATCCAGGCGGTGTAGAAGCCGCGGCGGTTGGCCGGCGCATGCTCGGCCACGTAGGTGGCCGCGCCGCCGTATTCGCCGCCCAGCGCGAGCCCCTGCAGCAGCCGCATGGCGATGAAGATCACCGGCGCGGCGATGCCGATGGTGGCGTAGCCGGGCAGGAACCCGACCACGAAGGTCGAGATGCCCATGATCACGATCGTCATCAGGAAGGTGTACTTGCGGCCCACCATGTCGCCGAGCCGGCCGAACACGATCGCGCCGAACGGGCGCACCGCGAAACCGGCGGCGAAGCCGAGCAGGGTGAAGATGAAGGCGGCGGTCGGATTGACGCCGGAGAAGAAGCTCTTGCTGATGTAGGCCGCGAGCGAGCCGGCCAGATAGAAGTCGTACCACTCGAACACGGTGCCGAGCGAGGACGCGAAGATCACGCGTTTTTCGTCGCTCGTCATCGGCGAGTGCGAGATGTGTCCGCCTACAGTCGCCATGAGTCGTCTCCTGAATCTTGATATCGGTGTCGGTTCGCCATCCTGACGAACTGGCGTCGATTATTGGCGGGCAAACTTACGGAGGTCTGACTGGAGCGGGGATCAGGGTTTGTCGGGAGTGCTTCTCGCTTGTTCGGCGATCGTTGGGTGAACGTCGGCGATCGGTGGCCGATGTTCCGGCAACATCGCTGACGGCGCCTTGTGGGCCTGGCCGGCGGCGCTCGCCTCAGGGTTATTCCGGGGCGGCCTCGCGCAGCGCGAAGCTGACGCGCACCAGCGTGCCGGCCAGGCGCGGCGTGTCCTGGTAGACGTGGTCGTCGATCGCCAGCGCGCCACCGTGCTGGGTGACGATCTCGCGCACGATGGCCAGGCCCAGCCCGCTGCCCTCGCCGTCGCGGCCGAGGATCCGGTAGAAGCGTTCGAGCACGCGGCCGCGCTCGTGGGCCGGAATGCCGGGGCCGGTGTCTTCCACCTCGATGTGCGCGACGCCCGGCAGGCCGGCGCCGGCATTGTCGAAGGCGCGCACCACGGCGCCCGTCGCGTCGAGCCGCACGCCGGGCTCGACATGCAGGCGCACGGTGATCCGGCCGCCCTCGGGCGTGTAGCGGATCGCGTTGTCGATCAGGTTGCCGAGCATCTCGCGCAGCATCACGGCATGGCCGTCGATGATGGGCGCCAGCGCTTGAACGTCCTGGTCGTCCGGCCCCTCGTAGCCGAGGTCCATGCGCCTGGCGAAGGCGGCCTGCACCCAGTCGCGCACGGTCACGCGTGCCAGCGCGGCGAGATCGACCGGCTCGAAGCTCAGGCCGCTCGCGCGGTTCTCGGCGCGCGCCAGCGCCAGCAACTGGGTGACCAGGCGCGCAGCCTGCCCGGAGCTGGTGGCGATCTGCTCCAGCGAGCGCGCGACTTCGTCCGGCACCTCGTGGCGCAGCGCGAATTCGGCCTGGGTGCGCAGCCCGGCCAGCGGCGTCTTCATCTGGTGCGCGGCATCGGCGATGAAGCGCTTCTGCAGCGCGATGTTCTGTTCGAGCCGGCCGAGCAGGTCGTTGAACGAGGTGACCAGCGGCTCGATCTCGGGCGGCGCGCGCTGCGGATCGACGGGCGAGAGATCGTCGGGGCGGCGGTTGCGGATATGGGCCTGCAGCGCGGTCAGCGGCGCGAGCCCGCGCGACAGCCCGAACCAGACCAGCACGATGGCCAGCGGCAGGATCACGAACTGCGGCAGGATCACGCCCTTGATGATGTCGTTGGCCAGCGCGTTGCGCTTGTCCAGCGTTTCGCCGACCTGTACCAGCGCCGGCTGCGAGCCGCTCGAGCCGCCCAGCGCGACGGTGGTGTAGGCGACACGGATGTCGTTGCCGCGAAGGAGGTCGTCGCGGAACAGCACCACGCCGGGCGGCGGCCGGTCGTCGTCGCGCGGCAGCGGCAGGTCGGCCTCGCCGGCCACCAGCTCGCCGCGCGTGCCGAGCACCTGGTAATAGACGCTGTCGACATTGTCGGCGCGCAGCAGGTCGAGCGTGGCCTTGGGCAGCACCAGCTCGGCCACCCCGTTGACGGGCGTGATCTGCCGCGCGAGCACGTAGGCATCGGTTTCCAGCGCACGGTCGAAGGGGCCGTTGGCGATGGTCTTGGCGACCAGGTAAGTGACGGCGATGCTCATCGGCCAGAGCAGCAGCAGCGGCGCGAGCATCCAGTCGAGGATCTCGCCGAACAGCGAACGCGGGCGCGCCGCGTCGGCGGACTCGCCCTCGTCGGGCGGGGCAAACGGGTTTTCGTAGCGGGCGTCGCGTTCCGCGTCGCGCACGTCGGCCGGGCGGCGCGTGGCGTGCTTGCTGGTGCGGGCGGAACGAAGCGGCGTGGCCATGGCGGCGCGCTCGCGCGGCCCTTCAGCGCAGCGGCGAGGAGGGCGCCGGATGCTCCGGCGCGGCCGGCACCTCGGGCGCGACTGCGGCGCCCGATTCGGCCACGGCCTTCTCCAGGCAGTAGCCGAGGCCGCGCACGGTCAGGATCCGCACGCCGCTCGGCTCGATCTTCTTGCGCAGCCGGTGCACGTAGACCTCGATCGCGTTGTTGCTGACTTCCTCGCCCCATTCGCAGAGATGGTCGACCAGTTGCTCCTTCGAGACCAGTCGGCCGACGCGCTGCAGCAGCACCTCGAGCAGGCCGAGCTCGCGCGCCGACAGGTCCAGCACGCGCTCGTTGGCGTAGGCGAGCCGGCCGACCTGGTCGAAGCTCAGCGAGCCGTGGCGGATCACGGTCGGGCCGCCGCCGGCGCCGCGCCGGGTGAGCGCCCGCACGCGCGCCTCGAGTTCGTTCAGGGCGAAGGGCTTGGCCATGTAGTCGTCGGCGCCCAGGTCGAGCCCCTTGACGCGCTCGTCGACGCTGTCGGCGGCGGTCAGGATCAGCACCGGCAGCACCGAGTTGCGTGCGCGCAGGCGCCGCAGCACGTCGAGACCGGGCATCTTCGGCAGGCCGAGATCGAGGATCAGCAGGTCGAAAGTCTGCATCGACAAGGCGGTGTCGGCCTCGACGCCGCTCTTGACGTGATCGACGGCATAGCCCGATTGGCGGAGTGATCGGGTCAGGCCGTCCGCGAGTATGCTGTCATCTTCGGCAATCAGGATTCGCATGGTGCGTGGCCATCGGCCGGCGGCGCGCTGGAGAGGCGCCGGCGCGGGTGTCTCCGGAAGGTCTGGGTGGACTTGTGCGGAACCCGCAACTCGGGCTTGCACAAACCACTGTTTTTTTATACAGTGTCTGCATTCGTGCACCTAACGGCTAGTTAGGCCCGGTGCCCCCCAATCAGACGCTGCTCATCATAGCAAAGGACGATTCATGGAAGATAGCAAGAAAGGCGCCGGGATGACCGCGGAAAAGAGCAAGGCGCTGGCGGCAGCGCTTGCCCAGATCGAGAAGCAGTTCGGCAAGGGCTCGATCATGAAGCTCGGCGATGCCGAGGCCAAGGAAGACATCCAAGTGGTCTCCACCGGCTCGCTCGGCCTCGATATCGCGCTCGGCGTCGGCGGCCTGCCGCGCGGCCGTGTCGTCGAAATCTACGGTCCGGAATCGTCGGGCAAGACCACCCTCACGCTGCAGGTGATCGCCGAGATGCAGAAGCTCGGCGGCACGGCGGCCTTCATCGACGCGGAACACGCGCTCGACGTCCAATATGCATCCAAGCTCGGCGTGAACGTGCCGGAACTGCTGATCTCGCAGCCGGACACGGGCGAGCAGGCGCTCGAAATCACCGACGCGCTGGTGCGCTCGGGCTCGATCGACATGATCGTGATCGACTCGGTCGCGGCCCTGGTGCCGAAGGCCGAAATCGAAGGCGAAATGGGCGATTCGCTGCCGGGCCTGCAGGCTCGCCTGATGTCGCAGGCGCTGCGCAAGCTGACGGGCACGATCAAGCGCACGAACTGCCTGGTGATCTTCATCAACCAGATCCGCATGAAGATCGGCGTCATGTTCGGCAACCCGGAAACCACCACGGGCGGCAATGCGCTGAAGTTCTACGCCTCGGTGCGCCTCGATATCCGCCGGATCGGCTCGATCAAGAAGAACGACGAGGTGATCGGCAACGAAACCCGCGTCAAGGTCGTCAAGAACAAGGTCTCGCCGCCGTTCCGCGAATCGATCTTCGACATCCTCTACGGCGAAGGCATCTCGCGCCAGGGCGAAATCATCGATCTGGGCGTGCAAGCCAAGATCGTCGACAAGGCTGGCGCCTGGTACAGCTACAACGGCGACAAGATCGGCCAGGGCAAGGACAACGCGCGTGAATTCCTGCGCGAGAATCCGGACATCGCGCTCGAGATCGAGAACCGCATTCGCGAATCGCTCGGCGTGGCGGCCATGCCGCAGGAAGGCGCGGCCGGCCAGTCCGAAGCCGAGATCCTGGACGAAGAAGAGTGATGCGTCGGAGCCGGGGCTGCCCGGACGATTCGCCAGCCTCCTCGCCGCGCGAGCCTCGCGCGGGCGAAGGTGGGCCGGCCGATCGACCCGGGCCGGCGCTGGTTTCGCGCGAAGGGCGGCCGGCAGGTCGCCCGGAAACGAGGGCATCGGACGATGCCCTCGTTTCGTTTCAGCGCCCGCGGCGGGCAGCGGCCGATCCCGTGTACGCGAGCGACTCGGGCGATGCCGACGAATCCTTCGATGCGCATGACGTTGCCCGCGGCATCCGTGCCCGCAGCGTGCGTGCTGTGCGCGGGGAGGCGGGCAGGGCAGCGCCGGCTGTTTTTCCGGCTGATGCTGGCCCCTCATCGCAGCCTCGTCGACAGTCGACGGCCAGCCGGGTAGACGCAGTCGCCGGCCCGCGGCCCACGGCTTCGCAAGCCCCCGTTACCGGCGGCCGCCCGGCATCGTCGAGCCGTCGCCGCGCCGCCCCCGATCCCTTCGAGGCGCCCGCCGCGCCTACCCACTTCGAAAACGCCGACGGCGACCAGTATTCCCGCACCAGCGAACACGCCACGCGCCGCAACCGGCGCCGCACACGCGGCCCGTTCGACGAGCGCGATGCCCCGACGGCCTCCTCCGGCCAGGCAACCGAACCGGCAGGCGAATCGCCCCGCACCGAGCGGGAGCGCCCGACCCGCTCACTGAAGGGTCGCGCGCTCGGTTATCTGTCGCGACGCGAGTACAGCCGCAGCGAACTCGTGCGCAAGCTCGCTCCCTATGTGGGGGAGGGCGACGATCCCGAAGCGCTGCTCGACGCGCTCGAGCGCGAGGGCTGGCTGTCCGACGCGCGTTTCACCGAAAGCCTGGTGCACCGGCGTGCCTCGCGCCTCGGTACCGCGCGAATCCTCGGCGAGCTCAAGCGCCATGCCGTCGATTCGGAACTGGTGGAATCGGTCAGCGAGCAGTTGCGCGAAACCGAGTTCGGCCGGGCCCAGGCGGTCTGGCGCAAGAAGTTCGGCAGCCTGCCGGGCACGCCGGCCGAGCGCGCCAAACAGGCGCGCTTCCTGGCCGCGCGCGGCTTCACGAGCGCGACCATCGTCAAGCTGCTCAAGGGCGGCGAGGACGAATTCGGCGAGTTTTGAGGCTCGCCGGATCGCCGCGCTCACGCGGGTCCGACCCGTGATGCTGCACTGCATCCGCTTGCCAATGCGGGTCACACCGGATATTCGTGGCATCGCGACAAATACCCAATATGCTAAAATCCCCCGGTTTTCCAACTCGGCTTCAACCTTCCGCATGCCGTCATTCGAGCCCGTGTCACGCCAGTTGCGCCAGCCAGGCGCAGTCCCGGCGATCACCGACCAGTGCGGCGGCCGGCGAGGTGTCGTCACCGTTGCATCGTGTCGGCCGCATTGCGCGGCGGGTTCGATGAAGGTCACGCAGCCGGGCGGACAGCCGATCCATGAACCCAGGCCCAGCATGACCTCCGATCGCGAACCCCATGTCGTCGACGCCGCCGCGTCGTCCGGCCGGGCATTCTGTTCCGGTCGCAGCGAAGCCGCCATTCCCGCCTGCCGAGCCCACGTCGCTCACCTCTCCCCCGTCCTTTCCCCGCGCATCACGCCCCGATCCCCGGATCGCGTGCTCGCCGTCGGCTCGCGTGCTGCGCGGGCGGGCGGCCGTGATGCGGCGCGAAGCGGCGTGGCGCGGTGGTCACGAGGCGGCGCGCGACGCACGGCGGGCCGGCCGTTCATCCCGACATGGCTCGGCGCGAGCCCACCCGTGCCCGACGGCGCGGGTAGCGCGCACGAATGATCGGAAACATCAGTAGAAAGAAGCGACTGTCAATCGACTTTTAATCCAACTCTCAGACTGAAGGAATCACGCATGAAGATTCACGAGTACCAGGGTAAGGAAATCCTGCGGAAATTCGGAGTCGCGGTCCCGCGCGGCAAGCCGGCGTTCTCGGTTGAAGATGCCGTCAAGGTGGCAGAAGAGCTGGGCGGCCCGGTGTGGGTCGTGAAGGCTCAGATTCACGCGGGTGGCCGTGGCAAGGGCGGCGGCGTGAAGGTGGCGAAGTCGATCGAGCAGGTTCGCGAGTACGCGAGCCAGATCCTCGGCATGCAGCTCGTCACGCACCAGACCGGCCCGGAAGGCCAGAAGGTCAACCGCCTGATGGTCGAGGAAGGCGCCGACATCAAGCAGGAACTGTATGTCAGCCTCGTCGTCGATCGCGTGTCGCAAAAGATCGTCCTGATGGGTTCGAGCGAAGGCGGCATGGACATCGAGGAAGTGGCCGAGAAGCATCCGGAACTGATCCACCAGGTCATCGTCGAGCCGTCGACCGGCCTGCTCGATGCCCAGGCCGACGACCTCGCCGCGAAGATCGGCGTGCCGGCTGCCTCGATTCCGCAAGCGCGCGCGATCCTGCAAGGCCTGTACAAGGCGTTCTGGGAAACCGACGCGTCGCTGGCCGAAATCAATCCGCTGAACGTCTCCAGCGACGGCAAGGTCACCGCCCTCGACGCGAAGTTCAACTTCGACTCGAACGCGCTGTTCCGTCACCCGGAAATCGTCGCCTACCGCGATCTGGACGAAGAAGATCCGGCTGAAATCGAGGCCTCGAAGTTCGATCTCGCCTACATCTCGCTGGACGGCAACATCGGCTGCCTGGTGAACGGCGCCGGCCTGGCGATGGCCACCATGGACACCATCAAGCTGTTCGGCGGCGAACCGGCGAACTTCCTGGACGTCGGCGGTGGCGCGACGACCGAGAAGGTCACGGAAGCGTTCAAGCTGATGCTGAAGAACCCGGACCTGAAGGCAATCCTGGTCAACATCTTCGGCGGCATCATGCGCTGCGACGTGATCGCCGAAGGCGTGATCGCCGGCTCGAAGGCCGTGAACCTCGGCGTGCCGCTGGTGGTGCGCATGAAGGGCACCAACGAAGACCTGGGCAAGAAGATGCTGGCCGAGTCGGGCCTGCCGATCATCTCGGCGGACAGCATGGAAGAAGCCGCGCAGAAGGTCGTCGCGGCAGCCGCCGGCAAGTAAGCATCGTTGCATTGAACACGCATGGCGGCGCGATCAAACGCGACGCCTATCGAACAGAGGTCAATACATGTCGATTCTGATCAACAAAGACACCAAGGTCATCACGCAGGGCATTACCGGCAAGACTGGCCAGTTCCACACGCGCGCCTGCCGCGAGTACGCGAACGGCCGTGAGGCGTTCGTCGCGGGCGTGAACCCGAAGAAGGCCGGCGAGGATTTCGAAGGCATTCCGATTTACGCGAGCGTCAAGGAAGCGAAGCAGGAAACCGGCGCGACCGTCTCGGTCATCTACGTGCCGCCGGCAGGCGCGGCCGCCGCGATCTGGGAAGCCGTCGAGGCCGACCTCGACCTGGCGATCTGCATCACCGAAGGCATTCCGGTTCGCGACATGATCGAAGTGAAGGACCGCATGCGTCGCGAAGGCCGCAAGACGCTGCTGCTCGGGCCGAACTGCCCGGGCACGATCACGCCGGACGAACTGAAGATCGGCATCATGCCGGGTCACATCCACCGCAAGGGCCGCATCGGCGTCGTGTCGCGTTCGGGCACGCTGACCTATGAAGCGGTTGCCCAGCTCACGGCACTGGGCCTCGGCCAGTCGTCGGCGGTCGGTATCGGCGGCGATCCGATCAACGGCCTGAAGCACATCGACGTGATGCGCATGTTCAACGACGATCCGGACACGGATGCGGTCGTCATGATCGGCGAAATCGGCGGCCCGGACGAAGCGACGGCAGCCGAGTGGATCAAGGACAACATGAAGAAGCCGGTGGTCGGCTTCATCGCCGGCGTCACGGCGCCTCCGGGCAAGCGCATGGGCCACGCCGGCGCGCTGATCTCGGGCGGCGCCGATACGGCCGAAGCCAAGCTGGAAATCATGGACGCGTGCGGCATCAAGGTCACGCGCAATCCGTCGGAAATGGGTCGCCTGCTCAAGGCAGCGATCTGAGCGAGCACGCGGGATTCGTCCCGCCGTGTCGAAACGCCGGCCTCGCGCCGGCGTTTTTTTTGTTAGTCTGCAAGGCTTGTGTAATTTGGACGCGGCGCGTGGGGCCCTCGCATGACCGGCCCGGCGATGGCCCGCGTCGTCGCGCGTACCGCCGGCTCGCACCCGGTACGCTCCTCGCCCTCGCGGGCCCTCTGTCTCCAGCCTTCATCCATGATCGAATTCCTCACCACGCTCAACTGGGCCGCCGTCGTGCAGATCGTCATCATCGATCTGCTGCTCGGCGGCGACAACGCGGTCGTGATCGCGCTCGCCTGCCGCAACCTGCCCGACAACCAGCGCCTGCGCGGCGTGATCTGGGGCACCGTCGGCGCGATCGTGCTGCGCGTGGTGCTGATCAGCTTCGCGGTGCTGCTGCTCGACATCCCGTTCCTGAAGCTCGCGGGCGGCCTGCTGCTGCTCTGGATCGGCGCCAAGCTGATCGCGCCGGCCGAGGAAGGGCACGACGGCATCCAGGGCGCCGACCGGCTGTGGGCGGCGGTGCGCACCATCATCGTGGCCGACGCGGTGATGAGCATCGACAACGTGATCGCGATCGCCGGCGCGGCCGAACGCGCCGATCCGCAGCACCGGCTCGCGCTGGTGATCTTCGGGCTGGTGGTCAGCATCCCGGTGATCGTCTGGGGCAGCACCCTGGTACTGAAGTTGCTCGATCGTTTCCCCGTCATCGTGATCCTCGGCGCCGCGCTGCTCGGCTGGATCGGCGGCGGGCTCATCATCGGCGATCCGGTGCTCGACCGCTGGCCGCAGCTCGACGCGCCGGCCCTGGTGCATGGCGCGAGCATCGCCGGCGCGCTGCTGGTGGTGGCGATCGGGCTCTGGTGGAAGCGGCGCCGCGCCGCCAAGGCGCACTGAGCGCGAGCCCTCGCGCCCCGCATGCGCGGCGCTGCCGCAGCCATCCGGCATAGGCCTTCCGGCCGACTGCCCGGCGCGCGACGTGCTGGCTAGGATCGACAGGTCTGCCCAAGCGGCAGGCCTGTTTCGTATCCGGAGCCTTTCATGTTCGAAGCCTTGTCCCTTGCCCTGTTCCAGCAGTTGTCGCGGCGCCTCTGCGCCAGGCGGATCCGCCCGCGCTCGCGCGGCCTTGCACGAACGCGGGAGGGCCCGGGCGGCTTCACGCTGATCGAATTGATGATCGTGCTGGCCATCGTCGGCGTGGTGGCCGCCTACGCGATTCCCGCGTACCAGGATTACCTGGCCCGCAGCCGCGTGGGCGAGGGCATTGCGCTGGCCGCCTCGGCGCGGCTGGCGGTGGCCGAGAACGCGGCGAGCGGCACGGCCTTCTCGGGCGGTTACGCCTCGCCGCCCGCCACGCGCAATGTCGAATCGATCGAGGTGGACGACACGTCCGGCCAGATCCGCATCGCCTACTCCACGCGCGTGGCCCCGGCCGGCTCGAATACGCTGGTGCTGGTGCCTTCGGCGCCCGACAACGCCGAGGCGCCCACGGGACGCGTGGAACTCGCGCAGGGCACGGTACAGGCCGGCTCGATCACCTGGGAGTGTTTCGCCGCGGGCAAGGGCGCTTCGTCCCTGCCGGCGCCGGGTTCGGGGCCGGTACCGGCCGAGGCGCCGACGCTGGCCGGCAAGTTCGCGCCGCCCGAGTGTCGTGCTTGAATGGCTGGCCTGAGGGGTTGTTTGAGCGGCTTGCCCTGAGCGCGCCGGCGGTCGGTAAATGGGGGCGGACCTGCGTTCCGCCTGCCGCCGGCTGTCGATGTGCCGACAGATCCGCACGCGGGCGACTCAGCGGGGGAAATTTTTTGTATAGTGCGCCGGTTGCTGACATCCGGTTCGCTCATGCCTTCTTCCGTCCTGCGTTCTTTATCGCTGATTGCGCTAGCCGTTGCCCTGATCCTGCCGTACGCGGTCACCAACCATACCTATCCGATCCCGACGTTCTATTCCGAGTTCACGGCGTTCGGCCTGTACGCGCTGCTCGGCGTGATCGTCACGCTGATGCTGCGCGGCGAGCGAGCGGTTCGGCCGTTCGCCGCGCCGCGCGCGTGGACCGCGCCGCTCGCGTTCGGCGCGGTGCTGATCGCGCAGACCGTGCTGCTGCCGCTGTCGCAGCCGTCGATGAACTGGCTCGCGCTCGGTTACCTGCTGGCCGCGCTGGTCGCGATGCAATCGGGTTACCTGCTCGGCCGGATCCATTCGGTCGAGACCGTCACGCGCATGATGGCCGGCGCGCTGATCGTGGGTGGCGTGTTCGCGGTCGGCTGCCAGGTGGTCCAGTTGCTGCACCTCGAGCACACGTTCTCGCCCTTCGTGGTCAGCTACGGCGTGCTGGTCGATCGCCGGCCCTACGGCAACATGGCCCAGGCGAACCATCTGGCCACCTATATCGCGTTCGCGCTGGCCAGCACGCTCTACCTCGCGCAGTCGCGGCGGCTGCCGGCCTGGGGCTGGCTGCCGCTGTCGATCCTGCTGTCGGCGGGGTTGGCCTTCACCGTCTCGCGCGGGCCCTGGCTGCAGGTGGCGGTGATGGTGGTGGCGGGGCTGTGGGCGGCGTTCGCCGCCGCCCGGCGCGGGCAGGGGCGCGGCGCGGCCTGGCTTTATCCGCTCGCGCTGGCGGCCGTGTTCGTGATCGTCAATATCGTGGTGCGCTGGGCCAACGTCCACTATCACCTCGGGCTCGCCGAATCGGCGGCCGAGCGCATGCGCGATGCCGGGCAGATCGCGCCGCGCCTGGCGCTGTGGAAATACGGGCTGACCATGTTCCGCGAGCATCCCTGGCTCGGCGTGGGCTGGGGCGAGTTCCCGCTGCACCAGTTCGAGCTGGTGCGCACGCTCGGCGGCGTCGAGATCGCGAACAATTCGCACGACATCTTCATCGACCTGCTGGCCAAGTCGGGCGTGCTCGGGCTCGGCGTGCTGCTGGTCGCGCTGCTGCTGTGGCTGGCGCGCGCGCTGCGCGTGCCGCACACGGTCGAGCGTATCTACGGGCTCGCCCTGATCGGCGTGCTGCTGATGCATGCGCTGGTCGAGTATCCGCAGCAATACACCTTCTTCACGCTGCCCGCGATGTTCGTGATCGGGCTGCTCGAGACACAGCCGCTGCGCATGCTGCCGGGGCGCATCGCGCATGGCGTGTTCGCGATCGTGTCGGTGGCTGCCTTGCTGGCGCTGTACCCGGTGCTGCGCGATTACCAGCGTGCCGAGGTGCTGTACTACGGCTCGAACCCGGCCGAGCAGTATCGCGCCGCGCCGTCCTTCCTGTTCGGCGCCTGGGGCGAATACGGCGCGGCCACGCTGATGCCGATCTCGCGCGACGACCTGCCCGCGAAGCTGGCCGCGCATCAGCGTGCGCTCGCGCTGTTGCCGGGCGAGACGGTGCTGCGTCGCTACGCGGTGCTCGAGGCGCTGGACGGCCGCGAGGGCGATGCGCTCGACACCGTCGCGCGCCTGAAGATCTTCGCGGAGGAATTGCACGACTGGCCGACGCAACTGGCGGCGCTCTACAAGCTCGTCGACGCGCAGCCGTCGCTCACCGGGTTCCGGCAATCGCTGGTGTCGCGCTACGGCAAGCCGGCCGGCGCGGCCAGCGAGGACGAGGACGACAGCGACGATTCCGACGACTGAGTCCATGGCTCGCGGTCGAAAATGGCGCGCGACGCGCCAATCGACCCACGGCAAGCCCAAGCGGCCCGCACCCATCACCCCCCGGCGGTGGCAGGTGCGGGCCGCTTCGTTTCCGGCAGCGAGCGCCATCGCGAAACCTTCCGTTGCCGAGATATCGAAGCGCATTGCACCGCTTTCCGGCACGATTCCTACAAACATCGTCAACTTGGCCGCCGATTCGGTCCCCTCGGCCGAAGCTGTCGCTTCGCTTCGGTTATGCTGACGATCGGCAATCCGCAGCGCCGACATTCATAACCTGGGAGGATCACGATGAAGATTCGTACTGGCCGTGCCGTGGCAGCCGGCATCCTGATCGGCCTGTCGCTGACGGCGACGGGCGCTGACGCGCAACTGGGCGACATGCTCAAGCAGGCCGGCGGTTCGGCCACGCAGAACTCCGGCGGCCTGGCCGGCAATCTCGGTGGCCTGGGCGGGGCACTCGGCGGCGGTGGTTCGTCGCTGATGCCGTCCAGCCTCGGCAACGTGGCCGGCGTGCTGCAGTTCTGCATCCAGAACCAGTATCTGGGCAGCGGCGGCGCGAGCTCGGTGAAGGACCAGTTGCTGGGCAAGCTCGGCGGCAATCCGCAATCGGATAGCGGCTTCACCAGCGGCAGCAACGGCATCCTCGACGGCGGCAACGGCAAGACGCTGGACCTGAGCGGCGGCGGCCTCAAGCAGCAGCTGACCAAGCAGATCTGCGACAAGGTGCTGACGCAAGCCAAGTCGATGCTGTAAGCTCGACAGGCGCGGCAAGGCATCACGCCGCCACGAACAGACCACGCGGCGCCGATGCGCGCGAGGCGGCCCGGCAACCTGGGCGGCCTCGCGTGCACCGGCGCCGCTCTGCCGATCGCGACCGACCAACGCGACGCAAATACCCCGGGGAAGCCACGCCATGATCCGCCACGCGAAGACGCTCGCCGTGCCGCTCGTTGCCCTGCAACTGGCCGGCTGCGCGATGTTCCTGCCGCACGACAATACGCTGTCCTGCACGATTCCCGTCGCCGTCTATCCCGACGACGCGCGTCCCATCGACCGCGAGATGACGGTGCTGGTGCGCGCGCTGATCACCGCCTCGGGCGAGCCCGAGAACGTCACCATCACCACCAGCAGCCGCAATGCCGCCGCCGATCGCGCCGCCGTGGCGGCCATGTCGCACGCGCGTTGCACGCAGAAGGCCGCCTATGGCGGCAAGCCCTCGCCGTTCACGCTGACGCAGCCGTTCGTATTCGAGCCCGGCGTGGGGCAGCCGAAGTAGGGCGAGGCGGCCCGGGCAAGCATCACGATTTCGACGATCACTCTCGAAGTCGAATCAGGAAAATGAAATACACGATCGCATTCCTGAAGGTCGCCGGAAAGCGACTGCATGGAAATTCGAAGATCGTTGCCGCCGATTATTAAACCTGTAATCAAGTCGGATCGATGACGCCGTGAATGCGTTGTATCACGGCGACATCGGTAATCGCCTCGAAAGTTCCAATCTTTAAAATCGCCCCCGAAGCAGAAAGAGAAGCGCATTACCACTCCACCAAGCATCAGCGCTCCATTCGGGGAATACATGAAAATAGCAAGGACGCTCGTCCCGGCATTGCTGGCCATGTCGGCCGGCGCGGCGTATGCACAGAGCAGTGTCACGCTGTATGGCACGATCGACGAGGGCTTCGATTACATCAGCAACGAAGCGGGTCATTCGAATTACACGCTGTCGAGCAATATCCGGCAACTCGGCAATCGCTGGGGCTTGAAGGGCAGCGAGGATCTCGGTGGCGGCCTGCATGCGGTGTTTAGGCTCGAGAACGACTTCGGTCTCAATAATGGCGCCCTGGTCCAGAGCGGCGTGATATTCGGCCGGCAGGCCTATGTCGGTCTTTCGTCGGATCGACTCGGCACGATCGCGCTGGGCAGGCAATACGATTCCGTGGTCGATTACGTCGCGCCGCTGAGCGCGGCCGGCAGTTGGGGCGGTGGCCTGTTCGGGCATCCCTTCGACGCCGACAACCTCGACCAGAGCTTCAGCATCAACAACGCGGTCAAGTACACCAGCGCCGAGTACTCGGGCGTGCAGTTCGGCGGCCTGTACGGCTTCAGCAACCAGGCCGGCCAGTTCGCCGGCAATCGCGCCTGGAGCGTCGGCGCGCGCTATCGCGGCGGCCCGCTCACGGCGGCGGCGGCCTACATGAACGTCGACGGGGAAGACCTGAATGCGTCGGGCGCGGTGGTGGGCTCGATCTACCACGCGGGCACGCAGCGGGTGGCCGCCGCGGGCGCCAGCTATGTGTTCGGCGCTGCCACGCTGGGCCTGGTGTATACGCACACGAATCTGTACGCGGCGCCGCGCGACGGCCTGCTGCGCGACATCAGGTTCGACAACGTGGAATTCAACGCGAAGTATGACTTCAGCTCGGCCTGGTACGTGGCAATGATGTACCTTTACACGAATGCATCGATCGAGGTGCTGCGCAGCAACAGCCATCCGCACTTCAACGAGATCGGTGCGACGGCGGGGTATCACCTCTCGCGGCGCACCGAGGTCTATGTGCAGGGGCTGTATCAACACACCTCGGGGAACCAGTTCGCGTCGATTGCCGACCTCACCGACTCTTCCTCGCGCAACCAGACGGTGGCGCGCGTGGGCATCCGCACGGCGTTCTGATCGCCGGGCAGGACGAACGAATCGCGCCGCTCGCGGCGCGATTCGTCCATCAACGGCCTGTCAGCCCTCCACCTTCCAATCCCCCGACTTCCCGCCTTTCTTTTCGACCACCCCCACCTCGCCGATCACCATCCCGCGATCGACCGCCTTGCACATGTCGTAGACGGTGAGCAGGCCGACCTGCACGGCGGTCAGCGCTTCCATCTCCACGCCGGTGCGCCCGAGCGTCTCGACCCGGGCCGTGCAGCGCACGCCGGGCAGCGCCTCGTCGAATTCGAAGTCGACCGCCACGCGCGTGAGCGCCAGCGGGTGGCACAGCGGAATCAGGTCCGAGGTGCGCTTGGCGCCCTGGATCGCCGCGATGCGCGCCACGCCGATCACGTCGCCTTTTTTCGCGCGGCCGTCGCGGATCAGCGCGAGCGTGTCGGGCAGCATCCGGATCGCGCCGCGCGCGATCGCGATGCGTCGCGTTTCCTGTTTGTCGCCGACATCGACCATGTGCGCATGGCCGGCCGCGTCGAAGTGGGTGAGTCCTGGCATGAGTCGCTCCTGAGCTGGGCGCCCATCATAGCAGCGCGCGCCGCCAGGCCTGGGCGCCAGTACAATGTCAGCCGATATCGCCAACCCAGATTCCGGGATTCAGACCCGAACCCACGCCCGAGTCCGCCGCGTTCGATGCCGTCCATGCCGCGTGTCCGCTCCCTGCTCGCCGTCTCGTTGTCGGCCGTGCTCGCCCTGCCGCCGGGCAGTCACGCGCAATCGTCGCGGCCGGCCCAAGCGGCTTCGTCGCCGGTCGTGGCCACTTCGCCCGCGGCCGGCGCCGCGCGCCTGCCGGGCGTGCTCGACGGCATCTCCACGGCGCCCGCCATCCCTGACGAAATCGCGCCGGGCGTATTCGGCACCTACGGCGGCGAGCGCGCGCGGCTGGCGGGCACGCCCGGCGCGCCGGCGCCCAGCCTGCGCAGCCCGCTGCAGAGCCAGCAACTGCCCAACCTCGGCGACGGCTCCGGCGGCGCGCTGACCCCGCAGGCCGAACGCCGGCTCGGCGAGCGCGTGATGCGCGAGGTGCGGCGCGATCCCGACTATCTCGACGACTGGCTGGTGCGCGACTACCTGAACTCGGTCGCGGCCCGGCTCTCGGCCGCCGCCGCGGCCCAGTTCATCGGCGGCGATCGTCCCGACTTCGACCTGTTCCCGATGCGCGATGCGCAGATCAACGCGTTCTCGCTGCCCGGCGGTTTCATCGGCGTGAACAGCGGATTGGTGATCATGACGCGCACCGAATCCGAACTCGCCTCGGTGCTGGGCCATGAAATGGGCCACGTGCTGCAACGGCATATCGCGCGCATGCTCGGCGCCAGCGAGAAGACCGGCTACGCGGCGCTGGCCTCGATGCTGATCGGCGTGCTGGCCGGCGTGCTGGCACGCAGCGGCGATCTCGGCAGCGCGATCGCGCTGGGCGGCCAGGCCTACGTGGTCGACAACCAGCTGCGCTTCTCGCGCGGCGCCGAACGCGAGGCCGATCGCGTCGGCTTCCAGTTGCTGACGGCGGCCGGCTACGATCCCTACGGCATGCCGGGCTTCTTCGAGCGCCTCGATCGCTCGACCCTGGGCGACGCCGGCGTGCCCGAGTACGTGCGCACCCACCCGCTCACCATCGACCGGCTCGCCGACATGGACGACCGCGCGCGCCGCGTGCCCTATCGCCAGCCGCGCCAGGCGCCGGAATACGTGTTCGCGCGGGCGCGGCTGCGGATCCTGCAGAACCGCTCGCCGTCCGACGTTGCCAACGAGGTGCGCCGCATGCGCAGCGAGATCGACGACCGGGTCGCGCCGAGCGTGGCGGCGAACTGGTACGGCATCGCGCTGGGGCAGATGCAACTCGGCAACTTCGGCGAGGCGGACACGGCGCTGGCGAGCGCGCGCGAGCGTTTCGTCCACATCCAGCAGGACGAGGGCGCGACCGTGCTGAGCACGCCGAGCCTGGACGTGCTGGGCGCCGAGATCGCGCGCCGCGCCGGCCGCACCGACGAGGCGCTGCGGCTCGCGCAACTGGCGCAGCAGCGCTGGCCGGGTTCGCACGCGGCGATCATCGCGCATCTGCAGGCGCTGCTGGCCGCCGGGCGATTCCGCGAGGCGCAGCTCATGGCGCGCACGCAGGCCGAATCGGATCCGCGCCAGCCCGACTGGTGGCGCTACCTGGCCCAGGCGGCGCAGGGCAGCGGCGACGCGATCACGCGGCGGCGCGCGCTGGCGGAAAAGCTCGCGCTCGACGGCGCCTGGCCCTCGGCGATCCGCCAGCTGCGCGAGGCGCGCGACGACAAGGCGGTGAGCTTCTACGAGCAGTCGATCATCACGGCGCGGCTGCACGACTTCGAGCAGCGCTACAAGGAAGAGCAGAACGACAAGGAGGACGAGCGCGGCTAGACGTGCCGCGCCCGAGGCGGATTCCGGCTCAGCCGGCGGCGCGCGCGGCCGGGCTCGCGACGAAGGCGAAGCGGGCCGGCACCTCGTCGCGGCCGATCGGGGCCAGCGCGAGATCGACGCCGGGCCGCCAATGGAAGCGGCCGCCCGTGCCCTGCTCGTCGAGCGTGGCGTGATCGGCGAACAGGCCGAGGTCGTGGTCGTGCAGGGCAGCCACGCGCGGCGGCGTCGACGCGTCGGAGAACAGCACGCCGCCCTGGTCGTCGAGCCAGGCGTCGGCCGGCTCGAAGGCCTGGCCGGTCTGGTCGGTCAGGCTCGGCACGCCATGCTCGTCGATCGCCAGGCGCACGATCCAGGGCGTGTAGGCCAGCTCGACGTAGACGCGCTGCGGCCCGTTCTGGAAGAACCATTGCCCTGCTTCATCACGCTCGTAGTTGCGCGCGATGAAGGCGATCAGCGCGGCATGGCGGATCGCGGTGCCGGGCGCGCCGGCGGCCTGGGTGGCCTCGTCGCGCATGCGCCAGTCGCCGCGGCGGTCGAGCAGCAGCCAGCCCGTGCAATGCGGGACGTTGGGCCATTTGGCCAGTGCCTGGCGAACGATCTCATCCATGGTCGAGGAAGCGGGAAACGAAGCCGAATACGCGCAGCGGCAGCCAGTCGGCCTGGCCCGGGAAGGGCCCGGTCATGAAGCCGACGTGGCCGCCGTGCTCGGGCTGGTCCAGCTCGACCGCGCGCGACACGTCGGCCGGGCCGGGCAGCGCGGTGGCCGGCAGGAACGGGTCGTTGCGGGCGTTGAGGATCAGGGTGGGAATCTCGATGCCGGGCAGCTTGGGCCGCACCGTGGCGCGCGTCCAGTAGTCGTCGGCGCCCGCGAAGCCGTGCAGCGGCGCGGTGACGATGTCGTCGAACTCGTGCATGGTGCGCGCGGCCAGCATCGCGCGCCGGTCGAAGATGCCGGGATGCTGGGCGAGCTTGGCGAGCCCCTTGAGCTTCAGCGTCTTCAGGAAGGAGCGCGTGTAGACCATCGAGAAGCCCTGCGAGATGGCCCGGCCGCCGGCGTGAACGTCCAGCGGGGTCGACACCGCGGCGGCGGCCGCCACCAGCGAGCGGTTGCCGCGCCGCTCGCCGAGCCAGTGCAGCAGCACGTTGCCGCCGAGCGAGACGCCCACCGCGAACAGCGGGCCGCGATGCCGGGCGGCGAGCCGGCGCAGGATCCAGTCGACCTCGTCGGCGTCGGCCAGGTGGTAGAAGCGCGGCAGCCGGTTCAGCTCGCCGCTGCAACTGCGGAAATGCGGCACCACGCCGTGCCAGCCGAGGTCGCGCGCGGCCGCCATCAGCAGGCGCGCGTAGCGGGAATCGGAATTGCCCTCGAGTCCGTGGAATACCACCACCAGCGGCGCCTCGGGCGAGGGCTCGCCGCCGGCGACGCCGCCGAGCGGGTGGGTGACCCAGTCGAGATCGATGAAGTCGCCGTCGGGCGTGTCCCAGCGCTCGCGCCGGTAGCTCACCTCGGGGCGGCGGCCGAACAGCGCCGGGAAGATCGTCTGGGCGTGATTGGAGGGCAGCCAGCGCGGGGCCACGTAGCGCAGCAGCTCGGCGGCGGGCTGCGCGAGCCCGGTGAGCGGCGACGGCGGTGTATCGGTACTCATCGCGCGCGTGCCGGCCTCAGTGCAGCGGGCCCTGGCCGTGGCGAATCTTGGCGGCGAACTGGCTGGCGGCCTGGTCCGGGATCGGGCTGGCGTGGATATGGGCGATCCGCCATTCGCCGCGCTCGTGGATCATCACGTAGGTGGCGAACACCATGTCGGGCTCGCTGCCGCCGTCGGCGTACTGATGGGCTTCCGCGACCGTGTAGACCACCGTGCCGAGGCTGTCGTAGACGCGGATGTCGAGCGGCTCGATGGTCACCGGGCGCGCCGTCATGCGCTGCGCGAAGCCGCTGCGGATCTGCTCGAGGCCGTGCAGGTGCGCGCCGTCGGACCAGATGCAGCTCGCGAAATCCTCGTCGATCCACAGGACCATCAGGGCGTCGAGGTTCGCGTCGGCGACCGACTGGTAGTAGGCGTTCAGCGTGTCGGCGGCGGCTTCGAAGAGGCGGGCAAAACGTGGCATCGGGTTTATCTCTCGCGCAAGGCGCGCTATTACAAGGCAGCGGCCGAGAGGCCGCCTTCGCAAGTACCGCAATGACTGTCTCGAACGCGCGCCGGGCCGGGCCGCGGCCCGGCTCTCCTCAGCGCTGGCCGACCAGCATGCCGCGCAGGTCGGCGAAGACCTGCTCCGGGCTCAGCTCGCGCAGGCAGTTCAGGTGGCCGAGCGGGCATTCGCGCTGGAAGCAGGGGCTGCATTCGAGCTGCAGCCATTGTACCTTTGCCAGATCCGAGAGCGGCGGAGTGTGGCGCGGATCGGTCGAGCCATAAAGCGCGACCAGCGGGCGTCGCAGCGCGGCGGCCACGTGCATCAGGCCCGAATCGTTGGTGACCACCGCGTTGGCGCGCGCGATCAGCGCGCAGGCCTCGGACAGCGAGGTCTGCCCGCACAGGTTGCGCACGCCGGGGGCCTGATCGGCGATCGCCTGCGCGGCCGGCGCATCCTTGGGCGAGCCCAGCGCGATCATCTGCGTATAGGGGAAGGATTGGCCGACGATCCTCGCCAGCGCCGCGAAATGCTCGGGCGGCCAGCGCTTGGCCGGGCCGTACTCGGCGCCGGGGCAGAACACGATCAGCGGCTTGCGTGTGTCCAGGTGGAAGCGCGTCGAGACGCGCGCGGTCTCGTTGAGGTCGGCCTCCAGGCGCGGCATCGGCAGGGACTTGAGCGCCTCGTCGAGCTTCGCGCCGGGCGCGTAGGCCAGCGCGGCGTAGAACGGCACCATCGGCGGACGCGAATCGCGCGCCTTGGGCGGGTTCGCGTGGCGCACGTTGAGCAGCGCGTAGCGCGACTCGCCGGTGTAGCCGATGCGCAGCGGGATCCCGGCCAGCCAGGGGATCAGCGCCGATTTCAGCGAATTCGGCAGCACGTAGGCAGCGTCGTAGCCGACCTCGCGCAGGTCGCTGGCCAGTTGCCAGCGGCGCAGCATCTGCAGCTTGCCGTGGGCCAGGTCGGTGGCGTGCACCTCGTGGATCTCGGGCATGCGCTCGAGCACGGGCGCGACCCAGCTCGGCGCGAGCGCGTCGATCACGATGCGGGGGTGCAGTTTCTTCAGCAGCGCGAAAAGCGGCTGCGCCATCAATGCGTCACCGATCCAGTTCGGTGCGATTACCAACGCGCGACGCATCAGGTCGATATCCGGTGTCTTGTTGAAGCGCGGCGCCGGGGCGCCGCGCTCGGGTTGCGGGGGGAAACGGTGGCGGCGGGGCGGCGCGAACTGCAAGGCAGCGACGCGCCAGGCACGCAGGCGGCGCGGGCGCGATGCTGCCGCGCGTACCGCGAGCGGCAGCCGCGAGCTTGGCCGCGCCGGGCGGGCCGCTCAGTGGCCGTGGACGACTTCGCCGTCGCGCAGCTTGTAGCGCGTGCCGCAATAGGGGCAGCGTGCCTCGCCGTGCGTGATGTCGATGAACACGCGCGGATGCGCGCTCCAGCGCGTCATTGCCGGGTTCGGGCAGTAGGCCGGCAGATCCTTGGCCGACAGTTCGACGAGCGGTCGTTCCTTGATTTCACTCATGGGGCGGTCTCTTGTTGCAATAAGGGGGCGAGCGCGGCGCGCATCTCGCCGTTGCCCGACACGATAGCGAAAAAACCGGCGGCGCGGCGCGTTCGTGCGCAAGCCGGGTCGATCGCCGGCCGTGGCGGGCCGCGCAGGACCGGCATTTTAACGTCTTTTGCATCGGCAACGGTCTGCTCGGCGGGGTCCGGCGCTATAATCATCGGCACCATTCAACACCTGCAACACGGGAGGCAGCGCGGCCGCGCGCCCCCCGGTTCCTCGCGCCGCCCGGCGCCGTCCCATGCTCGCTCGCCTGTCCGCCTCCGATCGCTTCTCCTTCGTCCAGGGGGCGCGCGACTACGCGCCGACGCTCACCGCGATGTTGTCCTGGGGTCTCGTTACCGGTATTGCGATGAGCAAGTCGGTGCTGACCACCAACCAGGCGGTCTGGATGTCGCTGCTGGTCTACGGCGGCTCCTCGCAACTGGCGGTGCTGCCGCTGCTGGCCGCCAAGCTGCCGCTCTGGACGCTCCTCTTGACCGCCGCGATGGTCAACCTGCGCTTCGTGATCTTCAGCGCCGGCATGGCCCCGCATTTCTCCTACCTGCCGATGTGGCGGCGCGCACTGATCGGCTATTTCAACGGCGACGTCATCTACCTGCTGTTCATCCGGCAGGGTTTCGCGAGCGGGCATGTGCCGGGCAAGGAAGCCTATTTCTGGGGCATGGCGATCGTCAGCTGGCTGTCCTGGCAGGCCTCCTCGCTGGCCGGCATCGCGCTGGCCAGCGTGGTGCCCGACCAATGGGGGCTGGGGCTGGCCGGCACGCTCGCGCTGATCCCGATCATGGTCTCGGCGGTGGCCAACCGCTCGACGCTGGCCGCCGTGGTGGTGGCCGGCCTCGTCGCGCTGCTGGCGATCGAGCTGCCCTACCGGCTCGGCCTGCCGCTCGCGGTGCTGGCCGCGCTGGCCGCCGGCACGCTGGCCGACGTCTTCATCGAGCGGGCCGACTGGCGCCGCCTGCGCGCCGAGGTGCGGCCCCGCGATGCGCTCGACGCGAGCGAGGCCGGCCGCGACGGCGAGGGAGGCGCGCGATGAGCGACACCGCCCTGGTCTGGTGGACCATCGCCGGCATGACCGTGGTCACCGCGCTCACCCGCGCGCTGTTCCTGATCGGCGGCGAGCGCACCATGCTGCCCGAGCGTGCCCAGCGCGCGCTGCGCTACGCGCCGGCCGCGGCGCTGGTGGCGGTGGTGCTGCCCGACGTGCTGGAGACGCCGGCCGGCATTTCCTTCTCGCTGGCCAATCACGACTTCTACGCGGCCGCCGCGGGCCTGGCCTGGTTCCTGTGGCGGCGCAGCATGATCGGCACGATCGTGGTCGGCATGCTGGTGTCGACCGCGCTGCGCCTGATCATTTGACCCTTCGCCTCGAAGCCTTTCGATGCTGCACAGCAACATCGAAAGGCTTTGGCCAAATAGGGGGAATTCGCCGCGCGGCGGGGCAGGCCGCGGGATGGATCGGCTAGAATGGCCCTTTCCGGAAATCTCGAGCGTGTCGCACGGCCCAGCCCGGCCGTCAGGCGCCTGTCGACGGCAGCCCGCGCGCGATTTTTCAGCAACGCCTTCCTCATCAACCTTCAATCAGTCCCATGAGCCAAGTTAAGCGTCTTACCGACCTGATCGCCGAGGGCAAGGTCTCCGGCCAACGCGTCTTCATCCGCGCCGATCTGAACGTGCCCCAGGACGACCACGGCAACATCACCGAGGACACGCGCGTGCGCGCCTCGGTGCCGGCGATCCGGGCCGCGCTCGACGCGGGCGCCGCGGTGATGGTCACCTCGCACCTGGGCCGGCCGACCGAGGGCGAGTTCAAGCCCGAGGATTCGCTGGCGCCGGTCGCCAAGCGCCTGGGCGAGCTGCTCGGCCGCGAGGTGCCGCTGGTGGCGAACTGGGTCGAGAACGGCGTGAAGGTCGCGCCGGGCGAGGTGGTGCTGCTCGAGAACTGCCGCGTCAACAAGGGCGAGAAGAAGAACGACGACGCGCTGGCGCAGAAGATGGCCGCGCTCTGCGATATCTACGTCAACGACGCGTTCGGCACTGCGCATCGCGCGGAAGCCACCACCCACGGCATCGCCAAGTACGCCGGCATCGCCTGCGCGGGCCCGCTGCTGGCCGCCGAGCTCGACGCGCTGGGCAAGGCGCTGGGCAACCCGAAGCGTCCGCTGGTGGCGATCGTGGCCGGCTCCAAGGTATCGACCAAGCTGACCATCCTGAAGTCGCTGGCCGAGAAGGTCGACCAGTTGATCGTCGGCGGCGGCATCGCCAACACCTTCATGCTGGCCGCCGGCCTGGCGATCGGCAAGTCGCTGGCCGAGCCGGACCTGGTGGCCGAGGCCAAGGCCATCATCGACGCGGCGCGCGAGCGCGGCGCCTCGGTGCCGATCCCCTCGGACGTGGTGACGGCCAAGGAATTCGCGCCCACCGCGAAGGCCACCGTCAAGAAGGTCAACGAGATCGAGGCCGACGACCTGATCCTCGACATCGGCCCGGACACCGCTCGCGCGCTGGCCGGCCAGCTCGAGAAGGCCGGCACGGTGGTCTGGAACGGCCCGGTGGGCGTGTTCGAGTTCGACCAGTTCGGCAACGGCACCAGGACGCTCGCCGAGGCGATCGCCAACTCCCCCGCGTTCTCGATCGCGGGCGGCGGCGACACCCTGGCGGCCATCGCCAAGTACGGCATCCACGACAAGGTCAGCTACATCTCGACGGGCGGCGGCGCCTTCCTCGAGTTCCTGGAAGGGAAGACGCTGCCGGCGGTGGAAGTGCTCGAAACGCGCGCGGCCTGATGGCGGCGCACGGTCGCGCGAAGACGCGCCGGCAGGCGGGTGGGGCGGCGCGGGCACGCCCCGGCTCCCACGCTGGCGGGCGGCAAGGCCCCGAGGCTGGCCGCCCGGCCGCGATGGAACAGGACATGCAGAACAAGGCGACGCCGGCCGAAGAAGCCGGCGCCCATACCGGAGCACCGGCCGCTGGGCCCGGCGGCTCCGGCTCTCGCAGCAGTATCTCCAGCGCATCCACCCAGACCATCAAGAGGAGTTTCATGCTTCGCGCCACCAAGATAGTCGCCACGATCGGCCCGGCTTCCAGTTCGCCCGAGATTCTGCTGCAGATGATGCAGGCCGGCCTCGACGTCGTGCGCCTCAATTTCTCGCACGGCACGGCCGACGATCACCGCCAGCGCGCCGAGATGGTGCGCGAGGCCGCGCGCAAGGTCGGCCGCGAGATCGCGATCATGGCCGACCTGCAGGGTCCGAAGATCCGCGTCGGCAAGTTCGAGAACGGCAAGACCACGCTGAACCCGGGCCAGCCCTTCATCCTCGACGCCACCTGCGAACTCGGCAACGACGAGCGCGTCGGCCTCGACTACAAGGACCTGCCGCGCGACCTGAAGACCGGCGACGTGCTGCTGCTCAACGACGGCCTGATCGTGCTGA
Source organism: Burkholderia sp. SJZ089 (assembly GCF_007828315.1). Lineage (NCBI taxonomy): Bacteria > Pseudomonadati > Pseudomonadota > Betaproteobacteria > Burkholderiales > Burkholderiaceae > Burkholderia > Burkholderia sp. SJZ089. The sequence continues at coordinate 22,274 of NZ_VIUM01000002.1, read as the reverse complement.
CCGTCGAGCGCGTGCTCGGCGACGAGATCCACACCATCGTCAAGGTGGGCGGTGAGCTGTCGAACAACAAGGGCATCAACCGCCAGGGCGGCGGGCTGTCGGCGCCGGCGCTGACCGCCAAGGACATGGAGGACATCCGCACCGCCATGTCGCTGGGCGCGGACATGGTGGCCGTGTCCTTCCCGAAGAACGCCACCGACATGGAAATGGCGCGCCAGCTCGCCAACATCGCCGGCGCGCCCTACGGCATCAAGCCGAAGATGATCGCCAAGATCGAGCGCGCCGAGGCGATTCCCGCCCTGCAGGACATCCTCGACGCCTCGGACGGCATCATGGTGGCGCGCGGCGACCTGGCCGTGGAAGTCGGCAACGCGGCCGTGCCGGCGCTGCAAAAGCGCATGATCCGCATGGCGCGCGAGTCGAACAAGCTGGTGATCACCGCCACCCAGATGATGGAGTCGATGATCCACGCGCCGGTGCCTACCCGCGCCGAGGTCTCGGACGTGGCCAACGCCGTGCTGGACGGCACCGACGCGGTGATGCTGTCGGCCGAATCGGCGGCCGGCAAGTACCCGGTGGTGACCATCGAGGCCATGGCCGCGATCTGCGTCGAGGCCGAGAAGTCGGAAACCGTCGAGCTCGACAAGGACTTCCTCGACCGCACCTTCACCCGCATCGACCAGTCGATCGCGATGGGCGCGCTGTTCACGGCCCACCACCTGGGCGCCAAGGCGATCATCGCGCTGACCGAATCGGGTTCGACGGCGCTGTGGATGTCGCGCCACATTACCCACGTGCCGATCTTCGCGCTCACGCCGCGGGTCGGCAGCGAGCGCGCGATGGCGCTGTTCCGCAACGTCACGCCGCTGCACGTCGACTTCAACAGCGACCGCGACTCGGCCATGCAGGCCGCCGTGGAGATCGTGATCCGCCAGGGTTACGTGGTGCGCGGCGACATGGTGGTGCTGACCGTCGGCGAGCCGATGGGGCAGGCCGGCGGTACCAACACGCTGAAGATCGTGCGGGTCGGCGAAACCTTCTGATTCGTCCCCGACCCTGTATGAATGCCCGGCTGGCCGGGCACGGGAAATGCCGCGCGGCGGGCTCGATGCCCCCGCGCGGCTTTTTTTTGCATTTTTTCGTGGTACATGAAACGGAAGTCGTAACAAATTGCGGAATCCGCCCGGAAACGGAACTAAACGCAGGGCGCTTCGCGATAAAATGTCGCCCACTCGACGCTCGGCCGCAGGCGCCGCCCCGTGAATTCGCCCGGGACAGGCAGCCGCCGCCAACCAGGGCGCACCGGTTTTCATTCATGGAGTACCACAATGCCTCTCGTATCAATGCGTCAACTGCTGGACCACGCAGCGGAACACGGTTATGGCCTGCCGGCATTCAACGTGAACAACCTGGAGCAGGTGCAGGCGATCATGGCGGCGGCCGACGAGGTCAACGCGCCGGTGATCATGCAGGCCTCGGCCGGCGCCCGGAAGTACGCGGGCGAGGCCTTTCTGCGCCACCTGATCGAATCGGCGGTCGAGTCCTATCCCCACATCCCGGTGGTGATGCACCAGGATCACGGCCAGTCGCCGGCGGTCTGCCTGGCGGCGATCCGCAGCGGCTTCACCAGCGTGATGATGGACGGCTCGCTGCAGGCCGACGGCAAGACGGTCGCCTCCTACGAGTACAACGTGGACGTGTCGCGCAAGGTCGTCGAGATGGCGCACTCGATCGGCGTGACGGTCGAGGCCGAACTGGGCGTGCTCGGTTCGCTCGAGACCATGAAGGGCGACAAGGAAGACGGCCACGGCGCCGAGGGCACCATGACGCGCGAGCAACTGCTGACCGATCCGGAGCAGGCCGCCGACTTCGTCAAGCAGACCCAGTGCGATGCGCTGGCGATCGCGATCGGCACCTCGCACGGCGCCTACAAGTTCTCCAAGAAGCCCACCGGCGACATCCTGTCGATCGAGCGCATCAAGGAAATCCACGCGCGCATCCCGAACACGCACCTGGTGATGCACGGCTCGTCGTCGGTGCCGCAGGAGCTGCTGGCGGAAATCCGCGAATTCGGCGGCGACATGAAGGAAACCTACGGCGTGCCGGTCGAGGAGATCCAGGAAGGCATCAAGCACGGCGTGCGCAAGATCAACATCGACACCGACCTGCGCCTGGCGATCACCGGCGCGATCCGTCGCTACCTGTTCGAGAACCCGTCGAAGTTCGATCCGCGCGACTACCTGAAGCCCGCGCGCGAAGCCGCCAAGAAGGTGTGTATCGCCCGCTACCAGGCCTTCGGCTGCGAAGGCCAGGCCGGCAAGATCAAGCCGGTTCCGCTCGACAAGATCGCCGAGCGCTACAAGGCCGGCGAACTCGCCCAGCTCGTGCGCTAACATATCGGTTTGCCGCCCGGTGGTGCCGGGCGGTGCCGGCCGGAAGTCCAGCCGCCGTTCCCGCCTGTCGACGGGGAACGGCGTTTCCCTTTTTGTTTGGCCCCATTTTCTGCGAAACGACGATGTCTACCCTTTACGAATCCACGCTCCGTTCGCTGCCGCTCCTCGGTCGCGGCAAGGTCCGCGACAACTACGCGGTCGGCACCGACAAGCTGCTGATCGTCACCACCGACCGTCTGTCGGCGTTCGACGTGATCATGGGCGAGCCGATTCCGAACAAGGGGCGGGTGCTGAACCAGATGGCCAATTTCTGGTTCGACAAGCTCTCGCACATCGTCCCGAACCACCTGACGGGCGACGCCCCGGAATCGGTGGTGGCGGCCGACGAGGTCGAGCAGGTGGCCGGCCGCGGCGTGGTGGTCAAGCGCCTGGAGCCGATCCTGGTCGAGGCGGTGGTGCGCGGCTACCTGGCCGGCAGCGGCTGGAAGGACTACCAGGCGAGCGGCGCGGTGTGCGGCGTGGAGCTGCCGGCGGGCCTGCAGAATGCGCAGAAGCTGCCCGAGCCAATCTTCACGCCGGCCGCCAAGGCCGAGATGGGCCACCACGACGAGAACATCAGCTACGAGGAATGCGAGCGCCGCATCGGCACCGAGCTGACCGCCACCCTCCGCGACATCTCGATTCGCCTGTACAAGGAAGCGGCCGACTACGCCGCCACGCGCGGCATCATCATTGCCGACACCAAGTTCGAGTTCGGCCTCGACGAGCACGGCAAGCTCTACCTGATGGACGAGGCGCTGACCGCCGATTCCTCGCGCTTCTGGCCGGCCGACGAATACCAGGTCGGCACCAACCCGCCGTCCTTCGACAAGCAGTTCGTGCGCGACTGGCTCGAGACGCAGGACTGGAAGAAGGAGCCGCCCGCGCCGAAGCTGCCCGACGACGTGGTCGCCCGCACCAGCGCCAAGTACCAGGAAGCGCTCGAGCGCATCACCGGCCAGACGCTGGCCTGAGCGCGCCGCGCGCGCCGTTCGCCGATAACGAAGGAAACGTCCCACGATGAGTGAAGTCAAGACCGCCCACACGCACAGCGCGCCGCTGATCGGCGTGCTGATGGGTTCCAGTTCCGATTGGGACGTGATGAAGCATGCCGTCGCGATCCTGCAGGAATTCGAGGTGCCCTACGAGGCCAAGGTCGTGTCCGCGCACCGCATGCCCGACGAGATGTTCGACTACGCGAAGAAGGCGCGCGAGCGCGGCCTGCGCGCGATCATCGCCGGCGCCGGCGGTGCCGCCCACCTGCCGGGCATGCTGGCCGCCAAGACCACCGTGCCGGTGCTGGGCGTGCCGGTCGCCAGCAAGTACCTGAAGGGCGTCGATTCGCTGCACTCGATCGTACAGATGCCCAAGGGCGTGCCGGTGGCGACCTTCGCGATCGGCGAGGCCGGCGCGGCCAACGCGGGCCTGTTCGCGGTCTCGCTGCTGGCCGGCACCTCGACCGACTACGCCAACCGCCTCGCCGCGTTCCGCGTGCGCCAGAACGAAGCCGCGCACGCGATGGTGCTGCCGCCGCTGTAAGCGGCGCGGCCCCGAAGACTTTCCGGCATCACCCCGGCGGCGGGCAGCGAACCCCACGATGTCCGCCGCGACCGATCACTGACATGACTGCACACTCCACTCCGGTTTCACCGATCCTGCCCGGCGCCTGGCTCGGCATGGTCGGCGGCGGCCAGCTCGGCCGCATGTTCTGCTTCGCGGCCCAATCAATGGGCTATCGCGTCGCCGTGCTCGACCCCGACGCGAGCAGCCCCGCCGGCGCGGTGGCCGATCGCCACCTGCGCGCCGCCTACGACGACGAGGCCGCGCTCACCGAGCTCGCCGAACTCTGCGAGGCGGTGTCGACCGAATTCGAGAACGTGCCTGCCGCCAGCCTCGATTTCCTGGCCCGCAGCACCTTCGTCGCGCCGGCCGGCCGCTGCGTGGCGATCGCGCAGGACCGGATCGCGGAGAAGCGCTTCATCGCCGCCTCGGGCGTGCCGGTCGCGCCGCACGTGGTGATCGAATCGGCCGAGGCGCTCGCCGCGCTGGCCGATGCCGAGCTGGACGCGGTGCTGCCCGGCATCCTCAAGACGGCGCGCATGGGCTACGACGGCAAGGGCCAGGTGCGCGTGGCGAACGCCGCTGAGGCACGCGCCGCGTTTGCCTCGCTGCGCGGCGTGCCCTGCGTGCTGGAAAAACGCCTGCCGCTCAAGTACGAGGTGTCGGCGCTGATCGCGCGCGGCGCCGACGGCCGCTCGGCCGTGTTCCCGCTCGCGCAGAACACCCATCATCACGGCATCCTGTCGCTCACCGTGGTGCCGGCGCCGGCCGCCGATGCCGTGCTCGCGGCCGCGGCCCGGCAGGCGGCGGTGCGCATCGCCGATTCGCTCGACTACGTGGGCGTGCTGTGCGTGGAGTTCTTCATCCTCGAGGACGGCTCGATGGTCGCCAACGAGATGGCGCCGCGTCCGCACAACTCGGGGCATTACACCGTCGACGCCTGCTCGGCCAGCCAGTTCGAGCAGCAGGTGCGCGCCATGGCGCGGCTGCCGCTGGGCAACCCGCGCCAGCATTCGCCGGCCGTCATGCTCAACGTGCTCGGCGACATCTGGTTCGCCGATGCCGCGGGCGAGAGCGAGGCGCTCACGCCGCCCTGGGACCAGGTTGCCGCCATGCCGGCTGCCCATCTGCACCTGTATGGCAAGGAAGAAGCGCGCGTGGGCCGCAAGATGGGCCATGTGAACTTCACGGCCGCCACGCTCGACGAGGCGCTCGAGGCCGCGCAGGCTTGCGCGAGCCTGCTGCGCATCCCGCTCGACTGAGGAGCCCGCCATCATGAGCCCGGACGTCCGTTCGACCGCCGCCTGGCCGATGCCGCCTGACGCCGCGATCGAGGAAGCCGCCGCCAAGCTCGCGGCCGGCCAACTGGTCGCGTTCCCGACCGAAACCGTCTATGGACTCGGCGCCGATGCCGAAAGCCCCGAGGCGGTGGCGCGGATCTACGCGGCCAAGGGCCGGCCCTCGAATCATCCGGTGATCGTGCATCTGCCACCCGGCGGCGATCCGGGCTACTGGGTCGAATCGCTGCCCGCCGACGCGCAAAAGCTGATCGACGCGTTCTGGCCGGGGCCGCTCACGCTGATCCTCAAACGCGCCGCGCATATCCCCGACGCGGTCAGCGGCGGGCAGGATTCGGTCGCGCTGCGCTGCCCCTCGCATCCGGTCGCGCAGCGGCTGCTGGCCGCCTTCAGCGCGCTGCGCGGCGGCCACGGCGGCGTGGCCGGCCCCTCGGCGAACCGCTTCGGCCATGTCAGCCCGACCACCGCGCAGCACGTGCGCGAGGAGTTCGGCGACAGCGTGCACGTGCTCGACGGCGGCGCGGCCGAGGTCGGCATCGAATCGACGATTCTCGACCTGTCGCGCGGTTTTCCGGCGCTGCTGCGGCCCGGCCATGTCACGCCGCAGCAGATCGCCGCCGTGCTCGGTACCGTGCCGCGCTTGCCCGACGGCAGCGATGCCACGGCGCCGCGCGCTTCCGGCACGCTGAAGGCGCATTACGCGCCGCGCACGCCGCTGGCGCTGCTGCCGTTCGATCGCCTGGAACTGCTGCTCGATGCGGCCGCCGAGGCGAGCGAGCCGGTCGCGCTGGTCGCGCGGGCGTCGAGCGCGCGCGATTGGTCCACCGCGATCGGCGTGCACTTCGTCGCCGCGCCCGAGGATCCCCAGGCCTATGCGCGCGAGTTGTACAGCCTGCTGCGCGCGCTCGATCGGGCGCAGGTCACGCGCATCCTGATCGAGCAGTTGCCGGATACGGCTGAATGGGTCGCCGTCAACGACCGGCTCGGGCGTGCCGCCGCGGCATTCGAGCAGGGCGCCGACGAGGCGCACTGAGTTTTCGCCCCGGGGCACGTCAGCGCCTCGTCTCGCTGCTGCCGTTGCGCGCGGGTTTCGCCCGCCGCGCCGGCAGGTCTTCAGTTTCTTCCCCGCGTTGCCCGGATGCGGCTCGCTCCGAGCCGCCTCGTCGATTCTTTCCTCTCGATCCACCGCCGCCTTCGCGGATGCCAGCGCGCCGCCTGACACGGTTCGGCGATGCCATGCTTGACACGTCGGAACGATCATTCCATGATTTGTGGAACGATCGTTCCGAATAATGATGTGCGAGATCCCGGATCGATCTTTCCCCATCATTTCGAAAGGAGTCGTCATGTCCATCCGTTCCGATTCCGGCGCCGTCCGGCCGAGCTTCGCCATCGCCGGCGCCACCGGGCGCGTCGGCGCCGAGCTGACGCGCCTGCTGGCCGAGGATCCGGTCGAGCTGCTCGCGCTCACGCGCTGTCCCGAAGCCGCCGTGCTGCCGGCCGGCGTGCGTGCCGTGGGCGTCGATTTCGAGCGACCGGCCAGCCTGCCCACGACCTTGCAGGGCGTCGAGCGCCTGTTCATCGCGCAAGGCAGCTCGCCGAACCAGGTCGCCAACGAGATCGCGCTGATCGACGCCGCGGTGGCGGCCGGCGTGCGCCATGTGGTGAAGCTCTCGGCGATGGGGCCGGCCACGCGCCTGTATCCGATGGCCTGGCACATGCCGATCGAGGCGCACCTGGCGCGCCAGCCGATCGCCTCGACAGTGCTGCGGCCGTCCGCCTTCACCTCGCTGCTGTTGCGCGCCGGCCCGCTGGTGGCGGCGGGCGGGTGGGGCGGCGCGGTGGGTAGTGGGCGCACCAATTTCGTCGATACCCGCGACGTGGCCGCGGCCGCGCGCGCGGCGCTGTTCGAGGAAGTCGATGGCGAGTCGCAGCTCGCCTATCACCTGACGGGGCCGCGCGCCTGGACTGTCGACGAGATCGCGCGGGAGCTCTCCGGCTTGCTCGATCGCCCGGTCGCCTATGCGCAGCGCTCGCTGGCCGAGCAGCACGCGCTGCTGCTGGCCGGCGGCCTGCCGCCCTTCGTCGCGGACCTGCTGGTCGGGCTCGACCGGCTGATGCGCGCCTCGGGCATCGGCGAGACCACGCGCACGGTGGAGGAATTGACGGGACGTCCGCCGCGTTCGCTGACGGATTGGCTGCGCGAGAACCTGGATCGCTTCCGCCGGCCGGCGGCCTGATTCCGGCGCATCAAGGAAAAACGCCCGGCGCGTCGCGCGCCGGGCGTTCTTTTTCCGCTGCCGGACCGCCCAAATGCATCGAGCGGCCGGCCGGGGCGGTCTGGCCTTACTTGGTGACGCCGGCCGCCGCGATCTGCTGCTCGACGAACTGCGCGACCAGCGCATGCAGGCGCGTAGTCGGGTGCACCGTGTCGGCGAACATGTAGGTCTGGTCGGCGTTGGCCACCGTGTAGGTCTGCGGCGAGCAGAACAGCGAGGAGGCGAAGCCGCTCGGATTGGCCACACCGGCCTTCGCGGCGGCCGCCGCCATGGCGGTCAGGTTGCAGGCCGTGCCGGTATTGCCGACCGTGAAGCCGTTGGCCTGGAAGTTCGCGCCGATGCCGTCCTGCCAGGTGTACACGTCCATCACCTTGACCTTGCTGGTGTCGACCTGCAGCGCGGCGAGCGTGGCGTTCAACGTCTGGTTGAACAGGCCCGAGAGCTGGGTCAGCGCGGCCTGGGTGGCGGCGCCGCCGGCCACCGCCAGCGGCGTGGTGCCGATGTCGGGCATGTTGGCGACGAACACGTGGCTGGCGCCGGCGTTGGCGATCTGCGCGATGATCTGGCCGAACTGCTGGGCCGCCAGGCCGACCGCCTGCGCGGCCGCGACTTGGGCGGCCGGGGTATTGCCGGCCGCCGCCGCGACCTGCGCCTGGAACAGGATGTCGTTGGCGCCGCCGTTGATCAGCACGATCTGGTTGGCGTTGAAGCTGCCGTGCGCCTGCAGGTACTGCTGCACCTGGGTGGCGATCGGCGTGGTGGTGGCCTGGGCGAAGTCGGCGTTCGGCACCGAGGCGTCGGCGTGGCCGAGGCCCGGCTGCAGCGTCACGCGCGAGCCGCCCTGGGCGTAGCCCAGGCCGCCGGTGGCCTGCAGCGGGACCCCGAAGCCGCCTTCGTAGGCGGGCTTGAGCGTGTCGCCGAAGTATTCGGCCACCTTCTGGGTCCAGACCTCGCCCGGATTGGTGGTGAAGCGCCCGCCGCCGAAGCCGAGCAGGATCTGCGGCGAATAGGTGCCAGCGTCGGACAGGCTGTCGCCGAACGAGACGATCTGCTTCTGCACGCCGGCCGGCGGGGCGGCGGGCGCGGCGTTGTCGTCACCGCCGCCGCAGGCGGCGAGCAGCGCGAACGCCGCGCTCGCGATCGCGAGCTGCGCGCTGCGCTTCAGGCGGCTCGGCAGGCGGGGCGTGGCGGTGTGGTTCGGCTTCATGCATGCATCTCCTCGTAGATATGGCCAGTTTGTTTATGCGTCGTCGGACGCGTGGTGCCCGATGTCCGGCGGCACGGCGGCAGGTCGCCCCATGTCGTCCGGCCCCCTTCGGGCCGCGGCCGTCGCGGGTCGCAACGTGCCGGTAACCTGCGCATGATAAGCGCTCGCCCACTCGGGCGGCCCGAAAATCGCGCGCCACTTGTTGCGCGGGCCGTCGACGCGGATCGCGTCGGCCGCCATCGAGCGCCATTCGTGGAAGGTCGCGACCAGCGGATTGTTCGAATTCAGCGGCTCGACGATGCCGTAGACGGGCGGATCGCGCGGATCCTCCTCGACGTAGCTGCCGAACAGGCGGTCCCAGATCACCAGCACGCCGGCGTAGTTGCGGTCGATATAGCGCGGGTTGCGCGCGTGGTGCGAGCGATGGATCGAGGGCGTGTTGAGGAAGGTCTCGAGCCAGCCTAGCTTGGGGATCGCCTGGGTGTGGACGAAGAACTGGAAGGCCAGGTTGATCAGCACGATGCCGACGATCTGCTGCGGCGGGAAGCCCAGGAAGGCCAGCGGCAGCCAGAACAGCCACATGCCGGCGATCGGGTACATCAGGCTCTGGCGGAACGCGGTCGAGAAGTTCAGGCGCTCGGAGGAGTGGTGCACCACGTGCGCGGCCCACAGCCAGCGCACGTGGTGGCTGGCGCGGTGGAACACGTAGTAGAGCAGGTCCTGCGCGATGAACAGGACCGCGAAGGAAAGCCAGCCGGCCTGCCAGTCCAGCAGCCGGTAGTGCGCGTAACAGAATGCGTAGATCGGGATCACCACCAGCCAGGCGAGCTTGTCGGCGCCCTGGTGCATCAACGCGAGCGCGGCGTTGCAGAGCGTGTCGCGCCAGGCGTAGATGTGATCGTTCGGTCGCGTGCGGGCCAGGTGCCACGCTTCCCAACCGATGCAGAGCAGGAACACGGGCGCCAGCGCGAGCAGCAGCAATTCGACATTGAATTGCATGGGCGTCTCCCCCTTTCGAGTCTGGTCGGCCATCGCCCCGGCTCGTCACGGTCCGGCCGGGTGGGATGAGAGGAAAAGAGTACGCAATCGCCGCGCCCGGCGCGACAAGTTCAGTAGAGGGAGTGTTCGGGGGAGGGTTTGCCCGCAAGCCCCGCCGGGCCGGGCTCGCGGGCCGGGCGGCGGGATCGGGCGGCGCGGCGCGGGGGGCTGCCTGGGCCGCCCGGCCCGGATTCGCCGCGGCTTGCGGGAGTGGTCCGCAAGGGCGGCTTGGCGGGCAGGCTAATTCGGCGGCTTACTCGGCGGCTTGCCCCGGGCCCGAGTAGACCCATTCGAGCAGCGCGTCGTGCGCGGCGCGCGCCGCGCTCGCGCGCGGATCGTTGATGAAGCTGACCACCACGTAGCTGTTGCCGTCGGCCGAGGCCACGTAGCCGGCGATGGCGCGCACGTCGCGCAGCGTGCCGGTCTTGATGTGGGCATTGCCGAGCACGGGCTGGTTGGTCAGGCGCCGCGCCATGGTGCCGTCCACCCCGACGATCGGCAGCGATTCGACGAAGGGCTGGGCTACCGGGCTGGCATTGGCGGCCTGCAGCAGCGCGGCGAGCGTGCGCGCGCTGACGTGCTCGTCGCGCGACAGGCCCGAGCCGTTGTCGAGCTGCAGCTCGGGCGCGGCGATGCCGCTCTTGTGGAGGAAGGACTGGATCACCTGCGCGGATTGCTCGGGCGTGGCCGGCGGCTTGCCGACGATCGCGCCGAGCGACAGGAACAGGTTGCGCGCCATCACGTTGTTGCTGTTCTTGTTGATGTCGTAGACGATGCTCGACAGCACCGGGCCGTGATGGGTCGCGACCGGGCGCGCGGTGGTCGGCACCTTGCCCTCGACGATCGGTCCCGCGAAGCTGCCGCCCGTCGAGCGCCACAGCGCCAGGAAGCCCTGCGAGAAGAACTGCGAATGATCGAGCACGGCGATGTTGCTGGTGACCGGCCCGCATTGCGGCGGGAAACGGCCCACGAAGCTGGCCCTCAGCATGCCGCCGGCGTCGGTCGACAGGCGCGGGCGCGCCGCCGCCGAGGCCATCGCGCAGGAGCCGCCGGCCTCGCTCACCTCGTTGTCGATGCTCAGGTTGGCCAGCGGCGGCAGCACGTCGATCGCGACGTTGCCGCTGTCGGTCGGCGTGACCGTGAAGGACAGCGCCTTGAAGGCGTAGAGCAGCGGGTCGGGGCCGACGTTGTAGGGCGCCTGGGTCTCGTCGTCGAAGGCGGGCAGGTCACGCGTGGAGCTGGCGAAGAAGCTCTTGTCGAGCACCAGCGAGCCGTCCACGTTGACGATGCCGGCGCGCCGGATCCGGTTGACCAGGTCGATCAGTTCCTCGGGCACCAGCTTCGGGTCGCCGGTGCCCTTGATGTAGAGGTTGCCGTGCAGCGTGCCGGACGGATCGAGCGTGCCGTCGGCATAGGCGCTGGTGCGGTAGCGGTAGTCCGCACCCAGCAGCGACAGGCCCGAGTAGGTGGTGACCAGCTTCATGGTGGAGGCCGGCAGCATCGGCCGCTCGGCGTTCCAGGCCACCACCGGCGCGCGCGCGCCGATCTTCTCGACCACCACGCTGATGCTGGAGGCCGGCACGTGGGCGCGCTGCAGGCCGGCCAGCACCGAGGCCGGCAGGATGCCGCGCGCGGCTGCCACGGTGGCGGCCGGCGCCGCGGCGGCCGCGGCCGCGTGCTTGCCGGCGCGCGGCTTCTTGCGGGCCTCGGCCGGCGTGGCGACCGCGAGGGCCGCGCAGGCGGCGAGGACCAGGGCCGCGCGCGCGGCGCGGGCGGAACGGGGAAGGAAATCGGTCGGGCGGATGGTGTGGGTCATCGACGTGCAGGGGTAGTGCGGTGCCGGCTCGGTGGTGCCGGAGTGTGCACATTGTAGAGACAAGCATCGTCGCCGGGATGACGAAATGCGTCGCGGCTGGGGCTACAATGGCCGGCATCGAATCTACTGCATCCAGGGTTGGCACGATGCGTATCCTGCTGGTCGAAGACGACAAGATGATTGCCGAGGGCGTGCGCAAGGCGCTCAAGGCCGACGGTTTCGCGGTGGACTGGGTCCAGGACGGCGAGGCCGCGCTGACCGCCATCGGCGGCGAAACCTATGACCTGATGCTGCTCGACCTGGGCCTGCCCAAGCGCGACGGCGTCGACGTGCTGCGCACCCTGCGCTCGCGCGGCCACGCGCTGCCGGTGCTGATCATCACCGCGCGCGACGCCGTCTCGGACCGCGTCAAGGGGCTCGACGCCGGCGCCGACGACTACCTCGTCAAGCCCTTCGATCTCGACGAACTGGGCGCCCGCATGCGCGCGCTGATCCGCCGCCAGTCGGGGCGCAGCGAATCGGTGATCCGCCACGGCGCGCTCACGCTCGACCCGGCCTCGCACCAGGTCACGCTCGACGGCGCGGCGGTGGCCCTCTCGGCGCGCGAGTTCGCCCTGCTCGAGGCGCTGCTGGCGCGGCCCGGCGCGGTGCTCTCGAAGAGCCAGCTGGAGGAGAAGATGTACGGCTGGGGCGAGGAGATCGGCAGCAACACGGTCGAGGTCTACATCCACGCGCTGCGCAAGAAGCTCGGCTCGGACCTGATCCGCAACGTGCGCGGGCTCGGCTACATGGTCGTCAAGGAATCGTAGCGCGTGAGGTCGATTCGCCATCAATTGCTGATCTGGCTGCTCGCGATCGTGGTCGCGGGCGTGGGCGCCGCGGGCTGGCTGATCTATCGCCAGGCGCTGGCCGAGGCCAACGAACTGTTCGACTACCAGCTCCAGGCGATCGCCGCGGCGCTGCCCTCGGAGCCCTTCTCGCAGGTGTTCGGCTCGCGCACCAACGGTGACGAGGGCATCGTGATCCAGATCTGGAACCGCAACGGCGGCCTGATGTACTTCTCGCATCCGCGTGCGCCGATCGCGCCGCGCGCCGAGCTGGGCTTCTCCACCGAACGCACCGATCGCGGCGAATGGCGCGTGTACGGCGCGATCGTCGGCGACAACGTGGTGCAGCTCGCGCAGCCGCTGTCGGTGCGCAATCGGCTGGCCGCCAGCGTCGCGCTGCGCACCGTGTGGCCGCTGATCCTGCTGCTGCCGTTTCTCGGCGCGGCGGTCTGGATGATCGTCGGGCGCGGCATGCGGCCCTTGCGGCGCGTCACGCGCGCGGTCGAATCGCGTCGGCCCGAGGCGCTCGACCCGTTGCCCGACAACCGCCTGCCGCAGGAAGTGCAGCCGCTCGTGCATGCGCTCAACGGCTTGCTGGCGCGCCTGGCAGCGGCGCTCGACACGCAGAAGGCCTTCGTTGCCGATGCCGCGCACGAGCTGCGCACGCCGCTGGCCGCGGTGCAGATCCAGGCGCAGCTGGTGGCGCGCGCGCAAGACGACGAGACCCGCCGCGAGGCGCTGGCCGACCTGCAGAGCGGCGTCACGCGCGCCACGCGCCTGGCCGAGCAACTGCTCGCGCTGGCGCGCTCCGAGCCCGACGGCGCCACGGTGCGCGAGCCGGTCGCGCTGGCCGACGTGCTCGCGCATTGCGTGAGCGCGCAGGCGGTGGTCGCGCAGAAGCGCAACATCGACCTCGGCATCGAGGAGGCCCAGCCGGCCATCGTCGACGCCGATATCGGCGCGCTGCGCGTGATGCTCAACAACGTGCTCGACAATGCCGTGAAGTACACGCCGGAAGGCGGGCGCATCGACGTCTCGCTGAGCTTCGACGAGGGCCGCGCGCTGGTGCGGGTGGCCGACAGCGGCCCCGGCATTCCGCCCGAGGAGCGCGAGCGCGTGTTCGACCGCTTCTACCGGGACTCCTCGGCGCGCATGCGCACCGACGTGTCGGGCAGCGGCCTGGGCCTGGCGATCGTCAAGCGCGTGGCCGCCCAGCAGCGCGCCATCGTCACGCTCGGCGAATCGCCTGCGGGGGGCTTGCTGGTGGAGATCGCGTTTCCCGGCGCGCGTCTCGCCTGAAAGCCATTTGAAGGCCGTGTGGCCAGGGTTTGCGATCCGCCCCCGATTCTGTTAAGCCTCCTTTAAGACAGTGCCTTTACGCTGCGAACCAACAACGAGGAGGTAGAACCATGAACACCCGTTTCCTGGCGCGCAGCGCCGTCGTCGTGGCCGTCGCGGCCGCTTTGTCCGCCGGTTATGTGGCCGGCACGCGTCATGCCGAACCGCCGGAGATCATCTCGCCGGCGCAGGCCGCCGCGCTGATGCCGGCCGAGGCCGCCGCGAAGACGGGGATTCCCGATTTCTCGGGGCTGGTCGAAACCTATGGCCCGGCGGTGGTCAACATCAGCGCCAAGCACGTGGTGAAGGCTTCGGCCCGTCGCGGCGGCGGCGCGCAGCAACTGCCGATCGATCCGAGCGATCCGTTCTACCAGTTCTTCAAGCATTTCTACGGCCAGGTGCCGGGCATGGGCGGCGGAGGCGGAGGCGGCCAGGCCGACGACACGCCGAGCACCAGCCTCGGCTCGGGCTTCATCGTGAGTCCTGACGGCTACATCCTGACCAACGCGCACGTGATCGACGGCGCCAACGTGGTCACCGTCAAGCTGACCGACAAGCGCGAGTACCGCGCCAAGGTGATCGGCGCCGACAAGCAGTCCGACGTGGCGGTGCTCAAGATCGACGCGAGCGGCCTGCCGACCGTGAAGATCGGCGATCCGCAGCAGAGCAAGGTCGGCCAGTGGGTGGTGGCGATCGGCTCGCCCTACGGCTTCGACAACACCGTGACCTCGGGCATCATCAGCGCGAAGTCGCGTGCGCTGCCTGACGAGAACTACACGCCGTTCATCCAGACCGACGTGCCGGTCAACCCCGGCAATTCCGGCGGCCCGCTGTTTAACCTGCAGGGCGAGGTGATCGGCATCAACTCGATGATCTACTCGCAGACGGGCGGCTTCCAGGGCCTGTCCTTCGCGATCCCGATCAACGAGGCGATCAAGGTCAAGGACGAACTGGTGAAGACCGGCCACGTGAGCCGCGGCCGGCTCGGCGTGGCGGTGCAGGGCCTCGACCAGACGCTGGCGAGTTCGTTCGGACTGCAGAAGCCCGACGGCGCGCTGGTCAGTTCGGTCGATCCGAAGGGCCCGGCCGCCAAGGCCGGCCTGCAGCCGGGCGACGTGATCCTGTCGGTGAACGGCACGCCGGTGCAGGATTCGACCATGCTGCCGGGCCAGATCGCCAGCCTCAAGCCGGGCACCAAGGCCGACCTGCAGATCTGGCGCGACAAGGCACGCAAGGACGTGACGGTGACCCTCACCTCGTTGGCGGACAGCCAGCAGGTCGCCGGCAACGACGAGCCGGCCGAGCAGGGGCGCCTGGGCGTCGCGGTGCGCCAGTTGAGCCCGCAGGAGCGCGCCGGCAGCTCGCTCACGCACGGGCTGGTGGTGCAGCAGGCCACCGGGCCTGCCGCCAATGCCGGCATCCAGCCGGGCGACGTGATCCTGGCGGTGAACGGCCGCCCGGTCACCAGCCCCGAGCAGTTGCGCGACGCGGTCAAGAACGCCGGCAACAGCCTGGCGCTGCTGATCCAGCGTGACGACGCACAGATCTTCGTGCCGGTCGATCTGAGCTGATCCGAACCATCCGGCCGGCCGGGATCGCATCTTGCTTGGCTTTGCAGCTTGGATCCCCGGCCGGGCGGCAAGCCTGGTTTCGTGGCGGCATCCCAGTGCCGCCTTCCGTTTTCCGACCCAGTAAGGAGACGAACCATGCAACAACAACACGTTTCGAAATTCCTGCTTGCGGCCGCGCTGGCCTTGGGCCTGGCGGGCGGTGCCTATGCGCAGTCCGGGCTGCCCGACGTCAAGCAGCAGGGCGACGTGAGCTACGTGTCGGGCGGCGTCGGCCTCGACGAGTCGAATGCCTTCCAGCGCGCCGAGCACCAGTGGCCGCTGTCGATCCGCTTCACCGGCGCGGGCGGCGAATACCTCTCGGGCGTGCACGTCTCGATCATGGGCCACGACGGCGAGGTGCTGAAGGCCGATACGCGCGGCCCCTACATGCTGGTGCGGCTCGCGCCGGGCGCCTACAAGGTGAGCGCGAATTACAACGGCAAGACCGAGATGCGCAATGTGACGGTGCCGGCCAAGGGCGACGCGAAGCTCGCCTTTTCCTGGGCCGCGCAGTAAGCTTTTTGTCGGCTCGCCGGCCGGCGGTGCCCGATCCCGCACGCGATCGCGGCATTTCCTAGATAATGAAAACCACGGCTCAGGCCGTGGTTTTTTTCGACCGTCGGCCTTCTGGCGGCGCGACGGCATCGCAGGATGGCGCGGCGGCGACCGCGGATTTCGGGGAGAGGCATGGAGCTGAACGACGCGCTGCGGGTTGCGCTTGCGCCGTCGAAGGTCTGGGCGGCCTTGCACGATCTCGCACTGCTGCGCGCGAGCGTCGAGCACTGCGAAGCATTGACCCGGCTGTCCCAGGACGACTACACGCTGGTGCTGACGGTGCCGCTCGGGCCGCTGCGCGCGCGCTACGAAGTCCGCGTCCATCTCCAGCCGACCTCGGGCGGGCGGCCGCGCCGCAGCCTCGTGTTCATCGCGCGCACCGAGGGCGGCGGCCTGTTGCGCGGGCAGCTCGACGTGCGCCTGTCCGGCCATCGCGTCGCCGACGGGCTCGTCACACGTATCCACTACACGATCCGCGCCACCGCCGCGGGGCCGCTCGCCGAACTGCCGCCGCGTCAGGTCGAGCAGGGCCTGCGGCGCCTGGCCGACGATTTCTTCTCCGAGTTCGCCGCCAGCCTGCTGGCCAAATTCGGCCTCGCGCCGAATCTCGCCACGGCCGAGCCGCGTCACCGCCATGTGTTCCTGCGTCCCGACGGCCTGTCGGCCGCGCTGCGCCGCGCGCGCGAGCGCTCCGCGTTCGGCGGCGCGCTGGCGGGGCGGGCCGGCGGCGCCATGCCCGATGGCCGCGCCTCGGGCATGGCCGTGCCGGCCTGGGTCTGGCTGACGGTGGTGGCGCTGGTGGTGGTCGGGCTCGGCGTGGCGCGCTGGCTCGGCATGTGACGCCATGTGAGACGCGACCGACCGGACTTTCCGGCTCGGTACCCGGCGGCGGGCGCCGCCGTCTTTTCTCTCCTTGCCGAATCTTTCAGGCCGCCGGCTTGCGTCGCAGCGCGGGGCTCAGCCGCAGCATGTCGAACACCGCGTCGACCAGCGGCTCGGCATGCTGCTCGGCGTCGATCTCGTCGGGCAGCATCAGCATGTCGCGCACGAAGCCGCTGACCAGCGTGTGCAGCATCAGGGTGGCGCGCCAGGTGTCGAGATCGGCCGGCAGTTCGCCGTCGGCGACCGCCTGCTTCATGTCGCCCTCGATGTTGTGCAGCGCCTCGGACATGCCGGCGCGATTGCGCTGCAGCAGCGGCTCGAGGTCCGCGACATATTCACATTTCAGGAACAGGATGCTGAACACGCGCCGCAGCTGCGAATCGCGCGCGACGCCCAGCAGGCACCAGACGAGGATCTTGCGGATGCGCCCGAGCGGGTCGGCGCGGGGCTTGTCGGAGGTCGCCTTCAGCTCGTCGATCGGCAGGAACACGCGGTCGAACATGGCATCGAACAGCTCGCCCTTGTTCGCGAAATGCCAGTAGATCGCGCCGCGCGTGACGCCCGCGTGCTGGGCGATGTCTGCGAGCGTGGTGTGCGAGACGCCCTTCTCGAAAAAGACGTGCTCGGCGGCGTCGAGGATGCCGTTGCGGGTCGCGAGCGCTTCCTCTTTGGTACGTCTGACCATTGCTGTGCCTGTGCTGCGCCGGTATTGATGAGATCGGCGACGTTGATGATGAGCCTGGAAAACCGATGATTGCTTGATCCGGAGAAGGGATCCGCGCGTGAACTTACGTGCGTAACCGTCGGTAATTTGTAAGAATTTGTATCGTTCATGAACGGCTTTTACATACATACATGAACGTATATACAATACCACCCACGATCGAAGGGCCCAAGCAGTAGATCGAATACCCCTGCGGCAATCAGTTAATATCCACCTCTGCTGATTTCCCTCCCGTATTGCGTCGCGGTTGTCGCGCGACATCCCCCGGCACGGCGGCATGCGTGCCGTTGTCGTATTCGCAGTCCTGCATTTCTGGTGTGTTCGATCGGCGCCGCAAGGCGCATTCGTGTCGCGGCCCCAGGCCAAGCACTTACTTCTTTTGTTACGAACGAGGTCGTTCCATGCGCGTCGAACGGGTTCCATACCGCTTAATCAGTGTCGCCGCGGCAGCAGTCTTCCTTGCTGCCTGTGGAAAAAAAGAATCGGCACCGCAACAGCAGGCGCCGGAAGTCGGCGTCGTGACGGTCCAGCCGCAATCGGTGCCGGTCGTCACCGAACTGCCGGGCCGCACCAGTGCCTTCCTGGTCGCCCAGGTGCGGGCACGGGTGGACGGCATCGTGCTGCGTCGCGAATTCACCGAAGGCACCGACGTCAAGGCGGGCCAGCGCCTGTACAAGATCGACCCGGCGCCCTACATCGCCGCGCTGAACAGCGCCAAGGCCACGCTCGCGCGGGCCCAGGCGAACCTCGCCTCCACCAACGCGCAGGCGGCGCGCTTCAAGGTGCTGGTGGCCGCGAACGCGGTCAGCAAGCAGGACTACGACAACGCCGTGGCCTCGGCCGGCCAGGCCGCGGCCGACGTGGCCTCGGGCAAGGCCGCGGTCGACACCGCGCAGATCAACCTCGGCTACACCGACGTGCTCTCGCCCATCACGGGCCGCATCGGCATCTCGCAGGTCACGCCGGGCGCCTACGTGCAGGCCAGCCAGGCGACGCTGATGGCGACCCTGCAGCAGCTCGACCCGATGTACGTCGACCTCACGCAATCGAGCCTGGACGGCCTCAAGCTGCGCCAGGACATCCAGAGCGGGCGCATCAAGACGAGCGGGCCGAACGCGGCCAAGGTCAAGCTGGTGCTGGAGGACGGCAAGACCTACCCGCTCGAGGGCAAGCTGCAGTTCACCGACGTGACGGTCGACCAGACCACCGGCTCGGTGACGATCCGCGCACTGTTCCCGAACCCGAACCACGTGCTGCTGCCGGGCATGTTCGTGCGCGCGCGCATCGACGAAGGCAGCAACGACAACGCCTTCCTGGTGCCGCAGATCGGCGTGCAGCACGATCCGAAGGGCCAGGCGACCGCGCTGGTGGTCGGCCAGGACAACAAGATCGCGCCGCGCGTGCTGCAGACCTCGGGCACCTACGGCCAGAACTGGATCGTCGAGGGTGGCCTGCAGCCGGGCGACCGCGTGATCGTGCAGGGCGTGGGCAAGGTCCAGCCGGGCATGACGGTCAAGCCGGTGGCGGCGCAACTGCCGCCTGACCAGAACGCGGGCAAGGATCCGAGCAGCCTGCCGAGCGCGGCGAGCGACATGAACTCGGGCGCTTCCGGCGCAGCCGGTGCCTCGGGCGCGTCGTCCGCGGCGCCGGCCAGCGGGGCGGCGGCCGGTTCGGCGGCGAGTGCGACGGCAGCTTCGGGCGCGTAATCACAGGGGGCCTGTTTCATGGCAAAGTTTTTTATCGATCGCCCGATCTTCGCGTGGGTGATCGCCATCATTCTGATGCTGGCCGGTATCGCGTCGATTTTCACGCTGCCGATCGCCCAGTATCCGACCATCGCGCCGCCGTCGATCCAGATTTCCGCCACCTATCCGGGTGCGTCGGCGAAGACGGTCGAGGACACGGTCACCCAGGTGGTCGAGCAGCAGATGAGCGGCCTCGACAACTTCCTGTACATGTCGTCCACCAGTGACGACTCGGGTACGTCGACCATCACGCTGACGTTCGCAGCCGGTACCAATCCGGACATCGCGCAGGTGCAGGTGCAGAACAAGCTGTCGCTGGCGACGCCGATCCTGCCGCAGGTCGTGCAGCAGCTGGGTCTGAAGGTCACCAAGTCGAGCAGCAGCTTCCTGCTGGTGCTCGCCTTCGTGTCGGAAGACGGCAGCATGAACAAGTACGACCTCGCGAACTACGTCGCCTCGCACGTGGAGGATCCGATCAGCCGTCTGAACGGCGTCGGTACCGTCACGCTGTTCGGCTCGCAGTATGCGATGCGGATCTGGCTCGATCCGAACAAGCTGACCAACTACTCGCTGACGCCGGTCGATGTGACCAGCGCGATCACCTCGCAGAACGTGCAGATCGCGGGCGGCCAGATCGGCGGCACCCCGGCGGTGCCGGGCACGGTGCTGCAGGCGACCATCACCGAGCAGACCCTGCTGCAGACGCCCGAGGAGTTCGGCAACATCCTGCTGAAGGTCAACCAGGATGGTTCGCAGGTGCGGCTGAAGGACGTCGCGAAGCTGAGCCTGGGTGGCGAAAACTACAACTTCGACACCAAGTACAACGGCCAGCCGACGGCCGGCCTCGGCATCCAGCTCGCCACCAACGCCAATGCGCTGCAGACGGCGAACGCGGTGCGCGCCAAGATCGACGAGCTGTCGAAGTACTTCCCGCACGGCCTGACCGTCAAGTACCCGTATGACACGACGCCGTTCGTGCGCCTGTCGATCGAGGAAGTGGTCAAGACGCTGCTGGAAGGCATCGTGCTGGTGTTCCTGGTGATGTACCTGTTCCTGCAGAACCTGCGGGCGACCATCATCCCGACCATCGCGGTGCCGGTGGTGCTGCTGGGCACCTTCGCGATCATGTCGGCGGTGGGTTTCTCGATCAACACCTTGTCCATGTTCGGCCTGGTGCTGGCGATCGGCCTGCTGGTGGACGATGCGATCGTGGTGGTGGAGAACGTCGAGCGGGTGATGTCGGAGGAGGGGCTCTCGCCGAAGGAAGCGACCAAGAAGGCGATGGGCCAGATCACCGGCGCGCTGGTGGGCGTGGCCCTGGTGCTGTCGGCGGTGTTCGTGCCGGTGGCCTTCTCGGGCGGCTCGGTGGGCGCGATCTATCGCCAGTTCTCGCTGACCATCGTCTCGGCGATGGTGCTGTCGGTGCTGGTGGCGCTGATCCTCACGCCGGCGCTTTGCGCGACCATCCTCAAGCCGATCCCGCAAGGTCACCACGAGGAAAAGAAGGGCTTCTTCGGCTGGTTCAACCGGAACTTCAACCGCAGCCGCGACAACTATCACAAGGGCGTGCACCACGTGATCAAGCGCTCGGGCCGCTGGCTGATCATCTATCTGGTGGTGATCGTCGCGGTCGGGCTGCTGTTCGTGCGCCTGCCGAAGTCCTTCCTGCCTGATGAGGACCAGGGCCTGATGTTCGTGATCGTGCAGACGCCGTCGGGCTCCACCCAGGAGACCACCGCGCGCACGCTGAAGGACATTTCGGACTACGTGCTGAAGGACGAGAAGGACATCGTCGAATCCGCGTTCACCGTGAACGGCTTCAGCTTCGCCGGCCGCGGTCAGAACTCGGGCCTGGTGTTCGTGAAGCTGAAGGACTACGCCTCGCGTCAGCATGCCAACCAGAAGGTGCAGGCGCTGATCGGGCGGATGTTCGGACGCTACGCGGGCTACAAGGACGCGATCGTGATTCCGTTCAACCCGCCGTCGATTCCCGAGCTGGGTACCGCCGCGGGCTTCGACTTCGAGCTGACCGACAACGCGGGCCTCGGCCACGACGCGCTGATGGCGGCACGTAACCAGCTGCTCGGCCTGGCCGCCAAGGATCCCACGCTGCAGGGCGTGCGTCCGAACGGCCTGAACGACACGCCGCAGTACAAGGTCGATATCGACCGCGAGAAGGCCAACGCGCTCGGCGTGACGGCATCCGCGATCGACCAGACCTTCTCGATCGCCTGGGCCTCGCAGTACGTCAACAACTTCCTCGATACGGACGGTCGTATCAAGAAGGTGTACGTGATGGCCGATGCGCCGTTCCGCGCCACGCCGGAAGACCTGAACATCTGGTACGTGCGCAACGGCGCGGGCGGGATGGTGCCGTTCAGCGCCTTTGCCACCGGCCACTGGACCTACGGTTCGCCGAAGCTGGAGCGCTACAACGGTATCTCGGCGGTGGAAATCCAGGGCCAGGCGGCACCGGGCAAGAGTACCGGCCAGGCGATGACGGCCATGCAGGCGCTCGCGCAGAAGCTGCCGGTCGGTATCGGCTACTCCTGGACGGGCCTGTCGTACCAGGAAATCCAGTCGGGTTCGCAGGCGCCGATCCTCTACGCGATCTCGATCCTGGTGGTGTTCCTGTGTCTGGCGGCGCTGTACGAAAGCTGGTCGATCCCGTTCTCGGTGATCATGGTGGTGCCGCTCGGCGTGATCGGCGCACTGCTGGCGGCGACGCTGCGCGGTCTCGAGAACGACGTGTTCTTCCAGGTCGGCCTGCTGACCACGGTGGGCCTGTCGGCGAAGAACGCGATCCTGATCGTGGAATTCGCGCGTGAGCTGCAGGTCGGGGAGAAGATGGGGCCGGTCGAGGCGGCACTGGAGGCGGCACGGCTGCGGCTGCGCCCGATCCTGATGACCTCGCTCGCCTTCATTCTCGGCGTGCTGCCGCTGGCGATCAGCAACGGCGCGGG